>NZ_JBFAIS010000028.1:0-127390 GCF_040654795.1 Streptomyces sp. NPDC050617 | reverse complement strand
GGCATCCACGTCGACGACGCCAACATCGCCACCCTCGACATGACCCTGACCTCGGCGGCCTGCCCGCTCACCGACGTCATCGAGGACCAGGCGAAGTCGGCCACCGAAGGCATCGTCAACGAACTCCGCATCAACTGGGTCTGGATGCCCCCCTGGGGCCCCGACAAGATCACCGACGACGGCCGCGAACAACTCCGCGCACTGGGGTTCAACGTCTGACCGGCCTCAGGCCCGTCCGACCGGCCGCGCGCCGACGCCGACAGCAGCCCGTCCCCGACCCCGGCCGGGGGCGGGCTCGTTGCTGTGCGGGACGCGTGTGTACGGTCGTACGTAACGTTGTGTACGCTCGTACGCATGCCATATGTGATGTTGGCTGGTGCGATCCTCTCCGAGGTTCTGGCGACCACGGCCATGAAGTACAGCCATGGGTTCAGCAAGCTGTGGCCATCGCTGGGCACCGCCGCCGGTTATCTGGTCGCCTTCGTGCTGCTCGCGCAGACGCTGAAGAGTATGGAGGTCGGGACGGTCTACGCCATCTGGTCGGCGGCCGGGACCGCCGTCATCGCGGCGATAGGCATGATCTTTCTTGGTGAGGCCGCCACCGCCGCGAAGATGCTGGGCATCGGCCTGATCATCGCCGGGGTCGTCGTGCTCAACGTCGGCGGGGCGTCCCACTGATGGCTCGCCGCTACGACCCGGACCGGCGGCAGCGCATCGTGGACGCCGCGATCCGCGTGGTCTCCGAGCGGGGCATCGACGGGCTCAGCCACCGCAGTGTGGCCGCGGCCGCGGATGTGCCGCTCGGCTCCACCACGTACCACTTCGCGAGCCTCGACGATCTGCTGATCGCGGCGCTGCGCCAGGTCAACAGCGGTCCGACGACGTCCGTCGCGAGCTGGGAACGCTACCTCGACCAGGGGCAGCCGCTCGTGGACGGGCTCGTCCGGCTGCTGGAGAACTGCACGGCGACCGCCGGCGAGCGCAGCCGCGTGCGGCTGGAGTACGACCTCTACCTCGCCGCCCTGCGCCGCGAGCGGTTGCAGCCGGTCGCGGCGGCCTGGCTGGACGAGATGGTCGCCATGCTCGCCCGGTACACCAAGGACGACGCCACCGCGCGGACGCTCGTCGCGCTGATCGACGGGTTGCTGCTCCAGCTGCTCCTCACCGGGCGCCCCTTCGACAGGGCGCAAGTGCGGACGACCCTGGAGCGCGTCATCGGCTGAGCCCGGGCGCGGGCGTTCGACGCAAGGCGGGAACGAGGGGAAAGCGGCGGGCGCGGCCGATAGTGGAGCCGGGCGCCGGGACCGGTTCGCTTCGACGGGCCGTGTCCGGTTAGTTTTCGGTCATGACCGATGCTGTTGCCCCCCGTACCACCGGCGCCGTCGCCGCCGGCCTTGCCACCGTCGCCGAGGACGGGACCGTCCTCGACACCTGGTTCCCGGCGCCCGAGCTGACCGCCGAGCCCGGCCCGTCCGGCACCGAGCGGCTGAGCGCCGAGCGCGCCGCCGAGCTGCTGGGCGACGCCGCCCCCAAGGCGCTGGGCCCCGACCCCCGCCGCGGCGTCGAGATCGTCGCCGTCCGTACGGTCATCGCCTCGCTCGACGAGAAGCCGATCGACACGCACGACATCTACCTGCGCCTGCACCTCCTCTCCCACCGGCTGGTGCGCCCGCACGGCCAGAACCTCGACGGCATGTTCGGTCTGCTCGCCAACGTGGCCTGGACCTCCCTCGGCCCCGTCGCCGTGAACCAGCTGGAGACGGTGCGCCTGAACGCCCGCGCCGAGGGCCTGCACCTCGCGGTCACCAGCGTCGACAAGTTCCCGCGCATGACCGACTACGTCGCCCCGGCCGGCGTGCGCATCGCCGACGCCGACCGCGTCCGCCTCGGCGCGCACCTCGCCAGCGGCACCACCGTGATGCACGAGGGCTTCGTCAACTTCAACGCGGGGACGCTCGGCGCGTCCATGGTCGAGGGCCGGATTAGCGCGGGCGTCGTCGTCGGCGACGGCTCCGACATCGGCGGCGGCGCGTCGATCATGGGCACCCTCTCCGGCGGCGGCAAGCAGATCATCTCGATCGGCGAGCGCTGCCTGCTGGGCGCGGAGGCCGGCATCGGCATCGCGCTGGGCGACGACTGCATCGTCGAGGCCGGTCTGTACGTGACCGCGGGCACCCGCGTCACGCTGCCGGACGGCGAGGTCAGCAAGGCGCTGGACCTCTCCGGCGCGAACAACCTCCTCTTCCGCCGCAACTCGACCTCCGGTCGGGTGGAGGCCCTGCCGCGCTCCGGCTCCTGGGGCGGCCTCAACGAGGCGCTGCACAGCAACGACTGACCGGCCGCGCCCCGGCCGAAGCCCCGGCCCGTTCGGGGAGCGCGCTTCGCGGCCGTACGACGGAAACGCCCGTCGTGCGGCCGCGCTGCTGTGTCCGGGATGCACTGGTGCCAATTCCCGCCCTGGTGAGCCACCATGGGGAGGTTCGCTGTCCATTGCACTGGTCAGGGGAGGACGCCATGAGGCTGGGCAAACCACTCGCCGTCGGCTTCGCCGAGGAGCGCGAGCACGAGGAGAACGAGCCGGCGGCCGCGACGCGGCCCGCTTCCGCCGAAGCCGATACCGAAGCCGGGAGCGCTGCCGCAGCCGGAAACGGCGACAGCGAGGCGGTGGCCGCCGGGGCCGAGGCGACGGCTCCGCGATGAGGCTGCGGCTCCCGGAGGAACACCCGCCGGAGCCGCCGACCGGATACAAGATCGCCTACCCGGTGCTGTCCCACAGCGGCCGCCGGGCGGGCTTCACCGGCGTCTCCCTCGGCGGCGGCCTGCCGTACGGCGTACTGGACGACGCGCGCTGCGTCTACGGACGCCGCCACCGCTGCCCCTCCCGCCGCTGTGACTGCGGCTTCCACTGCCTGCACTCCCGCGACGAGGCGCTCGGCCTCACCTGCCTCGCCGAACACCGCCGGGCCGTCGTACTGGAGATCACCGTCCTCGGCTCGTACATCCGCTACGAGCGCGGCATGCGCTACGCCCGTCAGCGCGTCCGCACCGCCCGCGTCGGCCCCTGCTCCTGCGGGCGCACCGCCGACCGGTTCGCCGACGCCGGATGGGGCCGGGCGGGCTGGCGGACCGTGACGGGCAGCTGCGCGGGGTGTGCCGCCGACCGGATGAGCATCTCCTTTCCCGGCTTCGCGCGGCTGGCGGGGGAGCGGCTGACCGTCTCCGCCGCCCCCGGCGTCCCGGCGGGCACGCCCCCGCCGACCGGCGGCACGGTCCCCGAACTGGTCGCCGAGGCGGCGCTGCTCCAGGCCCGGCTGGACTGGTTCCAGAGCGAGCTGGCCAAGGTCATCGGCCGCGACGACCCGTGAGCCGAGCGGGCGCCGGGCCGTGAACCGCACCGGCGACGGCCCGCGAGCCAACCCGGCAGCAGCAGCTCTTTTAACCCGGCAGCACCAGCCCCCTTACGACAGCGTCAGCCCTTACGACAGCAGCAGTGCGGCGTCCCACGGTGTGCGGGGCGTGCCGCCCGAGGCGTAGGTGTGCAGGCTGAGGGCGATCCCCGCCGTGCCTTCGAGGAAGCCCGCCCGGTGCGGCGCCCAGAGGCCGGGCGGGGTGTCCGCGTAGCGGTAGCCGAGGGGCAGCTCCGGGTCGTAGGCGTCGAGCACCTGCTCCGCGAGGCGCGGCAGCCGCGCGAGCAGCCGCTCGTCCCCGCTGTCCAGCGCCATCCGGCAGGCGATCTGGAGCAGCCCCGACCAGCCGTGGCACAGCCCGCAGTCCACCAGGGCCTGCGGACCGTCCAAGGACGCGGCCAGCGCGTCCGCCGCGGTCAGCCGCCAGTCGCCGCGGTCCCAGGCGCGCCCGGCCAGATACACGGCATGGGCCACGCCCGGCGTGCCGTAGCACCAGGCCGTACGGCCGTGCGCCGGGCCGGGCCGGGCCCCGGCGATCTCGTCGTCCCAGGCGACGACGGCGGGCCAGCTCAGGTCCTCCGCCTGCCGGCTCAGCAGCCAGTCGACGATGCGCGTCGCGGCCTCCCGCTGGCCGGGTACGGACACGCCCGCCTCCTCGGCGAGCGCGAACAGTGCCAGGGGCCCGCAAATGCCGTGCGCCAGGCCCAGGTTGAAGTGCCCGCGCGGGAAGTGGGACTCCTGGCCGAGGCCGGGCGCGTCGGGCACCCACCAGCCGGGCACGGTGTGTTCCAGGTGCCGGACCGGATCGGTGAGCCGGACCAGATACGTCAGCGTGTCCGTGAGCGCCGTCCGGTGGCGGTCCGCGCGGAGCAGCAGATACCGGCCGATCCCGGCGAGCCCGAGGATCAGGTCGTAGACGTCCATGCTCACGCCGGCCCGGCGCGCCGTCAGCCGCTCGTCCTCGGCCGTGAGCAACTGCCGTACCCGCGTGTCCACTTGAGTGTCGAGCCGGTCGAGCATGGTCGCGTAGTCCGCCGGGCCGCGACGGGCCGCGCAGGCGGCGAGGGCGAGCGCGGGGGTGCCGGTGTAGAGGCCCGCGCCCTGCCCGGCCGACAGGGAGCGGGCGGCGGCGGCCAGGTGGGCGTGTGCGTGGGTGCGGTGGCGGGGGTCGTCCTGGGCGAGCTCGGCGAAGAGCAGGGCCACGCCCGGGTGCCCCTCTGCCAGGGTCACCCCGCCCCAGGGGTGCAGCGGGCCGCGGCCCGGCGGCCGGTCCAGGTTTCCCTCTGCGGTCGCGACGGCCACCACCGCCTCCGGGTCCGCGAGCCGCCCGGCCAGCTCGGCCACGACCGCGGCTGCCCGGTCGGCCGTCTCCTGCTCGGCCGCCGTGCGGCCGACGGCCGTCCCGGCGGCTTCGCTCCGGCCGTTCCGTACGGGCTCACGCGCCGCCGTCCCGTCGCCGTTCGCCCCCGCCGGCTCCTCGGCGGCGCCGGTGGTGCGCTGCGTGCTCACTGGATTCATCCGTTGTGCCTCCGGCGGTCTCGATGGGCCTGGACGGCGCCGCGCGCGATGGCGTAGGTGGACTGCTCGCCCTCCCGGTCGATGCCGATCAGCCGGTTGTGATGCATATGGAACAGCGAGTTCAGGATCTGCGGCGGCGGGGCCCATGGCGGTGACAGGCGGCGCAGCGTACGGCCGTACTCCGCGACGGCCGGGGCCCGCCGGGCGAAGGCCGCCGCCACCGCCTCGCCGCCGGGGCGTTCGCGCAGCGCGGCCCAGTCGCCGTACGGGTCGATGAGCGCGACCGCTTCCCGGCGGCGCTTCTGGAAGGTGCGGTACGCGTCGTCGGCGCCGTGCTTCGCGTAGTTGCCGAGCAGCCAGTGCACCCACTGGGGTTCGCCGTCCGGCGTGGGGTTCTCGGCGTCGTCCGGCCAGAACGCCCTGATCAGGTCGACGTAGTTGGCCGCGGCGAGCAGCAGCGGATCGATGGTGAGGCGGCCGGCGTCCCGCAGCCGCAGCTGTTCCAGGGCGGCGAGGCTGTCGGCGTGGAAGGCGCGCTCGGCGGCCTCGATCGCCTCCGGGCCGCCGTACCGCTCGGCCTCCGGGTCGTATGTGTCCAGGATCAGCCTTCTGGCCAGCCCCGAGGCGCGCAGCCCGGCCGCCCACGCGTGGAGCCGCGGCAGGCCCTGTGCCGTGAGGACGACGGGGTCGCCGTGCAGCCGCAGGCGCAGCTGCGGCTGTTCCTGGTCGCGGTAGCGCAGGAAGAACCAGCGGTCGACGCCCTCGGGCGGCAGCGAGTGCAGCAGCGCCGGCAGCTCGGCGGCGATCAGCTCGTCCTGGCGCTCGGCGGCGCAGTACACGGACGCGTACAGCCACTGGCCGCCGGGCAGGTGCTCGGCCGGCGCGGGGCGCGGCGGCGAGAGCCGGTTGCGGGGCTCCGCGGCCGCGTCGGGCCGGGGACCGTACCGCGTGACCATGGGGAAGACGACCTCGTTGCGGTGCGTGCCCAGCGGGCCGACCAGCCATCCGGCGTCCTGCTCCGCCCCGGCCTCCACTTCGAGGAGCTCGGCGCCCGGCCGCCGGCCGAGCTCGCGGCGGAGCAGCCGCAGGTGCTGGGGCCGGGCGAGGTCCAGTTCGAGGCGCTGGTCGGAGAAGGAGAGACAGACCCGGTCGGGGACCCGCCACCGCGACCGCCACGCGGCGACCGCCTCCGCCCACCGCTCGAAGGGCGCCTCCGTGTCGCGCACCGCGTCCGTGGCGCGCCAGCGGGCCTGGGAGAGGACCGTACGCCCGCAGCGGACCCGCGGCAGGAACGGCAGGCTCGACGCCAGGCCCCAGTCCCAGGGCCGCCAGCGGCGCACGCCGCTGAGCGAGATCTCCCGCAGGAACCGCGCGGTGTTCGGGGCCTGCCACTGGGAGTCGAGCATATGGAACGCGGTGGGGACCACCTCACGGCCGCTGCGCCGGTCCACGACGAACAGCCGCTGGATGTCCGCGCCCACGGCGAGGTCCGCCAGATCCAGATGGCCGGGCGCGGCCGGGTCCGCGTACACCGCGACCGGCACCTTGCGCTCCAGCCACTGCGGGACCTGTGAGACGTTGCCGCTGCGGGGGTGCGAGGTCTGGTAGCTGAGCTGGGCGGGCAGAGCCTCGGGGTTCCGGTGGCCCACCGAGCGGGCGAGCGCGGCCAGGGCCGCCCCCGGCTCGTCGGGCAGCAGGTAGGCGAACCGGCCGAACATGCCCCCGGCGGTCTGCGAGCCCGCCGTCACCACCAGCCGGAAGTCGCCGTCCTGCAGCGCGGCGGGGGAGTCCGCGAGGAGCTTGGTCCACAGCTCCAGCGAGGCGGGCGGGGTGCCCTCGGACCGCGCGAGCGCGCGGATCACGGGGTCGTCGCCGTCGTCCGCCAGCACCACCTCCGCCGCCCCGGTCAGCAGCGACTCCTGGGCCAGCTCCGTGAGCAGCCGGTCCCGCCCGGTCTCGGTGACGGCCTCCGGCCGCGCGAACCGGTGGCTCGGCGGCATGTTGTAACCGGCGGGCGCGCCCAGCCCGACGTCCGGGTCGAGCAGCTCCTTCACGGGCACGAAACGGTCCGTGCTGTACCGCTCCAGGAACGCCTCGTGGTACTGGCGCAGATGGGCCGGGCCGCTCTCCTCGGGCGCCAGCCGCCACAGCAGCCGCGCGGCCCGCTCCGCCTCGGCGGCCACCTCCCGGGGCAGCGTCACATCGGCGTCCAGCGCCAGATCCACCTGGACGAGCCGGTCGGCCGGGCGCAGCCGCGCCATCCGGCCCGTGACGCTCCGCCAGGGCCCGAGCCCCTGCCCGGCCTCCTGCCGCGCGTAGTCCGCCAACGCGTCGCGTACGGACCGCAGTTCGGCCAGCTCCGGCACGGGCGTGGTGTCCGGCAGCGCCCCGAGGACGTCGAGGACGTGGCCGAGCGGGTCGGTGGCCTCCAGCGGCGGCCGGGCTTCGGTGAGCAGGATGTCCTTCTCCACCAGCTGCGTCAGCATCCGCCGGACGGCCTCCGCCGACGCGCCCGGGAAGGACTCGGCGAGCTGCCGCTCCAGCTCGCCGAAGCGGACCGGGACGCGCGCCCGCTCCGTCACCAGCCGCAGCGCCGAGGTGTGGCGCACGCTCACCTCGTGCACGGTGCGGTGCGCGCGCACCTGGTCGGCGGCGTGCGGCAGATAGGGCAGCACGAGCCGCCGGCCGCGCACGAAGCAGAGGTTGTTGAGGGTGACGCGCAGCTGCCACAGCAGCTCCGGGCGCCGCTCCCAGTCGGTCAGCAGCGCTGTGAGCCACTGCCGGTCGGGGCGCACGGCCCGGCGGTGCTCCGTCCCGAAGCGGACCTTCGCCGCCCCGTCGCCGACGTGGCCGCCGTCGGTGAACGTCGCCGTGGCGACCCCGGCCATCAGCCCGAACGGCGTGCAGCGGGTCGCCATCCGCAGCCGGTACCCGGTCAGGGCCCGGACGGCGCGCCGCAGCTCCGCGAGGGTCGGCGGCGTCGCGCCGCTCGCCTCCCCCGTCCCGCCGTCCGCGATCCGGTCCAGTACGAGGCCGAGCGACGCGCTGGAGACGCTGACCGCCTCCCGGAGGAGCGGTTCCGCGGCGGCCTCGCGCAGATGGCCGATGAGGCGCTCCGCCTCGTCGGGGGCGCCCTCCGCCACATCCGGGGAGGCGTCCCGCGCCCGGTGCGCGGGGTGGACCGGCGCCCGCAGCATCGCGAAGTCCGCACAGGCGAAAAGTGATTCGGCGTTCATCCCCGCTGTTCTCCGATCTCCCCGATGACGCGTGCCGGTGCTCGAAACGGAGAGCGCGGGCGCCCCTCCCGCCGGCTTGGGAGGAGCGCCCGCGGCCACATCGACTAGTGGCAGCCCGTCTCGGGACAGGTGAAGAGGGTGCAGCCGCAGCGGGTGCAGTCCGAGGTCGGCGAGATCATGGCGCCCCCATCGGGGGCGACTCCGTCGATCTCGCGGACGTCGAGGTCGAAGACGTCTTCGGTGGCTTCGAGGGTGGCGGTCGCGATGGGCATGGAAATACCTGCCTTCCGGTGAGTTTTTCGATCCCGATTGCGGAGCGCTTGGCGACTCCGGCTGATTTCCAAGGTGAAGCCGCTGCGCGTATTCGCGCAAGGGTGGGTCGATGGAATTACTCATGTGAGTGATTAGTACGACTGGCCGAAAAGAATTGGCGAAAAAGCGCAGGTGGGTGTGGTGTTCCCTGCGTACTGGGTGCTGAATCGATTCGCTGATGAATCGTCAAAAGAATCGCGAGGAAATGCCGACCGCTGAGGGTTGGGATATCTCGGGGCGGGGATAATTGGCGACTCTACAGGTATCCATTCCCGATTGCCCGATTGAAGGAAGGTGCCGTATGTCAAAGGATCCGGATCCGCCGTCGAGTGAGGATGTGCTCTTCGGCGGGCGGCTGCACTATGCCGCCGCCGGCCATGAAATGGCCCGGCTGCGCGTGTCGTTCCTCGCGATGGCCCGCCGCCTGCCAACCCTCGTCGGCGACACCGCGCGGCTCGGCTGGGCCGCCGACCGTACGGCCCTGGTCGCCGTCGCCGCGGCCGAGGCCGGGCAGGGCGTCGCCGGCGCGGCCGGGCTGCTCGCCACCAACCAGGTGCTGCTGCGCCTGTTCGCCGCCGTCCCCGCCCCCGACCGCGTCTACCACGCCCTGCCCTCACTGGCCCTGGTCGCCGCCGCGAGCGCCTTCACGGCCGTGCTCGCCGCCGTCTCCCTCGCCGCCACCGGACGCCTGGAGCCGAAGGTCGAGCGCACCGCCACCGCCCAGCTCCTGCGCCGGGTGATCCGCGTCGAACTGACCGCCGCCGAGGACCCGGCCTTCCGTCGGCTGGTCGACTCCGCCGAGCTGGGCGCGACCGCCGCGCGCCGGATGGTCGCCCACAGCGTCGGCGTGATCAACGCGGTGATCTCGCTCGGCGCCTCGGCCGTCGTCCTGGCCCTGCTGCACCCGGCGCTCCTCCCGCTGCTCGGGCTCATCGCGGTGCCCAAGGGGTGGGGCACCGTACGGTCCGCGCGCCGCTCGTACCTCTCCCTCCAGGCGTGGCTCGACCACACCCGCCAGCAGAACCTGCTGGCCTCCCTGCTGACCCAGCGCGAAGCGGCCAGGGAGGTGCGGGTGCACGCCGCCGGCCCGTACCTCCTCGACCACTTCGAGCGGATGACGGAGAGCTCGGGCAAGGAGCAGACCCGGCTCGCGCACGCCGAGGCCGCGACGTCCCTCGCGGCGAGCGTCCTGGCCGGTGTCGCCACCGCCCTCACCTACACCGTGCTCGCCCTGCTGCTCGTCCACTCGGCGGTGCCGCTGGCGGCCGCCGGCACCGCGGTCCTCGCCATCCGCAACGGCACCGCCAACCTCCGGCTCATGATCAGCCAGGTCAATCACCTCTACGAGCAGTCGCTGTTCTTCCTCGACCTCCGCCGGGCCGCCGAGGAAGCCGAGCGCCGCGCGATCCCCTCCGGCGGCGCACCGCCGCCGTACCCGGCCGAGCGCATCGTCTTCACCAATGTCGGCTACACCTACCCCGGCGCGACCCGGCCCGCGCTGGACAAGGTGAACCTGACGATCCGGCGCGGCCAGATCGTGGCCCTCGTCGGCGAGAACGGCTCCGGCAAGACGACCCTCGCCAAGCTCCTCAGCGGCCTCTGCCTGCCCACGGCCGGGACCATCCACTGGGACGGCGTGGAGGTCTCCGAGGCCGACCGGGAACAGATCTTCCAGCAGGTCGCCCTGGTCGACCAGGACTTCATGCGCTGGCCGTTCACCGTCCACACCAACATCGGCATCGGGCAGCCGTGGCGGGCGGCGGACCGGGCCGGCATCGAGAAGTCCACCGCGCACGCCGGGGCGCGGCGGCTCGTGGACGGGCTGCCGCAGGGCTTCGACACCCTGGTGGCACGGGAGTTCACCGGCGGCGTGGAGCTGTCCGGAGGGCAGTGGCAGCGGCTCGCCATCGCCCGCGCCCACTTCCGCGCCGCGCCCCTGCTCATCTGCGACGAGCCGACGGCCGCGCTCGACGCGCGGGCCGAGATCGAGGCGTTCGAGCAGATCCGCGCCCTGGCCGACGCCGGCCACACGATCGTGCTCATCACCCACCGGCTGGCCTCCGTGCGCCACGCGGACATCGTCCACGTGCTGCGCGACGGCCGGCTCGTCGAACAGGGGTCGCCCGCCGAACTGCTGAACTCCGGCGGCTGCTTCGCCGACCTGCACTCCCTTCAGGCGGCCCAGTACCTGAAGATCTAGACGCCCGTGCCTCCGCGGGCCGCCGCGCTACCGGCGCAGCCGCAGCACCTGGGGGTCGTGGTCGCTCGCCTGGTCGGCGAACTCCGCGTTGATGTGGACGATGTCGTAGTCGGTCCGACGGAGGTGACGGGTCGTCAGCATGTGGTCGAGGACCTGGGAGTTGCCCTGGTAGACATAGCCGTACCGTTCCTTCTTCGGCAGCCGCCCGACCTGGTCCGTCAGGACGCCGCCCGCGGTGAGCGCCTTCAGCGCGGGCGCGAACTGGTAGTCGTTCAGGTCGCCCGCGACGACCGCGTCGGCGCGCGGGTCGGCGGCCAGCAGTTCCTTCACGAAGGCGTTGACGGCCCCGGCCTGCGCCAGCCGCTGCGTCTCCGACGTACGGGCCGGCGGCTGGAAGCGGCTGTCGACGCCCTGGTCGCCGCCCTTGGAATTGAAGTGGTTCGCGACGACGAACACCGGTCGGCCGCGGAAGGAGAACTGCCCGGCGAGCGGCTTGCGGCTGTCGCGCCACGCCGGGTCGGCGGGGGCGATGCGGCCCGGCGAGGCGGACAGGGCCGTCGAGCCGCCGCGCCCCACGACCTTCACGGGGGTGGTGGAGTCGCCGCCGGGGATGTCGGTGAAGGAGACGCGCTCGGGGTTGAAGAGGAAGGCGTTGCGGATGTTGCCGCCGGGCTGTCCGCCGTCCTGGCCGTCGACCGGATCGATCTGCCGCCACTGGTACCGCGGCCCGCCGGCCGCCGCGATGGCGTCCGTGAGCTGCTTCAGCGTACGGTCGGCGCCCACGTGCCCGCTGTCGGTGGGCCCGTCGTCGTCCTGGACCTCCTCCAGCGCCACGATGTCGGGCGCGGCGAGCCGATCCACCAGCGCCTCCGCCAGCCGGTCGAACTTCGCCCGCGGGGTCTTCGGCGAGAGGTTCTCCACGTTGTACGTGGCCACCGCCAGCTCGTCCGCCGCCTGCCCGCGGGTCTTCTCGCGCACCAGGTGGCGGTCGGTGCGGGCGCCTATCTCGGTGGCCGCGATGGTGTAGCCGCCGAAGTTGTCGTAGTCCAGCGGTCCCGCGGTAGTGCCCGTCAGCTCGTCGCCGACGTTCGCCGCGGGGAAGGGGTGCTCGGCGAGCGGGAGCAGCGAGCCGATCTTGATCCGGCCGCTGTTCGGGTCCTTGTACGAGGAGTACAGCGAGCCCCCGCGCGCCGTGCGGGCGTGGCCCGGCTCGGCGGTGACCCACAGCTCGTGGTGGGTGTTGGTCGCGCCGACGACGGGCGCGTCCCGGACACTGACCCGCATCCCCTCCAGCGACTCGTAGCGGTCGAGCGCGTAGCGGTTCGGCCGCAGCCGCAGCCCCTCGATGGAGCCGCCCTTCGCGTCCGGCGCGTACCGGTCCGGGATGGTGGACGGCCGCAGCGGCACGGCGGCGGGCAGCGCGTTGCCCGAGGACTCGACCGTCCACGCCGCCCGCGTCAGCTCCGTCACGGACTGGAGCCCGGCCGCTTCCCCGCCGGGGTAGTACTCGGTGACCGTGCCGGAGACGAGCACGGAGTCGCCGGCCGCCACCGCCGGCGTGGTGGACCCCGTGAACACGAAGATCGCCTCGCTGGTCGCCGGGTCCCTGTCCGGACGCGGATCCTGCACCCAGAAGCCGCGCGCCGAGCCGAAGGCCCGTACGGCCGTCACGACGCCCGGCACGCCGGCCACCCGCTGCCCGGCCAGCGGGGACACCCGGGTGCTGCCCTGGATGTCGTGGATACGGACCGGGGGCGACGCGGGAGCCGCGGCGCTCACGGCGGCGGGCGCGGCGAGCAGCCCGGCCGCGAGCGCGGTGGCGACCAGCGCGGCGACGGCGGCGGGACCGCGCAGCGCGGACCGGGAGGGGCGGAAGGGGCGGGAGGGCGGAAGGGGGGTGGGAGGGCGGCGAGTGGGCATCTTGGAGCCTCCGGAACGGGGTGGGGAGAGTGGCAGGGCGGCGGAGGTGCGGTGTCCGAGCAGTGTCTACGCGCGTCAATCTCCGCCGCGCATAAGGAAGTTGTCAAGAGGCTACGGGTGTACGTGTCCCGACGTCCCCATGAACCGCGAGTGCGGTATCCGGTGCCTACGGACCGGGCGCGGCGGCCCGTGCCCGCTCCCGCCGCATCCGGAGGAAAGCGACCTGCCGTTCCGTCTACGCTTGAGCAGCGCGCCCGAGCGAGCGGGCGCGGCCGTACCCCCGAGGAGATGAACCCCCTGATGTCCGGAGACCGCCCCACCATGCCGCCGGTGCGGCTGCACTCCGACGCGGAGCTCGCGCGGGACGCGCTGTCCGCGCCCCTCTTCGCGCGCGCCGCGAAGCTCGCCCGCTGGGCCGGCGACGGCACCCCCGTCGGGGCGGGCGGCGAGCTGCTGGCCGAGCAGCTGCGCGCCGCCGCCGAGCATCTCGGGCTCCTCGCGGACGAGGACGGCCCCGGCTACGCGGCCGAGGCGTGGCAGCTCGCGCTGGACACCGGGCTGATCGAGTTCGCCGAGGACCCGGAGGCGGAGGAGTCCGACGACCCCGACCAGCCCTCCGGCGCCGCCGCCGTGGGCGAGGAGCTGGCCACGCTCACCTCGGGCAGCCCGCAGGACATCCTCGACGTCTGGCTCGGCGGGCTGGAGACCGTACTGGCCGACGCCGCCGCGCCGGACCTCGCCGACATCGTCGACCAGCTCGGCGACGGGGGCGAGCTCGACCTCGACTCGATCGACTGGAACCCGGAGGAGGAGGCCGACTTCCTCGACGGCGTGCTCGGCAACCTCTACCTGCTGACCGCCCTGGACGAGGGCGCGGCCGACCGGCCCGTACCGCTGCCGGCGCTGGCCGCGTCCATGATCGTCCCGGATGACATGGACGAGCCGACCGACGACATCCTCGAAGAGGTCTCCGAGGCGATGATGCGCCTCGACGAGCAGTTCCGGATGCTCGAACCGACGGGGATCATCCAGTACCAGCCCGTCGACGAGGCGCTCATCGAGGAGGTCGACGGCGAGGGGCGCATCCCCCAGGACGCCGCCGCCGAGCCGCTCGGCGAGGAGGACGTCACCCGCTACGGGATGGTCGCGCTCACCCCGCTCGGCGTCTTCGCCGTACGGGCCCGGATGCTCGACGCCGGGGTGGACGCGCCGGCCGTCGGCGACCTCGCGGACAAGGGGGCGGACGTGCTGCTCGGCGCGCTGCCGGACCACCCGGAGGGGGCCGCCCGTGCCGAGGTGGAGGCATGGCTGGCCGGCCGCGCGCCGGTCGACGCGGCGCGCGAGCTGCTGGCCGCCGCCCGTGGGGCCGACGACACGGCGCCTCAACGGCGGCTCGCCTGCCAGCAGGCGCTCACGCTCGTCGGCGCCGAGGCCGAGCCGGCGCTGCGCGAGGTGCTCGACGATCCGCAGCTGGGCGGGCTCGCAAGGGTCTGGCTCGCCGAGCACGGGGCGACGGAGATTCCCGAGCCGACCGAGGCGATGATCTTCTGGCTGACCGTGGACACGATCGCCGCGCAGTTGGCGGCGGAGGGGGACACGGAGGAGCTGCGGAGCCTGGTGGAGGGGCTGGTCGGGCAGCACAACGGTTTCTTCGACGCGGCGTGGCGGGTGGAGCACCCGGCCACGGCGGAGGTGCTGGAGGCGATGGGGAGGCTGCACCCGGACAAGAGGGTGGCCAAGGAGGCTCGTAAGGCCGCTTTCAAGGCCAGGTCTCGGGCGTAGGGGGTGGGTTGTGCGGGGGCTCGCCCCCGCTGCCGTCGCCCTCAATCGCCGGGCGGGCTGGGTTCGTTGCGGCCGGTGCGCAGGGTGCAGGGGCCGCCCTGCGGGCGGTGTCCTCAAGCGCCGGACGGGCTGGATTGGGCTTGCCTCGTGGTCGTGTCCTCAAGCGCCGGACGGGCTGGATTGGGCTCGCCTCGTGGTCGTGTCCTCGAACGCCGGGCGGGCTGGGTTTGGTGCGGGACGTTCGGCAGAGCTCGCCCAGTGGGTGGGTGTCCTCAAGCGCCGGACGGGCTGGATTGGGCTTGCCTCGTGGTCGTGTCCTCGAACGCCGGGCGGGCTGGATTGGGTGCGGGACGTTCGGCAGAGCTCGCCCAGTGGGTGGGTGTCCTCAAGCGCCGGACGGGCTGGGTTTGGTGCGGTTTGTTGCGGGTGCCCGTCCGGCGTGGCTGAGGGGCTGTCAGCACTCGTACCGGGTCGTGTGCTTGAACGACGACGACGCCCCGTCGAAGCCGTAGGTGCCGCGGTAGGCCGGCGGGTTCTGGAACTCGCCGACGATGGTGATGGTGTTGGCGCAGGCGCCCTGCCCGGCGCGCTTGGCGTCGAGGCGGATCTGCTGGCCGACGTAGCCGCCCGTGATGTCCCACGGGGCGCCGCAGATGCCGGAGGTGATCCGGCCGCCGCTCACTACGTGCGGGTACGTGTTCGGGTTGTACTGCACTTCCATGGCGAAGGTCACCGCGCCGTTGTGCAGGGTCAGCTTCGCCGTCGTGGTGAGGGCCTCGGCCGAGACGTCCATGGACGGGGCGGCGAACGCCTCGTCCCGCGTCTTGACCTCGGCGCCCATCGGGTTGACGAAGCGGTGCTCCGAACGGCCTTGGCCCTTCTTCTTCTGGGACGACGTTGTCATGGCTCCTCCGCCCGTCAGGCCAGCTGCTCGGAGATCTCGACGCGCAGCAGCGCGCGGACGTTCTCGATGTGGTTGATGACCGTCACGACGGACGACCCCGCGAAGAGCAGTCCGAGCGCGACGTCGTCCAGCGAGGTCACCAGGGAACCGGAGTCGCCGCCCGCCGAGATGTTGGTGGTGAGGATCTGGTCCTTGAACCGCGCCGTGCCGGCCGTGCCGTAGTTGACGTCGATCGTCGCGTCGACCGCCATGATCCGGCCCATGGTCAGGTTGGTGGTCCGGCCCGTCTTCTTGACCAGGTCGCCGACGGCCACATTGGCCTTGCGGCGCCAGGCGCGCGGCGCGGTGCCGAAGTACTGCTGGCGCGTGGCGTCCTGGAACTCCACCTCGCCGAGCGCGCAGTCCACCACGTTGTTGTGCTGCTCCAGCGGCGTCTGCGGGGCGAACTGGATGGTGATGAACCGGTCCAGCGTCGCGATCCGGTCCGCCGGGTCCTGGCCGCCGTCGAACGCGCCGGGCTGCACGATGGAGCTGCCCCGCTGCGCGCGGTTGGAGTCGGCCAGCACGTGGTTGTTGCTGAGGATGTAGAACTTGTTCGGGATGCCGAGGCCGGGCCCCGGCGGGTCGGTGGTCGCGCCCGGCAGGAAGTCGTACACGACCGAGCCGAGCGTGCCGGCCGTCACGGACACGTTCCCGACGGAGAAGCCGGACGGGCACGGGCGCATCCTGCGCTTGAGGGTCTGCGGCTCGAACGAGCCGAGCTCCCGGCCGATCTCGTCCAGCAGCGGCTGGGAGAGGCGCGACAGGGACTCGGTGGCGCCGCCGTCCGGGGCGTACGGGCTCTCCTGCCGTCCGCTCCCCATCGGGCGGCCGCTCTGGCGCTGGCGCTGGGCGGCGACGTGGCCCACGGCCACGACGTCGGTCGGGGTGCCGTCGTCCATCTGGTGCGGGATCATGTCCCGCTCGGTCAGCATCGACTCCGGAACCTTCTGGGTCACGAAGACCAGGACGGCTTCCTGGCCGGTCGGCTCCCCGTCGGTCCACTTCACGCCGTGGCCGAAGCCGACGACGTTGGCGACCGGTGCCTGCGGGCGCAGGAAGTCGGACATCGCCTGCTGGCGGGAGGAGTCACTGACCTGCCCGCCGGTGGGTCCTCGCATCATCTCGGGCCGGCTCACGCCGAACCACCTCTTCCCCGATCCTGGGCCCGCGCGGGCATGCGGACGCACCGTGCGCGGGACCGTGTGTGCGTGGAGCCCGGCCCTGACGAGGGCGGGGGCCGGACTCGGTGGGAGTCGCGCGTCGCGCGTGCTCCTGACGGGTGATGCAGGTAAGGGACTGTCTATGGCCGGGGTGGTCGGCGGTCAAGGGGTTCTGCGGGCAATCAAGTCATTGCTGGGCAGATGCCTTTGATGACCTTCTTTGTCATGGTTCGATGGCGGTCGCAGGGGCGGAGTGGCGGGGGCTGAGAAACGGTACGCCCCGTCGAAAATCACCGTGGATGTCGTGTCCCGTTCATCCGGCATTCGGTGCGGGGCGGGAGGGTGAGCGCCGTCACCCGGCCCGCCGCCCCCCCCCGGCCCGCCGTCGGCTCGCCGCTGGGTCGCCGGGCTGTCGGGCGCGGAGCGACCGCGTCGCCGAGCCACCGCGTCGCCGAGCCACCGCACCGCCGGGCCACCGCAACACCGAGCGACAGATCCGGCCATCCCTGGAGACGAAGATGACGATCAGCCGCACCAGCACGATCAGCCGCAGAGACTTCGCCAAGCGAACCGCCCACGCCGGCGCCGGCATCGCGCTGGCCGGCAGCGCCGGTGTGCTCGCCACCGCGCCCGGCGCCCTCGCCGCGGAGCCGGGCGAGGCCGGCGAGCGCCTCGACCGCCACGGCGAGGGGCCCGGCTACGGACCGCTCGTCCCGGACCCGGCCGGGCTCCTCGCGCTGCCCGCCGGGTTCTCGTACCGCGTCATCACCCGCGCCGGTGTCACCAGGCTGGAGTCCGGCGAGTTCACCCCGTCGAACCACGACGGCACCGCCGCCTTCGAGGGGCGGCGCGGAGCGACGCTGCTCGTCAACAACCACGAGCTGAGCGGCCCGCGCGCCAAGTGGCCGCACCCGGTGCCCCTGGCCGACGGCCTCGTCTACGACCCGGCGGCCGCGGGCGGCTGCACGATCGTCGAGGCCGGCGCACCCGGCACCGGGCCCCGCGGCCGCGGCCATGTCGCCGAGTGGGTCGGCCTCGCCGGCACCTCCACCAACTGCGCGGGCGGCAGCACCCCCTGGGGCACCTGGCTGACCTGCGAGGAGACCGAGGACAAGGCCGGCCAGAACGGGATGACCAAGGACCACGGCTATGTCTTCGAGGTCGATCCGTACGACCGGCGGGCGGGGCGCGGCCCGCGGCCCGTCAAGGCGTTCGGCCGGTACGCGCACGAGGCGGCCGTCGTCGATCCCCACCGCGGCCACGTCTACCTGACCGAGGACGCCGCGGGCCCGAACGGGCTGCTCTACCGCTGGACGCCGCCGCCCGGCTTCCGGCACGGGCGCGGGGAGCTGCGCGGGCTGGCGGACGACGCGGGCGCGCTCCAGGCGTTCAAGTGCTTCGACTCCGGCGGCCGGTTCGTCGACGACCTCGCACGCGCCACGAAGCCGGGCACGGTCTACGGCGTGGACTGGGCCGACGTCCCCGACCGCGACGCGCGGACGGTCTCGGTGCGCAAGCAGTTCACGGACGGCCAGGTCACGCGGGCCCGGAAGCTGGAGGGCATGTGGTGGGGCGACGGCGGCGTCTACGTCGTGTGCTCGTTCGCCCGCCAGGAGAGCCCCGTGCAGCACGACGGGCAGGTCTGGTTCTACGCGCCGAAGCGGCGCACCCTGACGCTCAAGGTGCGGCTCGGCGTCAACGCCCACCCGGAGCGGGAGGGCGCCTTCGACGGCCCCGACAACATCACGGTCTCGCCCTACGGCGGGCTCGTCATCGCCGAGGACGGGGACGGCGTGCAGCACCTCTTCGGGGCGCTCGACGACGGGCGCACGTACCCCCTCGCGCGCAACGAGCTGAACATCGGCACCGCGGACAAGCCCGCGTACAGCGAGTTCACCGGGGTGACCTTCTCACCGGACGGGCGAACGCTGTTCGCCAATATCCAGGAGCCCGGCATCATGCTGGCGATCACCGGGCCGTGGCGGCGCCAGGGCCGTCAGCGCCGCTGACGGCGGCCGAGGCGGGGCGCGGGCCCGCCCCGCCCCGGGAATCTTGAGCGCCCGCAGCTGTTGTCACGGAAGTGACCTCGGCACTACGGACGACCCCGCTCTCCCTCCTCGACCGCTCCCGCACCCGCGAGGGGCGGGAGCCGGGGGAGGCGCTGCGGGACACCGTGCGCCTGGCGGGGCTGGCCGAGGAGCTCGGATATCACCGTTTCTGGGTGTCCGAGCACCACAGCGTGCCCGGAGTGGCCGGTTCCGCGCCTACGGTCCTCGCCGCCGCGGTGGCCGCCGCGACCTCGCGCATCCGGGTCGGCACGGGCGGCGTGATGCTGCCCAACCACCGGCCGCTGGTCGTCGCCGAGCAGTTCGGGGTCCTCGAATCGCTCTTCCCCGGCCGTATCGACATGGGGCTCGGCCGGTCGGTCGGGTTCACCGACGGCATCCGGCGGGCGCTGGGCGCCGACAAGGACGCCACCCGCGACTTCGCCGCCCAGCTCGCCGAGCTGACCGGCTACTTCACCGGTGACCAGCGCGTACACCCCGAGGTGCACGCGCAGCCGGCCGAGGGGCTGCGGGTGCCGGTCTTCGTGCTGGCCAACGCCGCCGGGGCCCGGCTCGCGGCCGCCGCCGGGCTGGCCCTGGTCATCGGCGACCTCCGCGGCCAGGACCGGATGCTCGACGCCATCGAGCGCTACCGGGCGGAGTTCCGGCCGTCCCCGCTGCTCGCGGCCCCGTACGTCGTCATCGCGGGCACCGCGGCCGTCGCTGAGACCACCGCGGCCGCCCGCCGTCTGCTGCTCCCCGAGGCGTACTCGCTGGCCCGCTCCCGTACGCAGGGGGTCTTCCCGCCGCTGGTCCCCGCCGAGGAGATCGAGGCGCTGGAGCCGCGGATGACGGCCAGGGAGCGCGAGTACTACACGGCGGCCCTGGAGGGCCAGCTGCACGGCACGGAGGACGAGGTCGCCGCCGAGCTGGGGGCGGTGGTCGAGCGCACCGGCGCCGACGAGGTGCTGGTCACCACCAGTACGTACGACCGCGAGGCGCTCCAGGACTCCTACCGGCGGCTGGCCCGCGCGGCGAGG
This sequence comes from Streptomyces sp. NPDC050617, assembly GCF_040654795.1. Lineage (NCBI taxonomy): Bacteria > Bacillati > Actinomycetota > Actinomycetes > Kitasatosporales > Streptomycetaceae > Streptomyces > Streptomyces sp. NPDC050617. The sequence goes on along the minus strand of NZ_JBFAIS010000028.1, from coordinate 107,824 downwards.
CGCTGACCGCCGGGGGCGGGCCGTGACGGCGCGTCCCCGTCAGGCCATGGCCGCGGCGCACCGCTCCCGGCCCATCGTCGCCAGCCACTCCCCGCGCAGCCGCTCGTACTCGCGGCGCTCCTTGGAGGTCAGGGCGCCGCCTCGGCGCGCCGAGGACGACCACAGGGCGTGGATCGCGGCGTTGAGTTCGGCGGCATCCGGGCGTGCGACAGCGGGGTCGGAACGGTGGGTGGGCATAGATACAGGCTAGGGGCAGGCACTGACAACGCACCCCGATACGCGGGGCACGGGTTCGCGCGCGGAGCCCTCCGACCGCCCTCCGACGGCGTGTTCGGCACGTGCCCGTACGGCCCGCAGAGCACCTTCCGCCCCGTTGAAGGCAGTTCGCGCACCGATCCGACGAACTGCCCTGATACCGCAAAAGACCTGATCAGGCATGGGGTGACGGTTCCGGACCGGACGGTGCCGGCCGGCGGGGGGATGGTGCGGGCGCGGTCGGGGCGCGCATTCGCCGGCGCCTCTCGGCGCGACGTGTCCAAGGTCATGGGTGCGACCAACGCCACACTGTTCCAGGGGTGTGAAACCGGCTTCTACGGGCGTACGCGCGACTCCGCGCGCGGGGTCCGGGGTTCGCGCGCGGGGGTCATCGGGGGTCAGGGACCGCGGCCGGGCCTGGGAGGTCACCGGACACCTCGTCAACTTCGGGTGCGGAAGCGGGCGCTCCGGGACGGAACGCGTGATGGGGCACGCGACGGGCGGTCGCCGTGGGGGTCTTCGGCGGAGTGGTCGCCGCCCGCGCCCGCGATCGACCAGGCCGTCGCCCCCACGACCAGGGACACCGCCGCGATCTGACGCCCCGTAAGGCTCTCGTGCAGCAGCAGAGCGCCCGCAGCGGCGCCGACGGCCGGGCTCAGGGACAGCAGGACCCCGAAGGCGCGGACGCCGACACGGCGCAGGACGGCCATGTCCAGGGAGTACGGAACGAGCGACGACAACACGGCGACCAGGAACCCGATGCCCAGCACGCCGGGGTGCGCCGCCACCTCGCGCCCGGCGGTCACGGCGGCTGCCGGGGTCAGCGCGCACGCCCCGACGGCCAGGGCGAGGGCGAGGCCGCTCGCGTCCGGGAACCGCTGCCCCACCCGCCGGCTGAGGACCACGTAACCGGCCCGGCAGAGGGCCGCCAGCGCGCCGAGCAGCAGCCCCGCCACCGGAACGGCCTGGCCGGGAACCGCCAGCAGCACCACGCCGGCCAGCGCCGGCAGCGCCGCGGCCAGGTCCCGTACGCGCCGGGACAGGGCGACCGCCAGCGTGAGCGGACCCAGCAGTTCCAGCGACGAGGCGACGCCGATCGGCAGGAACCTGATGGCCTGGAAGTAGGCGACGTTCATGGCGGCGAGGGCCAGGCCGAGCGCGACGGCGGCCCGCCACTGGCGCCCGTCGATGCGCCGGGGGCGCGGGCGCACGGCGAGCCACATGATCACGGCGGCGAAGAGCAGCCGCATCCCCGCCAGCGCCACGGCCCCGACCTGGTCGTACGCGCCCTTGGCCACGGCCGCGCCCACCTGGAGGCTGCACATCTGCGCCAGGACGAGCACGAGGGGCAGCCGGTTCCGGCTGATGGCATGACGGCGCTCGGGCATGGGCTTCCCGTGTCCTCTCCTGGGTCCCGCCGCGGCGGGCGGGGAGGCCGCGAGCGGCGGCCCGGCCGCCACCATGCTGTAATCAGTCAGTGCACTTCAACCATTACGGCGGCGAGGCCGCCCGGCTGGCCGCCGCCCTGGCCAACGGCGCCGAACCGTGGGAGCCGCACGAACTGGAACCCGTTCTGGACGCGCACGGCATAGCGGACCGCCGCCTCACCGGCGCACAGGCCCGGCGGGTCTGGGAGTGGAGCCGACGGCTCGGCGCCTGCTTCGGGGCGCAGCCGCCCGCCGTGCGCTGCGAGCGGATCAACGTCCTGCTGGCGGACTCGGCCAGCCGCCCGTACATCTCCCTGCACGACGGCACCCCGCATCTGCACTACAGCTCCGAGGGCGCCGACCCGGCCGCGCACATCCGGGCCGTCACCGCCGCCGGACTCTCCTACGTCGCGTGCTTCGCGTCCCCGGACCGGCTGGGGCGGTGCGCCCGCGAGGGGTGCGACCGCGTGTTCGTCGACGTCTCCCGCAACGGCCGGCGCGCCTACTGCACCCTCAGGTGCTCCAACAACGACGCCGTACGCCGCCACCGCGCGCAGCACCGGACGCCGCCCCCGCGCCGCCCGTGACGCGATGCCCGGCGGCGCTGCCATGGCGGCGCGCACGCGGAAGGGCCGCGCCCGACCACTGGTCGGGCGCGGCCCTCGGACGCGGCGGGCGGACGGCGCCTACAGCGCCTCGGCGGCGGGCTTGACCAAGCCGCGGACCGTACGCGCCTTGACGAAGCCGCCGATGGCGGTCATGTCCCACTCGCCCGAGAACTGGCGGATCAGCTTGCACATCAGCACGCCCGTCTTCGGCTCCGAGCCCGTCAGGTCGAAGCGCACCAGCTCGTCGCCGGACTGGGCGTCCAGCAGCCGGCAGTACGCCTTCGCGACCTCGCTGAACTTCTGGCCGCTGAAGGAGTTCACGGTGAAGACCAGACCGGTCACCTCCGGCGGGAGGCCGCCCAGGTGCACGGTGATGGACTCGTCGTCGCCCGCGCCGTCGCCGGTGAGGTTGTCGCCGGAGTGCTGGATCGCGCCGTTGAGGATCTGGAGCTTGCCGAAGTAGCAGGCGTCGATCATCTTGCGGTCCGGGCCGTAGGCGATGACGGACGCGTCGAGGTCGATGTCCTTGCCGCGGAAGGCGGGCTCCCAGCCGAGGCCCATGCGCACCGAGGTCAGGAGCGGCCGGCCGCCCTTGACGAGCGAGACGGTCTGGTTCTTCTGGAGGCTGACCTTCCCCTTGTCGAGGCTGACCTTGCCCGCGCCGGGCGCCGGAGCGGCGGGCGCCGCCGGGGGAGCGGGCGGCTGCACGGGCCGCGGGGCCTGCGCCGGGGCGGACGGGGGAGGCGGCAGCGGGGCCGCGGGGCCGGTGGGCGCGGGCGCCTGTACGGGAGCGGGGGCGGGCTGGGGCGTCGGCTCCTCCACGCTCACGCCGAAGTCCGTGGCGATTCCGGCCAGCCCGTTCGCGTACCCCTGACCGACCGCGCGGGCCTTCCAGGCGTCGCCCCGCCGGTACACCTCGACGACCACCAGCGCCGTCTCCGCGCCCAGCCGCGGCGGGGTGAACGTGGCGAGGGGGGAGCCGTCGTCGGCGCTGCGGAGCGTCGCCGTCGGCTCCGTACCGGCGAAGGTCGCGCCCGCCGCGTCCAGGCTCGCGGTCACCACGACCTTCTCGATGCCGGGCGGCACGGCCGCGGTGTCCACCGTGATCGAGTCGCCCGCGCCGCCGGAGCCGGCGCGGTGCGTCACGCCCGGCCCGTTGGGCTGGTTGTAGAAGACGAAGTCGTCGTCGGAGCGCACCTTGCCGTCGGCGGTGAGCAGCAGGCCCGACACGTCGAGCCGCACGGGAGCGGTGACGTCCACCGTCACGCGGGCGACGGAGAGGGGGATGTTCGAGCCGGGTGTCATAGCGGTCATGTCACGGGTAACGAGCGGCCCCGCTTTGCAGTTCCATTACTTACGCGTACTTACGTGATCCTTTCGCGATCCTTTCGCGCCGGGACCGTTGGGGCGGGACGGGGCGGGGCGGGCGGACGGGGCGCATGGTGCGGAGTCAGCAGGTCAGTACGGCCGGTCGGTCAGTACAGCCAGCCGGTCAGTACGGCCAGATCGGCGGGTTGGTGCAGAAGTGGCCGCCGAGGTGGGCGTGGTCGGGGTTGCCGGGGTCGAGTTCGCCCTGGGCGGCGACGAGGGCGGGCGCGAAGGGCTCCGAGTCGTCCTGCGGCTCGTACCCGAGGGCGCGGGCCGTGGAGAGGTCCCACCACAGGCGGGTGTTGGCGGAACTGCCGTAGACCACGGTGTGCCCCACGCTCTCGGCGGTGAGGGCGGCGTGCAGCAGGCGCGCCCCGTCGGCGGGGCTCATCCAGACCGAGAGCATGCGCACCGACGTCGGCTCGGGGAAGCAGGAGCCGATGCGGATGGAGACGGTCTCGACGCCGTGCAGGTCCCAGTAGAGGGAGGCGAGGTCCTCGCCGAAGCCCTTGGAGAGGCCGTAGTAAGTGTCCGGCCGGCGCTCGGTGTTCACGGGGATGAGCGCGCCGGGCGCGGCGGGGGTGGTCGCGGGGCGCGGGGTGAACCCCACGGCGTGGTTGCTGGAGGCGAACACGACGCGGCCCACGCCCTCTTCGCGGACGGCCTCGTAAAGGTTGTACGTGCCCTCGATGTTGGCGCGCAGGATCTTCTCGAACGGGGCCTCCAGCGAGATCCCGGCGAGATGAACGACCGCGTCCACACCGCGTACGGCCTCCCGCAGCGCTTCCTTGTCGGCGAGGTCCGCGGTGATGGCGTCCGGCTCGCCCCCGATGGGCTGTACGTCGAAGAGCCGGAGCGCGTAGCCGTACGCGGGCAGCAACTCGCGCATCAGGGTGCCCAGGCCGCCGGCGGCGCCGGTGAGCAGGACGGTGCGGGGAGCGGGCATGGGCGGATCTCCTCCGGGCGGGGGGCGGTTGCATGTGCGGACGGCATTCAGATGTGTGGACACGCTAAGGAGCGGTGGTGACCGGGTCAAGACGGGGGCCGGGGCAAGGTGCGGGCCGGGTCAAGGTGCGGGCTGTTCGAGACGCGGGCCGTTCGAGACACCGGGTTCTGTTTCCCGGCCTCTGTTCCCTGCCCTCCGGACTCCGCCCCTGCCTCTCGACGCCGAGCGCCGCGCTGTTTAGGATCACCGGCACGGCATCGCGTGTCGGTCACCGACCGGGTGAGGCATGGAGGTGCCCGTGAGATTGCCTTACGGAGGCATTCCACGCATGTCAGTCGAGTTGAATCACACCATCGTCCACGCCCGCGACAGCCGGGAGTCCGCCGAGTTCCTGGCGCACATCCTGGGGCTTGAGGTCGGGGCCGAGTGGGGCCCGTTCATTCCGGTGGCCACCAGCAACGCGGTCACCCTGGACTTCGCCGAGGTCCCGGCGGAGTCGCTCGTCATGCAGCATTACGCGTTCCTCGTGTCCGACGACGAGTTCGACGCCGCTTTCGCCCGTATCCGGCAGGGCGGGATCGCCTATTACGCCGATCCGAGGCTGAAGCAGGCGGGGGAGATCAACCACCATCACGGCGGGCGCGGGCTGTACTTCCTGGATCCGTCCGGTCATGGCATGGAGATCATCACCCGGCCGTACGGCAGCGCCGAGCAGTAGCCGTACGGTCTCCCGCCGCGCGGGTCACTCGGATCGCCCGGATCGCTCGGTTCGTTCGGTTCACTCGGGCCGCTCGGGCCGCTCGGACGAATCCGCGGCCGCGGCGGCTGTGCCGATCGCGTCGGTCGTGCCGGTCGTGCCGGTCGCGGCATCGGCGTAGCGGCGGGCCAACTGGGCGCAAGCCTGCTTGAGTTCGGGCGGTTCCACGACCTCGATGTCGGCGTCGAATCGGCCGATGGCGGCGGCGAGGCCGGTCCATGACCACGAACCCAGGGTCAGCCGGCAGCGGTTCGGGCCCAGTTCCTCGACCAGCCCGTCGTGGGCGTAGCGGTACACGTCCGCGGCGGGCAGGTCGAGGATCGCCTCGCCGCGGCACGGCCAGCCGCCGGGGGCTTCGGAGCCCTGGAACCTGCCCGCCACGAAGGCGGCCACGTCGCCCCCGGGCAGTTCGCGCGGGGTGAAGCGGGGCCCGTTGGGGGAGCGCGGGGCGATGCGGTCGGCGCGGAAGGTGCGCCAGTCCTCGCGGTCGAGATCCCAGGCGACGAGGTACCAGCGCCCGCCCCACGTCACGAGGTGGTGGGGCTCCGCCCGGCGCGGGGGAGCGGCGTCCGGGGCCGCGTCGCCCGTTCCCGGCGCGGAGGCCGGAACGTAGTCGAAGCGCAGCACCTCGCGGGCGTGGACCGCCGCGCTGAGCGTCATGAGCACACCGCTGTCGACCTGCGGGTACGGCCGGGCCGACGACGGCTGGACCGCGGTCACCTGGAGGGTGTCGATCCGGCGCCGCAGCCGCGCCGGCATGACCTGCCGGACCGTGGTCAGCGCGCGCGCCGCCGCCTCCTCGATGCCGGCGCCGGTGCCGGCGGCGATCTGGAGGGCGACGGCGAGGGCCACGGCCTGCTCGTCGTCGAACAGCAGCGGCGGCAGATCCGCCCCCGCGCCGAGCCGGTACCCGCCGTCCGGCCCCTTCACCGCCGCGATGGGGTAGCCGAGTTCGCGCAGGCGGTCGACATCGCGGCGCACGGTGCGCGGACTGATCTCCAGGCGCTCGGCCAGCAGCGCCCCCGGCCAGTCGCGGCGCGCCTGGAGCAGGGAGAGCAGGGACAGGAGTCGCGCTGACGTCTTCGGCATGGTTCCCATACTGCCCCCATGCTCGCGCGAGAAGCGGCCACAACCTGTCCGCTACCCCTGCGACTCTGTCCCCGTCCGCACAACGAGAACGACCCGAAGGACCCGATCACTGTGACTGCCGCAACGACCCCCCGCTCCGCTCCCGACGGCGACGCCGACGTCGAGCGGGCCGAACTGATCGCCGCGCTCGCGACCGCGCGCGGCGCGCTGACCGCCACGGTGCGCGGACTGACCGACGAGCAGGCCGGCGAGCGCCCGACGGCCAGCGCGCTGTGTCTGGGCGGACTGATCAAGCACGTGGCGTTCATCGAGGAAGGGTGGCTGCGCTTCGTCGTCGACGGCCCGTCCGCGCTCCGCTACGACCTGCCCGACGGCGTCACCTGGGCCGACCTGGGGGCCGGCACCGCACGCGAGGTCCCGCAGTGGGCCGTCGACCACCAGAACAACCTCCAGATGCTGCCCGGCGAGACGCTGGCCGCCGTCCTGGAGCGCTACGAGCGCGTCGCCGCCCGAAGCGAGGAGGTCATCGCCTCCGTGCCGGACCTCTCCGCCGCCCACCCGCTGCCGGAGGCCCCCTGGAACGAGCCGGGGGCGGTGCGCAGCGTGCGCCGGGTGCTGATGCACGTCATCGCGGAGACCGCCCAGCACGCGGGGCACGCCGACATCCTGCGCGAGACGCTGGACGGGACGACGGCGAGCTGACGGGGGCCTGCCGGCTGGGGCGCCGCCGAACTCCGGCAGGCGGCAGGCGGCAGGCGGCCGGCCGGGCCCGTCCGACCCGGCCCGTCTCAGGACGGCCCGACCTGGTCCGGCTCGACCCGGCCTGGTCTGACCCCGCCCGACCTGACCTGGTCCGGCCCGCCCGGCCCGTACGATCTCGGCTCGGCTCACGTCGTACGTCGTACGTCGTACGTACGCGACCGTCGTACGTACGCGACCGTCGTACGTACGCGACCGTCGTACGTACTCGACTCGAAAGGAACAGCGCCGACCATGCAGCGACTCGCGCCCCGGACGACCCACCGCGAGGTGATCCGATGACCGCCGTCCTCGACGCCCGAGCGCTCAACCGCGCCACCCTCGCCCGGCAACTGCTGCTCGAACGCGCCGACGTACCGGCCCTCGACGCCGTCGCGCACCTCGGCGGGATGCAGGCGCAGGAGCCGCAGGAGCCGTTCGTGGGGCTCTGGTCGCGGCTGCGCGCGTTCGACCCGGCGGAGCTCTCGGACCTGCTCGTCGGGCGGCGCGTGGTGCGCACGCACCTCATGCGCCGCACCGTCCACCTCGTCACCGCCGACGACGCCCTGGCCTGGCGGGCCCGTCACGACGCCATGCTGCGGCAGCGGGTGCTCGGTACCTACCGCCGCGAGCTCGACGGCGTCGACCTCGACGAACTCGCCGCGGCCGGCCGGGCGGTGCTCGCCGACGGCGAGCCCCGCTCGATGCCGGAGCTCGCTCGGGCGCTCGCCGACCGCTGGCCGGATCCGGGCCCGCGGGCGCTGGGCGAGATGCTGGTCGCCGCCCTCATCCCCATGGTGCAACTGCCGCCGCGCGGGCTCTGGCGCGCGAAGGGAGGGGTGCGCAACGTCCCGGTCTCCTCGTGGCTCGGCCGCGAGATCGACCCGCCCGCCGCGGACGGGACCGACCCCGTGGGCCGGGCGCTGGTGCGGCGCTACCTGGCGGCGTTCGGCCCCGCCGCCTCCGCCGACCTGCGCGCCTGGTGCGGCCTCGCCGGGCTGCCGGCCGCGGTCGCCGCCGTGCGCGAGGAGTTGGTCGGCTTCCGCGACGAGCGGGGCCGGGAGCTGCTGGACCTGCCCGACGCGCCCCGCCCCGACCCCGCGACTCCGGCCCCGATGCGGTTCCTGCCGGCGTTCGACAACGCGATCCTCGGCTTCCAGGACCGCGGCCGGATCATCGACGACGCCCACCGCGGCCTCTCGGTCACCGGGGCCCGCGTCGTCCTGGTCGACGGCCGCGCCGCCGCGACCTGGACCGCCAAGGCCGGTACGGTCACGGTCACCCCGCTGCGCGCCTTCTCCCGAGCCGAACGCGCCGCCGTCGCCGAGGAGGGGCAGGCCCTGGCGTCGTTCCTCTCGGACGGGGAGAGCGACCGGGTGGAGCTGGCCGCCGCCGTGTCCGGCTGAGAACCGGCGCCGGCCCCCGGGCCGGGCCGGGCCGTTCCGCGCCGTACCGCGCCGCCGTCGGCGCATCGCGTCGGTCCCGTCGTCGGGAGCCTGCGGTCAGTCCGCGTCCGGGGCCGAGTGCCGGGACGCGTGCCGGACCGCGTCCAGGGCCTCGGCGGGCAGCGTGCCGCGCGGGCCGATGGCGTCGGCCACGCCCAGGCAGCCGCTGTCGCGGAAGACGACAGAGCGCGGACAGGGCGCGGACAAGGGGAGGGCAGGGCGCGGGCAGAGGGCGGGCAAAGGCAGCGCGGTGTCCGGCACTTGACCGGCTCCGTCGGGCTGGCTTAGCGTAGCCGCGTTCAGAGATATGGACGCTAATCAGAAACGTGCACGTACACGCCAGGGAGAGCCCGTGACCTCTGCCGCACTCGCCGAGCGCCTCGACGGCCTGCTGTTCTTTCCCGTGACCGCGTACGGGCCCGACGGCGGGCTCGACCTCGAAGCGTTCCGCGCCCATGTGCGCGCGGGCGTCGACGCGGGCGCGGCGGCGGTCTTCGCGTGCTGCGGCACCGGGGAGTTCCACGCGCTGACCGCGGAGGAGTTCCGCGCGTGCGTCGCCGCCGCCGTCGAGGAGGCGGCCGGCCGGGTGCCCGTCGTCGCCGGGGCCGGCTACGGGACCGCGCTCGCCAAGCAGTACGCCCGGCACGCCGAGGAGGCGGGCGCGGACGGCCTGCTCGCCATGCCGCCGTATCTCGTCGTGCCCGGCCAGGAAGGGCTGCTGCGGCACTACACCGAACTCGCCGGGGCCACCTCCCTCGACGTCATCGTCTACCAGCGCGACAACGCGGTCTTCACCCCCGAGACCGTCGTCGAACTCGCCCGCACCCCCGGCATCATCGGACTCAAGGACGGCTGCGGCGACCTCGACCTGATGCAGCGCATCGTGAGCGCGGTCCGCACCGCGCTCCCGCGCGAGGACTTCCTCTACTTCAACGGGCTGCCCACCGCCGAACTCACCGGCCTCGCCTACCGCGCCATCGGCGTGCGCCTCTACTCCTCCGCCGTCTTCTGCTTCGCGCCCGAGATCGCCCTCGCCTTCCACCGGGCGCTCGCCACGGGCGACGACGCGCTGGTGGCCAAGCTCCTCGACGGCTTCTACGTGCCGCTCGTCGAACTCCGCAACCAGGGGCGCGGATACGCGGTCTCGCTCGTCAAGGCGGGCGTCCGCCTCGGCGGCCTCGACGTCGGCGAGGTGCGGCCCCCGCTCACCGAACCGACCGCCGCGCACGTCAAGGAGCTCGCCGAACTCATCGAGCGGGGCCGGGCGCTGCTGACGGAGGCGGTCCCGCCGCTGGAGGCGAAGTGATCGCCGCCGCGTTCCTCTACCCCTGGGACGTCGTCGGCGACCCGGACGCCGCCCGCCGCGTCGCGGACCTCGGCGTCCGGCGCGTCACCCTCGCCTCCGCCTACCACTCCACCCGCGCCCTGACCCCCCGTCACCCCGGCCGCCGCATCGTCACCGCCCGCCACTCCGCCGTCCTCTACCCGCCGGACGCGGACCGCTGGCGGGGACGGGAGCTGCGCCCGTACGCGCAGTCCTGGACGGCCGGGGCCGACCCGTTCGCGGAGGCCGCGGAGGCGCTGGCCGCGGCGGGGCTCGACGTGTACACCTGGGTGGTGCTCGCGCACAACTCCCGCCTGGGCGAGGAGCATCCGGCCACCTCCGTGCGGAACGCGTACGGCGACCGCTACCCCTGGGCCCCCTGTGTCGCCCGCCCCGAGGTCCGTACGTACCTGGTCGACCTGGCCGCGGAGGCCGCGACCCGCCCCGGCGCGAGCGGGACGGACCTGGAGTCCTGCGGCTGGTACGGCCTGGCGCACCTGCACGCCCACGACAAGATCGGCGGGGTGGGGCTGGACGGCGCGGGCCAGTACCTGATGTCGCTGTGCTTCTGCGACGTCTGCGCCGCGGGCTACTCCGGGCACGGCGCGGACCCCGAGGAACTGCGCGCCGCGACCGTACGGGCCCTGCGGCCGTACTGGTCCGGAGGCGAGGCGGCGGGCGCGGCCGACCGCGCGGGGGAGTGGGCCGAGGTGCGCGAACTCCTCGGCCCGGACCTCGCCGAGGCCGTACGCGCCTGGCGCGACGCCGCCGCGGACACCCTCCAGCGGGAGTGCGTGGCGGCCGTCCGCGCCGCGGCGGGAGCGGACCGCCCCGGCTTCCGCGTCATGCTCCACGCCGACCCGGCCCCGCACCGCTGCGGCGCCAACGCGGGCGTCGTCCCCGCCGGCGTACTCGCCCACGCCGACGGCGTCGTCCTCCCCTGCACCGGCCCCGACGCCGCCCGCGAAGCGGTCCTGCGCCCCTTCGCCGGTCACGGAGCCCCGGACCGTACTCTCGCCGCCAACTTCACCGTCGTCTCCGGCATGGGCGGCAGCCCCGGCTCCCTCGCCGCCGACGCCGCCCACGCGGCGTCGCTGGGCGCGGACGAACTGCGGCTCTACCACGCGGGGCTGGCCTCCGACGCCGATCTCGCGGCGGTACGGACGGCGCTCACGCGTCTCGGCTGAGTCCCGGCGTCCGGTCAGCCGCCCGACCGCAGGGCCGGTTCCGGGAGGGTGGCCAGGCGGCGGCGGTGTTCGGCGCGCAGGGCTATCGCCGTGGCCAGGGCCCCCGCGCCCTCCCAGAGGCCGACGCCGACGAAGGGCGTGGGGGCGCGTCCGGAGACCACGGCGAGGGTGAAGACGGCGCAGGTCAGGACGCGGAAGGGGACGGTCCAGATGAAGAAGGCGCGCCAGTCGGCGAAGGCCGCCAGCACGTAGTACACGCCCATGTTCAGCGCCGCCATCGACGACGCCGTGATGAACGTACGGGTGTGGTCGACCGGCGCGCGGTGCGCGGAACCGAGGGGTTCGAGGCCCATCGCCGCGATCAGCGACTCCGGGGCGACGAGCCCCACCACGCCCAGCAGCGCGGCGAGGGCCCCGAAGACCGCCATGGTCCAGCCGGACGGAGAACGGGGCGTACGAATCGGCGGGAAGCCGGACATGAGGGGTACTCCAGGGCGCGATCGGCATGGTGAACGGGCCGCAACTCGCAACTCCCCCTGGCGCGGCCCGCGTTGATGTGCAGACCTTACGGCGTGCGATCACGCGCCCCGCTACCGGGCGGCCGTCGGACCCGCCTCGGCCCACTCCCGTGCGCCGTGCGCCCTGCGCCTCAGAGCCGCCGCGTCGCCAGCGTCAGACGGTCGCGGGCGTCGAAGAGCGCGTCCTTGATCATCTGCTCGTGCGCCGGGGTCAGCCGGGCCACCGGGACCGAGCAGCTGATCGCGTCGCGCGCCGGGGTGCGGTACGGAATGGCGACGCCGAAGCAGCGCAGGCCCAGGGTGTTCTCCTCGCGGTCCACGGCGTAGCCCTGTTCGCGGACGGCGTGGAGCTCCTCGATGAGCTGTTCGCGGTCGGTGATGGTGTGCTCGGTGAGCGGCGCCAGGGACTCCGGCAGCAGCTTGCGGACCTGCTCGTCGGTGCAGGTGGCGAGCAGCGCCTTGCCCAGCGAGGTGGAGTGGGCGGGCAGCCGGCGGCCGACGCGGGTGAAGGGGCGCAGGTAGTGCTGGGACTGGCGGGTGGCCAGATAGACGACATTGGTGCCGTCGAGGCGAGCGAGGTGGATGGTCTCGGTGGTGTCGTCGGAGAGCCGGTCCAGGGTGGGGCGGGCGGCGGCCACCACCTCGTCGCCGTCGATGTAGGAGGTGCCGACCAGCAGGGCGCGCACGCCGATGCCGTACCGAGTGCCGGTGGCGTCCGTCTCGACCCAGCCCAGCTCGACCAGGGTGCGCAGCAGCATGTACAGGCTGGACTTGGGGTACCCCACGGCCTCCTGGACGGCCGCGAGGCTGTGCATGCCCGGCCGGCCGGCGAAGAATTCGAGCAATTCGACCGTGCGGACCGCGGACTTGACCTGGGCTCCGCCCGTCTCGGCAGCTGACATCGCCCTTGACCCCTCTGTTCGACCCGCCATAGAGTCCCCAGAATATTCACCATCAGGGACAGCGTTCAGCATATCGAACAACACCCGGTGTGCGAACCGCAACCAGCAGGAGGAGGAGCCCGCGGTGGCAGCACCAGTGTGGAGCGTCGACCCCCGGACCGGGAAGCAGTACGAGCAGGTCGCCGAGGAAGCGGGCCCGGCCGACGTGGACCGCGCCGTACGCGCCGCGCACGCCGCCCGCCCGGCCCTCGCCGACCGCGCCGCGCGGGCCGCCCTGCTGCGCGGCGCCGCCGACCTCCTCGACGAGGCGGGCGAGCGGCTCGTCGCCGCCGCCGACGCGGAGACCGCGCTCGGCGCCGGCCGCCTCACCGGCGAACTGGCCCGCACCGCCTACCAGTTCCGCGCCTTCGCGGACGCCGTGGACGAGGGCGCCTTCCTCGACATCATCGTCGACCACGCCGACCCCGCCGCCCAGCCCGTGCCCCGCCCCGACCTGCGCCGCTACAAGGTGCCGCTCGGCGTCGTCGCCGTCTACGCCGCCAGCAACTTCCCGCTGGCCTTCTCCGTGCCCGGCGGCGACACCGCGAGCGCGCTCGCCGCCGGCTGCCCCGTCGTCGTCAAGGCCCACCCCGACCACCCCGCCACCTCCGAGCTCTGCGGCTCCCTGCTACGCCGCGCCGCCGTCGCCGCCGGGCTGCCCGAGGACGTCGTCACCGTCGTGCACGGCTTCGACGCGGGCCTCGACCTGGTGCGGCACCCGCTGGTCGCCGCCGCCGGGTTCACCGGCTCGGTGCGCGGCGGCCGGGCCCTGTTCGACGCGGCCGCCGCCCGCCCGCACCCCATCCCCTTCCACGGCGAACTCGGCAGCCTCAACCCGGTCGTCGTCACCCGCGCCGCCGCCGAGGAGCGCGCCGAGCAGATCGGCGCGGGGCTCGCGGGGGCCATGACGATGGGCGTCGGCCAGTTCTGCACCAAGCCCGGCCTCGTCCTCGCCCCGGCCGGCGAGTCCGGCGACCGGCTGCTGAAGTCCCTCGCCGACGCCGTCGGCGCCGCCGGCGCGGGCGTCCTGCTCGACGCCCGGATGCGGGACGCCTTCGCGGAGGGCGTACGGGAGCGGGCCGAACTCCCCGGCGTGCAGGCCCCCGTGGTCCCGGGCGCGGCGGGCGAACACACCGTCGGCGCCGGGTTCCTCGCCGTGCCCGCCGACCTTCTCGCCTCCGGCGGCCCGTACGGCGTCCTGCTGGAGGAGTGCTTCGGCCCCGTCACCGTCGTCGCCCGCTACACCGACGACGCGGAGATCGACGCGGTCCTCGGGCAGCTGTCCGGCAACCTCACCGCCACCGTGCACCTCGGCGCGGCGGAGGCCGACGGGACGGCGGGGCGGGGAGCGGACCTGCTCGCCGCGCTCGTACCGCTCGCGGGCCGGGTGCTCGTGGACGGCTGGCCCACCGGCGTCGCGGTCACCGAGGCGCAGCACCACGGCGGCCCGTACCCGGCGACGACCTCCACCTCCACCTCCGTCGGCGCCACCGCCGTCGAACGCTGGCTGCGCCCCGTCGTCCACCAGAACACCCCCGCCGCCCTGCTCCCGCCCGAGCTGCGCGACGGCAACCCGCTGGGGCTGCCGCGCCGCGTGGACGGCCGCCGCGAGAGTTGAGAGCCTGCGTCTAAGCCGCCCGGCGCATGATCAGCTGGACCCTGAGGTCCGTGCCGCCGTCGAGCGTCGGCGTCACGTCCCGCCGCTCCTCGGCCGCCGTGAAGCCATGGCGGCCGAAGAGTTCGTGGAAGCGCTCCGGCGGCTGGTGCTGGAACGTCCCGCCGTCCTCGATGCGGAAGACGCCGTACGTGCCGGTGCTCGCCTCCTGCGCGCGGTAGCGGTCGCGGCTGCGCTCGTCGGTCTGGAGCGGCACGTCGCTGACGTACACGACGCCGCCGGGCCGCACGAGCCGGGCCAGTTCCGCGACCGCGGACTCCTGCGCGACCGGGTCGGGGGCCGAGGTGAGGACGGCGAAGAGGAGCGCCGCGTCGAACGACGCGTCCGCGAACGGCAGCGGCGGCGCGCCCATCCGGGTCAGGCGCAGCTCCGGGCGGGCCGCGAGGCCCCGGGCGATGAGCGCCGCCGACGGATCGACGCCCCGCACGTCGCGGTAGCCCGATGCGGTGAGCTCCAGGACCAGCCGGCCGTACCCGCAGCCGTAGTCGAGAATCCGCCCGTCCACGGGCAGATGGGCGGCGAGCAGCTCCGGATCGAGCGGATGGGTGAAGGTGTGGGCGGCCCCGGCGGACTCCCAGTACTCGCGCGTGCGCCCTGTCTGCCGTACGTCACGGGGATGCGTCATGCGCCGGGAGGCTACCGGCAAGCGCACGGCGCGGGGAGTGCGCCCGGCGGGGCGGGAGCGGCGCCCGTACGGGCGCGCGAGCGGGCCGCGCGCCGCCACCCGCTTGGGGCCGGCGCCGGGCGTAACAGGGGCCGCATCGGTGCACACTGGACATATGTCCCAGGAGAACGCCCCGGTGGACCGCGTCCACGCCGAGTTGCGGGCACGGGTGCTCGACGGCACCTTCCTCAGCGGCGCGGTGCTCTCGGTGGAGGCCGTCGCCGACCGGCTCGGGGCCGACGCGGACCTGGTCCGGGAGGCGTTCCGGCGGATGAGCGACGAGGGGTACCTCCAGCTGGTCGCCGAGCGCGGCGCGCTGGTGGCGCCCGTATCGCTGGGCGAGGCCCGGTGCGTGATGGAGGCGCGGCTGCTCATCGAGCTGTTCGCGCTGGACACGGTGGCGGCCCGCGGCCACAACGAACTGCGCCGGCTGGGCGAGCGGCTGTACGCGCTGGAGGACGAGGTGCCGGCGGGCCCGTCGCCGTCGTCCGCGCAGGCCCTCGTCATCGGCCGCGCCTTCCACGGCGAACTCGTCGAGGCCGGCGGCAACCCGGTCCTGGCCTCGATGCACGCCGCCCTCTGGGGCCAGGGACTGCGCGTCTCCGCCGCCTCGATCGCGGGCCCCGGCCACGCGGCGGACGACATCGCGGAGCACGAGGCCATCGCCCTGGCCATGGGCGCGGGCCACGGCGGCGAGGCCCGCGAGCTGCTGCACCGGCACATCTCGGGGGTGCTGCGCCGCCTCGGCCTCGGCGACGAGTTCACGCTTCCGCGGCCGGCGGGCACGTAGCGGCGCGGAGTTCTAGCGGGCCGCCGCTGCTGCCGCGGACCGGCACAGATTGCCCTCCACGCGCGCGAGCAGCCGGGTGAGTTCGCGGCGCTCGTCCGCGCCGAGGCCGGCGAGCGTCTGCTCCTCCAGCTCCAGCCAGGCCCGCTCGACGTCCGCGCGCAGCGCGTGGCCCGATTCCGTCGCCTCGACGCGCATCGCGCGGCCGTCGACCGGGTCGGGGGTGCGGGTCACCAGTCCGGCCTGCTCCAGGCGCTGCACCATCCGGGTCACCGTCGACGCGTCCAGCGCCAGCGTCTTGATCAGCTCCGCCTGCCGCTGGGGGCCCTGGTCCCACAGCAGCATCATCAGGAATTCCTGGCCGGGGTGGAGGCCGACGCGGCGCAGCAGGCGGCCCGCCGCCGCGCGGTGCAGCCGGGCGATTCTGGGGACGGCGTGGCTGGTCACGGCGGGTGCGGCGGCCGGCGTGGCGGGGGAGTCCGGACAGGGAACGTCGTCGGTCGGTGTCATGACGGGCCTCCATGGCGTACGGGCGGCGCTCCTCGGCTCTCGGGGCGCCCGCGCCCGCTCCAGATTACTTTGGCCGGCCAAGGAATGCCCTGCGGCGCCGAGCGGTTATCCGGTCGGCCGACCGTGTAAAGCGATCGCATACCTCCTGGAGGACCCCGTGACCACCGCCTTCGACCCCCTCGAACTCGGCGCCGTCCGCCTCGCCAACCGCATCGTCATGGCCCCGATGACCCGCAGCCGCGCCTTCGGCCCCGGCGCCACGCCGACGGACTCCGTCGCCACGTACTACGCGCAGCGCGCCTCCGCCGGGCTGATCATCACCGAGGGCACCCACCCCTCCGCCGTCGGCCAGGGCTACCCCGACACCCCCGGCCTGCACAGCGCCGCCCAGGTCGCCGCCTGGCGCAAGGTCACCGACGCCGTGCACGCGGCCGGCGGCCGGATCTTCGTCCAGCTCATGCACACCGGGCGCATCGGCCACCCCTCCCTGCTGCCGGACGGGCTCGTTCCGGTGGGCGCCTCCGCCGTCCCGGCGGCCGGGCAGGTCTACACCCACGAGGGCCCCAAGGACTTCGTCACGCCTCACGTCCTCACCGAGGACGAGATCCGCGCGACCGTCGCCGACTTCGTGAGCGCGGCCCGCAACGCGATCGCCGCGGGGTTCGACGGCGTCGAACTGCACGGCGCCAACGGCTACCTCATCCACCAGTTCCTGGCCCCGAACACCAACCGCCGCACCGACGCCTGGGGCGGCTCCGACGAGAACCGCGTCCGCTTCGCCGTCGAGACCGCCCGTGCCGTCGCCGCCGAGATCGGCGCCGACCGCACGGGGCTGCGCGTCTCGCCCGGAAACCCCTACAACGACATCGACGAGCCCGCCCCCGAAGCCGTCTACACCGCCCTCGTCAAGGCGGTCGACCCGCTCGGCCTCGCCTATCTGCACGTCGTCGAGGGCCGCGACCGCGAACTGACCCTCACCCTCCGCAAGCAGTTCAGCGGCGTCTTCCTGCTCAATCCGGGCACGGTCGGCCGCCCCACCGGCGCCGAGGAGCTGCCCCTCGTCGAGGACGGCACCGCCGACGCGCTCGCCTACGGGGCGCTCTTCCTCGCCAACCCGGACCTGCCGGCGCGCCTCGCGGCCGGCGGCCCGTACAACGCGCCGGACCGGGCCACGATGTTCGGCGGCGCGGACGAGGGCTACATCGACTACCCCGCGCTGACGCGCTGACGGCCTGACGGCTCCGGGCCCCGTCGGCGAACTCCCGCCGTACGCGCCCCGGTCCGGCCCGGCGGACCGTGGACGCGGCGGCGGTCCGCCGCGCATAGTCGCCACCATGGAGAAACTCGCGACCACGCTCTTCGCGCCCGAGACGACCTACCTCAACACCGCCTCCGCCGGCCTGCTGCCCGCCACCGCCGTCGCCGCCATGACCGGGGCCGTCGAGGACACCGCGGCCGGCCGCTCCCTCACCGTCCACTACGAGGCGGTCGAGGCGGCGCGCGCCTCGTACGCCCGGCTCGTCGGCGTGCCGCCGGAGCGCGTCGCCGCGGGCGGGTCCGTCGCGGTCTACGGCGGACTGATCGCCCAGTCCCTGCCGCCCGGGTCCGAAGTCCTGGTCGCCGAGGGCGACTTCAGCTCCCTCGTCAACCCCTTCCACATGCGCCCCGACCTCACCGTGCGCACCATGCCGCTGGAGAAGCTCCCCGACGCCGTACGGCCCGGCACGGCGCTCGTCGCCGTCAGCGCCGTGCAGTCGGCGGACGGCCGGATCGCGGACCTCGACGCCATCGCGGCGGCGGCCGGGGCCCACGGCGCCCGCACGTTCATCGACGTGAGCCAGGCGGCCGGCTGGCTGCCGGTGGACGCGGACGCCTACGACTACACGGCGGCGGTCTGCTACAAGTGGCTCCTCTCCCCGCGCGGCACCGCCTTCCTCACCACCCCCGCCGACCCCACCGCCACCCCGCTCACCCCCTCCTTCGCCGGCTGGGTCTCCGGCGAGAAGCCCTGGGACAGCTGCTACGGCCCCGTCGAGGAACTCGCCCGCTCCGCCCGCCGCTTCGACGAGAGCCCCAGCCTCTACTCGTACGTCGCCGCCCGGCACTCGCTCGCCCTCATCGAGGAGCTCGGCGTCGACGCCATCGGCGCCCACGACCGCGCCCTCGCCGACCGCTTCCGCCGCGGCCTCGCCGACCTCGGCCACACCCCCGTACCCTCCGAGGGCTCGGCCATCGTCTCCGTCCCCGCCCTCGGCCACCAGGCCCCCCGCCTCGCCGACCGAGGCATCCAGCTCTCCAACCGCGCGGGCAACCTCCGCGCCGCCTTCCACCTCTACAACACCGAAGCCGACGTGGACCGGCTGCTGGAAGTGGCCGGAACAGCCTGAGCGGGTACGGACGCACTGATCGCCGAATCCGGCCGATCACCGCTGACGCCCACGAGGAGAGCCACCATGCAGTACCCACGCACTGAGCGGGACCAAGCCGCTTCCCCGGACCGCATCCTCGACGTCGGGCTGGGCTTCCAGGCGGCGAAGGTCCTGCTCAGCGCGGTCCGCCTCGACCTGTTCACGGTGCTGGCCGAGCGCCCCATGCCGTACGAGGAACTGCGCGTCCGGCTCGACCTGCACCCGCGCTCCGCCCGCGACTTCCTGGACGCGCTCGTGGCGCTCGGCATGCTGCACCGCACCGGCGGCGACCTCGACGGCGCGGACGGCCCGGCAGACGACCGCGGCACCTACGCCAACACGCCCGCCACCGCCCGCTATCTGGACCGCGGCCAGTCCACCTACATCGGCGGCTTCCTGGAGATGGCCGACAACCGCCTGTACGACTTCTGGGGCGGCCTCGCCGAGGCGCTGCGCACCGGAGAGCCGCAGAACGAGGTCAAGAAGAGCCGGGAGGGCGGCGACCTCTTCGACTCCCTCTACGAGGAGCCCGCCCGGCTCACGGAGTTCCAGCAGGCCATGACCGGTCTCTCCGCCCGCTCCGCGCACGCCATCGCCGAAGCCTTCGACTGGTCCGGCCGCCGGACCGTCGCCGACATCGGCTGCGCCGAGGGCGCGCTGCTCACCCAGCTGCTGCGCGTGCGCCCCCACCTGGAGGGCATCGGCTTCGACCTGCCGGCCGTCGCCGGGAACTTCCACGGCCGCCTGAGAAGCAGCGGCCTCGCCGACCGCCTCTCCTTCATCGGCGGCGACTTCCTCACCGGGCCGCTGCCCACCGCCGACGTGCTGATCTTCGGCCACGTCCTGCACGACTGGGACCTGCCCACCAAGCGCATGCTGCTCCGCAAGGCGTACGAGGCGCTGCCCGAGGGCGGGGCGGTCATCGTCTACGAGTCGCTGATCGACGACGACCGGCGCCAGAACGCGACCGGGCTGCTGATGAGCCTCAACATGCTCATAGAGACCACGGGCGGCTTCGACTTCACCGGCGCGGACTGCCGGCGCTGGCTGGCCGAGGCCGGGTTCGGGGAGAACTGGGTGCGCCATCTGGCGGGGGCCCAGTCGATAGCCGTCGGCGTCAAATGACCGCGCGCCCGTGGGCGGTCCCTCTGGTGAGGGGCCGCCCACGGGCGCGTCATACCAGGTGGCGCCGGTTCACACGGGCACTACTTCACGGGCGTGAACGGGGCTCGGGCGCCGATGAAGGACGGGCGGGGCACCGGGGCCGCGAAGGGCTCCACCGCCGGGTTCTCCATGCTGTTGAAGACGATGAAGACATTGCTGCGCGCGAAGGGCGTGATGTTGTCGCCCGACCCGTGCATGCAGTTGCAGTCGAACCAGGTCGCCGAGCCGGCCGGGCCCGTGAAGAGCTTGATGCCGTGCTTCTCGGCGAAGCCGGTGAGGGCCTCGTCCGAGGGGGTCCCGGCGTCCTGCATCTTCAGCGACTGCTTGTAGTTGTCCTTCGGCGTCTCGCCCGCGCACCCCAGGAACGTCCGGTGCGAGCCCGGCATGATCATGAGGCCGCCGTTGGTGTCGTAGTTCTCGGTCAGCGCGATCGAGACCGACACGGTCCGCATGTTCGCCAGCCCGTCCTCGGCGTGCCAGGTCTCGAAGTCCGAGTGCCAGTAGAAGCCACTGGCCCCGAACCCCGGCTTGACGTTGATCCGGGACTGGTGGACGTACACGTCCGAGCCCAGGATCTGCCGGGCGCGGTCCACCACCCGTGGATCGCTGACCAGGCCGGCGAACACCTCGCTGAGCCGGTGCACCTCGAACACCGACCGCACCTTCTGCGACTTCGGCTCGATGATCGAGCGCTCGTCGGCCCGTACGGCCGGATCGGCGATCAGCCGGTCGAGCTCGGCGCGGTAGACCTCGACCTCGTCCGGGGTGATGAGCTGATCGACGGCGAGGAAGCCGTCCCGCTCGTAGTCCCGCAGCTCCGCCGCGTCTATCGGCCCCGGAGCCCCAGGGTCGGACCACACCACCGGGTCCTGGCGCTGGGTGGTCACCTCGCTCGTGCCACGGGTGGGGTACAGGTCAGTGGTGCGCTCGGGGGCGGTGGTCATGATCTCTCCTCTCTTGGGCCTGCGGGGCTCGGGTTTCAGCTGCTGACGGTCTCCGGTACGGACTCCGGCTCGGTCAGCAGGGGGTAGACGCCGTTCTCGTCGTGGTCCTCACGGCCGGTGACCGGCGGGTTGAAGACGCAGACGCAGCGGAAGTCGGTCTTCGGGCGCATGGTGTGCTTCTCGTGCCCGTCGAGCAGGTACATGGTGCCGGGCGTGATGAGGTGCTTCTCGCCGGTCTCCTCATTGGTGAGCTCGGCCTCGCCCTCCACGCACAGGACCGCCTCGATGTGGTTGGCGTACCACATCGACGTCTCGGTGCCGGCGTAGAGCACGGTCTCGTGGAGCGAGAAGCCCACCCGCTCCTTGGCCAGCACGATGCGCTTGCTCTCCCAGGTGCCGGTCGCCGCCTTGACGTGCCGGTCGGTGCCCTCGATGTCCTTGAAGGATCGGACGATCACGGTGCGGTGCTGCCTTTCTCTCGTACGTACATACTGCGCTCGTCGCGCCTGGCGCGCTCACCGCGCGTACTGCGGTCAGGCGGTCTCGTTGACCGCTCGGGCGAGGGTCCGCAGACCCTCGTCCAGCTCTTCGGGGGTGACGGTCAGCGCCGGGAGGAGCTTGATGACCTCGCTCTCCGGGCCGGACGTCTCGATCAGCAGGCCGAGTTCGAAGGCGCGCCGGGCCACCGCCGTGGCGCGCGACTTGTCGGTGAACTCCAGGCCCCAGACCAGGCCGCGGCCGCGGTACTCGGCGCCGAGCCGCACGTGCTCCTCGCAGATCGCGCGCAGCGCCTGCTCGACCTGCTCGCCGCGGGCGAGGGTCTGCTTCTCGGTCTGGCCGTCGGCCCAGTAGGTGTCCAGGGCCGCGGCCGCGGTGACGAAGGACGGGTTGTTGCCGCGGAAGGTGCCGTTGTGCTCGCCCGGCTCCCAGACGTCCAGCTCCGGCTTGAAGAGCGTCAGCGACATCGGCATCCCGTAGCCGCCGATGGACTTCGACAGGGTCACGATGTCCGGGGTGATGCCCGCCTCCTCGAACGAGAAGAAGGCACCCGTACGGCCGCAGCCCATCTGGATGTCGTCGACGATGAGCAGCATGTCGCGGCGCTTGCACAGGTCGGCGAGGGCCCGCAGCCACTCGGGACGGGCGACGTTGATGCCGCCCTCGCCCTGCACCGTCTCGACGATGACGGCGGCGGGGGTGTTCAGGCCGGAGCCCTGGTCCTCCAGCAGCCGCTCGAACCACAGGAAGTCCGGGACGCGGCCGTCGAAGTAGTTGTCGAACGGCATCGGGGTGCCGTGCACCAGCGGGATGCCCGCGCCGGCCCGTTTGAAGGCGTTGCCGGTGACCGCGAGCGAGCCGAGCGACATGCCGTGGAAGGCGTTGGTGAACGACACGATCGACTCGCGGCCCTTGACCTTGCGGGCCAGCTTGAGCGCGGCCTCCACGGCGTTGGTGCCCGTCGGGCCGGGGAACATGACCTTGTACGGCAGGTCGCGCGGGCGCAGGATCATGTTCTGGAAGGACTCCAGGAACGCGCGCTTCGCGGTGGTGCCCATGTCCAGGCCGTGCGTGACGCCGTCCCGCGCGATGTAGTCGATCAGCGCGCGCTTGAGCACCGGGTTGTTGTGGCCGTAGTTGAGGGCGCCGGCGCCGGAGAAGAAGTCGAGGTAGGTGTGGCCGTCCTCGTCGTACATGTAGCTGCCCTGGGCACGGTCGAAGACGGCGGGCCAGCTGCGGCAGTAGCTGCGCACCTCCGACTCCAGGGTCTCGAAGACGCTCAGGGCGGGCGGGGTGATGGTCACAGCGTTCTCCTGGGAGACGAATCGCGAGGGGGTGAGTGAGAAGCGATGGGGGGTGCCGGGGGAGGGGCTGCCTCAGACCACGATCGGGCCGATGCGGTGCAGCACCTCCGGCTCGTGACCGGTGTCCGGGAACAGCTCGGCGCCGAAGAGGTCTTCGCGCTCCAAGCGGGCGCCGTGCCGTTCGGCGAACGAGGCGAACAGCCGGTTGGAGGGGGCGTTGTCGGCCGTGATCGTGGTCTCGACCTCGTCGACGCCCGGCTCCCGGGCGGTCCGCTCCACCAGTCCGTCCAGCAGCGCGGCGGCGAGCCCCCGGCCGCGGTGCGCGCGGTCGACGGCGATCTGCCAGACGACCAGGGTGCGCGGGCGCTCGGGGCGTATGTAGCCGGTCACGAAGCCGACCGGCTCGCCGCCCTCGGACCGGGCCACCGCCGAGGTGGCGGCGAAGTCGCGGCACCACAGGAGGTAGCTGTACGAGGAGTTGAGATCCAGCACCTCGGAGTCGCGGGCGATGCGCCAGATCGCGGCTCCGTCCTCCAGACATGGAGTGTCGAGCTTCAGCCCCTCCGGCATTTCGAGAAATTCGCAGCGGGCACGTGCAAGGTCTGCTTGTGCGGCGGTCATGCGGATTGAATTTACCGAGCTAAATTTGAAATTGCATCGCGGGTAGGGGTTACGCAGGATGCGCTTTTGTGTTAACGCGCGGGGGCCCGCGAGCGCGCGGCTCGCCTGCAAGATGTGGCGGTTTGTCCGGTATTTTCTGGGCAATCCGGGCGTGTTGTGGAGTGTGTCACATCTGGGTAACGGTCTTGAGATTCCCTGGAATTACGCCATCCGGCGTTAGCGGAATCTTGGTGTTTAAGGTCCGGGAAAGCGGGCAGAAGAATGCGGGAAGCTGCGCTTAATAGGATTCTAGGGATGGAATAAATAATTCATCAATAGGGATTGGAGTGCGGGTTGCGGGAAGGGATCCGGGGCGAGTCCGGAAGGAGCCTGGAAGGAGTCCGCGAGGGGCCGCGGAAGACGCCGCGAGAAACCGGGGAAGGCGCCGGGCGCGATTGCGCGCCGCCCGCGGGCGCCCTACGCACACGCGTGTTCGGGCTCGTACAGTGCCGTCCATGAGCGAGAGCGCTGCGGTGTCGGAGACGCCGGTGTTGCACATCAAGGGACGGGTGCTGGTCGGCGCGGAGGACGTACGCGACGAGCTGTGGGTGATCGACGGCCGCGTCACCTACGAGCGGCCGCGCGGCGCGCGCGAGACCACCCTCATCGAGGGCTGGACCCTGCCCGGCCTCGTCGACGCCCACTGCCACGTCGGCCTCGACGAGCACGGCCCGGTCGACGCCTCGACCAGCGAGAAACAGGCGGTGACCGACCGCGACGCGGGCGCGCTGCTGCTGCGCGACGCCGGCTCGCCCTCCGACACCCGCTGGATCGACGACCGCGACGACCTGCCGCGCATCATCCGCGCGGGCCGGCACATCGCCCGCACCCGCCGCTACATCCGCAACTACGCGCACGAGATCGAGCCGGAGGACCTCGTCGCCTACGTGGCACGGGAGGCCCGCAACGGCGACGGCTGGGTCAAGCTCGTCGGCGACTGGATCGACCGCGAGACCGGCGACCTGTCGGCCTGCTGGCCGCGCGGCGAGGTAGAGGCCGCCATCGCGGAGGCGCACCGGCTCGGCGCGCGCGTCACCGCGCACTGCTTCGCCGAGGAGACGCTGGCCCCGCTGGTCGAGGCGGGCATCGACTGCGTCGAGCACGCCACCGGGCTGACCGAGGAGACGATCCCGCTGTTCGCCGAGCGCGGCGTCGCGATCGTCCCCACGCTCGTCAACATCGCCCTCTTCCCCCGGCTCGCGACGGGCGGCGAGCGGAAGTTCCCGCGCTGGGCCGCCCATATGCGGCGGCTGCACGAGCGGCGGTACGAGACGGTGCGCGCGGCGTACGACGCGGGCGTGCCGGTCTACGTCGGCACGGACGCGGGCGGCGCGCTGGCCCACGGGCTCGTCGGCCAGGAGGTCGCCGAACTGGTCAAGGCCGGCATCCCGGCGTCCGCCGCGCTGCACGCCGCCGCCTGGGGCGCCCGCCAGTGGCTCGGCCGCCCGGGCCTGGAGGAGGGCGCCCCGGCCGACCTGGTCGTCTACGGGACGGACCCGCGGGCGGACGTACGGGTGCTGGGGTCACCGGACCGGGTGGTGCTGCGGGGGAGGGTGATCCGCTGAGGCGGGCGGGGCCGCGGGATGGGCCCGTCGGGGCGCGGGCCGGATGCGTACGGGACCTTTGCCCGAGACCGGTTTCGTGCGGGGCCGGTTCCGTACGGGACTTTCGTATGGGACCGGGTTCGTACGGGCCGGCTTCCGATCGGGGGCGGTCGCGGGACAGCGGTCGGGGTTACTCCGCGCGGCGGGACGAGCGGCCCATCCAGGCCGCCGCCAGCGCGCCCGAGATGTTGTGCCAGACGGAGAAGACCGCCGCCGGCAGCGCGGCCGCCGGGCTGAAGTGGGCGGTGGCCAGGGAGGCGGCGAGGCCGGAGTTCTGCATGCCGACCTCGAAGGCCATCGCCCTGCTGCCCGGACGGCCGAGCCGGGCCAGCTTGCCGGAGGCGTAGCCGAGGGCGAGGCCCAGCCCGTTGTGGAGGATGACGGCGACGAAGACGAGCGCCGCCGCGTCCATGATGAGCCGGGCGCTGCCGGCGACCACCGTCAGCACGATGACGGCGATGGTGACCGCCGAGACCCACGGCAGCACCCGCAGCACCTTGTCGATGTAGCGACTCGCCACCAGCCGGACCAGCACGCCCAGCAGCACCGGCGCCAGCACCGTCTTGAGGATGTCGGTGACCATCGCCCCCGCGTCGACGTGCAGGAACTGGTCCGCGAGCAGCAGCGTCAGCGGCGGCGTGACGAGCGGTGCGACGAGCGTCGAGACCGTGGCGACCGAGACCGACAGGGCCACGTCGCCGCGCGCCAGGTAGGTGACGACGTTGGAGGCCGTGCCGCTCGGCGCGCAGCCGACCAGGATCACCCCGGCGGCGAGCTGCGGCGGCAGGTCGAGCACGGTGGCGATGAGCCAGCCCAGCCCCGGCATGATCACGTAGTGCGCCACCAGCCCGATCGCGACCGCCCACGGGCGCTTGGCGACGGCGGTGAAGTCCGGCAGCGTCAGGGTGAGCCCCATCGAGAACATCACGACGCCGAGCAGGTACGGGACCGCGGGCGCCCAGCCGGTGAAGGGCGAGGGGAGGGCGAGTCCGAGCGCCCCGGCCGCGAGGACGAGCAGCGGGAAGACCGTTACCGCGAGGCGCGCGGCCCGGTCGGCGGCGGGGGAGCCGTCCTCGGGGGCGGGCGGCGCGGGGGCGGTCGCGGGGGGAGCCTCGGTGGGCTGGCCCGTCTGCTGGTCCGTCTGCTGGTCGGTCTGCTCATGTGACACAGAACGGCACTTTAGCGATGACCTGCGTATATCGAACAAGTGGTTCGCATCGTGGACCGGGCGGCGTGCGGATGCGGCGGCCTCGGTGACGGGGCGTGACGTGAGGGCCGGGGGAGCAGGGCGCGGTTGGGGGGCCGGGAGCGCCAGGAGAATCGAATCCAGGTGCGGAAACCACCCTTTGGAATGAACTGACGCCAGGTAGCTGTCCGTTCACCCTCAGTGCGTCAAACATGACGGGGTCCAAGCCGTCGGCCGGCGATGTCCCCCATTGGCCGCGCCGGCGGCTCCATGCCTCATGTGGGGGTCCCACACGCATGCCCAGCACCGCCAGCTTCTCCTTCGGCCTGCCCGTACGCCGTCTCGCGTCGGTCGCCGCGGCCACCGTGCTCGCCGCCGGACCGGCCGTCCTCTCCGGAGCCGCACCGGCACACGCCGCACCCGCCACCGGCCACGGCGCCGGTAACGGCGCCGGAAGCGGCACCGCCGACGGCGCCTCCAACGGCGGCGGCAAGGCCGGCGCGGTCGTCCTCCGGGCGGGGCTCGACGTCTCGCTCCTCAACAAGGCCGTCGACGTGCCGCTGTCCGCC
The DNA here is from genome assembly GCF_040654795.1 of Streptomyces sp. NPDC050617. Lineage (NCBI taxonomy): Bacteria > Bacillati > Actinomycetota > Actinomycetes > Kitasatosporales > Streptomycetaceae > Streptomyces > Streptomyces sp. NPDC050617. The sequence goes on along the minus strand of NZ_JBFAIS010000028.1, from coordinate 81,248 downwards.
TCCCTCAACGAGGTCCACGCACCCGCCGAGGCCGCCAAGACCGCGCTCAGCGTCACCGTGGACGGCGTCGACCGCGGAAACCCCGTCCACGTGCTCCGCGCCGACGTGGCCACGGCGCGCGCCACGGCCGACCGGCACGCCGCGCGGGGGTACGCCAACCTGGCGCACGCCAAGGTGCACGTACCGGGCCTGCCGCTGCTCCCCCTCATCGAGGTCCAGCAGGTCACGTCCAAGGCAGTGTGCGAGGCGGGCCGCAAGCCGACCGCCGCGTCGAACGTGCTCGGCGACGTGTCGGTGCTCGGCAAAAAGGTCACTCTCTCGGCGGCGGGCACGACCAAGGTGGAGGTGCCGGGCGTCGGCGAGGTCCGGCTCGACCTGTCGAAGACCTCGACCACGTCGCGCACCGCGGCGGCGACCGCGCTCGAACTCGACGTCGCGGTCAACCCGCTGAAGCTCAACGTGGCGGACGTGAAGGGCAGAGTCACCCTCGCCCGGGCCACCTGCGAGACGCCCAGGGCCGCCACCTCCCCGAGCCCCTCCGCCCCCGCCCCCAGCACCCCGGCCGCCCCGGCCCCCAAGCCCCAGACGGGCTCCGGCCACGCCCCCGCCGACCTCGCCGAAACCGGCGGCAACGCCCTCACCCCGTACCTGGCCGGCGGCGCCGCCCTCCTGGTCGCGGCAGGCGCCGGCACCCTCATCGCCCTCCGCCGCCGGTCCGCCGCCACAGGGGGACGCGGCTGAGGCCGACAGCGCGAAGCGCCGGAGGGGGCTTGAACTCGTCGCTCCCTCCGGCGTCAGTCGCCCCTTCCGGCGTCAGTCGCTCCCTCCGGCGTCAGGGGCGACGGGCGATGCGTGCCCTGGCCACACGTCAAGGGGAGCGACTTCGCCACTCACAGCCGGTTTCCGGTCGCCCCGGTCGGAAGCATGTCGTCCGCCGAGGCCGCCGCGAATCCTGTGGGGCGGTCCACCGGTGACCCGTGTGACGCAAGGGGGAACGATGATCAAGAAGTTGCTCACCTCCGCTGCCGCCCTGGCCATGGCGGCGAGCGGCGCGGCCGTCGCGATCGCCGCCCCGGCGAACGCGGCGGCGTGCCCGTCCACCAAGCTCTGTGCCTACCTGAGCAAGAACTACGCGGGTGACCCCGGAGAGGTGGCGGGCGATAACTCGAACCTGCTCCAGTACAACAAGTTCAACAACGCCCTCTCGGTGTCCAACAGCGGCACCCAGTGCACGGTGCGCATCTTCAGCAAGACCGGCTATGCCGGCAGCCACGTCGACATCAAGCGCGGCTACGGCATAGGCGACCTGACGGGGACCGCGTACTACAAGAACGTCGCCTCCAACCGCTGGTGCCCGTGACCCGTACGCGCGGCAGAACCACCGTGGTGGCCGTGTTATCGGCGTTATCGGCGCTGCTGACGGTGGCCGGGTGCTCCGACGCACCTGGCCACCGGGCGTCACAGCCGTTGCCGGTGCCCCTGCATGGCGCCGCGCTGCCGACGCCCGCCGAGGAACGCGCGCTGCACCGGGCCGAGGAGCGCGCGGTCGCCGCGTGCATGCGAGGGGCGGGGTTCGAGTACCAGGAGGTGCCGGCCGCCCCGACGCCGTCCGTCAATCCGTACGGGCTGGTGACCCGCGAGGGCGCCCGGCAGGACGGATACGGCTTGACGAGTGCCGCGCTCGCCGGGCCCGGCGCCGATCCCAACACCCGGCTCACCGGCGGCTGGTCCGTCGAGCGGCGGACCCGTTGGGAGCGCGCGCTCGTGGGCACGGCCCCGCACGAGCGCACCATCGCCGCCCCCGGCGCCCCCTCGCTCCGGGTCAACACGGACGGCTGCGTCTACCGGAGCCAGGCCACGCTCTACGGACGCCGCTGGGAGGAGGACCGCCTCGCCCTGGAAGGGGTGAACGCGAAGGTCATCGACACGGTGACGAAGTCGCCGCGATACGTCCAGGCACGTCGGGCCTGGGCGCGGTGCATGCGCGACGAGGACGAGTCGTACGCCTCGCCCGACGATGCCCGCGGGGCGGTGCAGGAACTGCTCGCCGAGGCGAAGGGCGATGCGGATGACCTGCGCCGCACGGCGCGCAGGGAACTCGAACTCGCCGGACGCGACGCCGCGTGCCAGGACTGGAGCGAGCTGCCCGCGGCGGTCCGGGCGTCGCAGCGCGAGGCGGAGACTCGCCTGCCCGACAGCGCGCGCCGCCTCGCCGCCCGCGTGTCCGCCGCGCGGGAGCGCGTCGTCCGCGCCGAGGAGTCCGCGCCGCCTCGCTGACCGCCGCCGTACTCGACCGGCGCCGGCCGGCGGACGGCCACCGTCGGGCTCTCCAGGAACACGCGGCCCCACATGCCCCCGGCAGCCCTGTCCTCACCTCTCACCCCTCGCCCAGCGCCTTGGCCAGTGCCACCGCGAAGCGGTCCGTGGTGGCGCGGTCGCGGACGGCCAGGCGGAGGTGGTCCGGGCCGAGGCCCGGGAAGGTGTCGCCGCGGCGGGCGGCGAAGCCGAGTTCGCGGAGGCGGGAGCGGACGCGGGAGGCGTTCGGCAGGCGGATCAGCAGGAAGGGGCCCGCCGCCGGTTCGTACACGCGCACCTCCTCGAACTCCGCCAGCCGCGCCGTCAGATGGGCCCGGTCCGAGGCGATGCGGTGCGCGGCGTGGCCCGCTTCCGCGAGGGCCGGGGGAGCGCTGCACGCCTCGGCCGCCGCGAGGGCCGGGGTCGAGACCGGCCACAGCGGCTGCGCGCCCGCCAGCGCGGAGACCGTGCCGGGCGCGGCCAGTACGTAGCCGATGCGCAGCCCGGCCAGGCCCCAGGTCTTGGTGAGGCTGCGCAGCACGACCAGGCCGGGCAGGTCCGTGCGCGCCGCCAGGGACTCGCTCTCGCCCGGCACCGCGTCCATGAACGCCTCGTCCACCACCAGCGTCCGGCCCGGCCGGGCGAGCCGGGCGATGGCGTCGGCGGGGTGCAGTACGGACGTGGGGTTGGTGGGGTTGCCGATGACGACCAGATCGGCGTCGGCGGGCACCGCGTCCGGCGCGAGGCGGAACCCGTCGCGCTCGTCGAGCACCACCCGTTCCACGTCGTGCCCCGCGTCCCGCAGCGCCGCCTCCGGCTCCGTGAACTGCGGATGCACGACGACCGGCCGCCGGGCCGGCAGGGCGCGCGCGACGAGGACGAACGCCTCCGCCGCGCCCGCCGTCAGCAGCACCCGCTCGGCCCCGAGCCCGTGCCGCACCGCCACCGCGTCCCGCGCCGCGCGCCCGTCCGGGTACGCCGCGAGCCCGTCCAGCGAGGCCGCGATCCGCTCCTTGAGCCAGACCGGCGGCGTGCCGGACCGTACGTTCACGGCCAGATCCGTCAACTCCGCCCCGCTGTCGCGCACTTCGGCGTCCCCGTGGTGCCGGAGATCGTGCGTCGGCGCCGCCGGGCCCTGCGTCCCCGGACTCTGCGTGCCTGGACCCCGCGTCCCCGGGCCCTGCGCCGCCGGGCTCCGGTCCGCCGTCGTCCTACGCATGAGCGCCCACCGTTTCCTCGTAGCGCCCCACGACTTCCTCGTAACGCCCCACGACCAGTTCGACCAGCTCCTCCGCCGGACCGATCGCCTCCGCCGCGACTACCTCCACCTCGGGATGGGCCGCCGCCCACCCCTCCGTCTGCATCCGCACCCGGTCCGGCAGCGCCCCGGAGAAGAGCACGTACGGCAGCACGACGATCCGCCGCGCACCCAGCCGCACGCAGCGGTCGAGCCCGGAGGGCACATCGGGGGCGGCCAGCGACACGAACGCCGTCTCCACGCCCGCGTAGCCCCGCCCCTCCCACAGCAGCCGCGCCGCCCGGTGCGCCTCGGCGTTGGCCTCCGCGTCGGCCGACCCCCGGCCCACCAGCAGCACCGTCGTCGCCGCCCGGTCCGAGGGCGTACGGGACGTACGGGCCGCCCCGTCCAGCGCCTCGTCCAGCCGCCGCTCCAGCACCGCCAGCAGCTCGGGCTCCGGGCCGAGCGGGCGGCCGCAGGCGTAGCCGACGCCGGGGTACGGGGCCAGCGCGCGCTTCAGCGCGGCCGGCACCCCGCCGGGGCCGGCGTCGCCCGGCCCGTCCGAGGCCAGCGCAAGCGGTACGGCGGTGATGCGGCCGGCGCCCTCCCCGACGAGGGCGGCGACCGCCTCGTCGAGCTGCCGCGGGTCGCGCCGCCCGACGAGCGTGCCCGCGACGGCGACTCCGGGGGCCCGGCCGCTCAACGCCCGGACGACCTCCCGGAACGCCTCGGCCTCCGCCTCGTCGGGGGTGCCGTGGCCGGCGATGAGCAGCGCTGGCGGGGTGGTCACTCGATCTCCTCCGTGCTGAATTCCGTGCTGGGACTGCGTGCTGGACTGCGTGCTGATTCCGTGCTGGGGCGGGGGCCAGGGTGAGGGCCGGGTCGGGGGGCCGGGTTCCGGGCGTACGGCCGACCCCAGACGTTACTTTCGGGCCGGCGTCCCCGTGCGGGCAGGTCCGTACCGCTTCCCGCCCGAACCGTCCGACCCGCCCGCGCCCCGCGCGACGGCGCAGGTCACCCTCGCGGGCCCGGCCGCCGGAGCGGACTTCCGCTTGCCCACCACGAGCGCGCCGCCCGCCCCCGCCGCGAGCAGCGCCGCCGCCTCGGCCACGCTCGGCGTCCCCACGGCCGCGAGCGCAGCGCCGGACGGATGCGGCACCTCGACGCGGGCCAGCGCCCCGGCCCCGTACCCGAGCAGCTCCACCCCGAGGTGCGCGGCGGCGGCCACGAGCCCGGCCTCCGCCGTCTTCGTATCGGCCGTCGCCAGCGCGGCGACCTCCTCGGGGGCGACCCCCGCCTCGGCCAGGACCCGGCCGATCAGGTCGAGCACCTCCGCCGCCTCGGCCCCGCTGGACGCGCCCAGCCCGACGAAGACCGAGGGGGCGCGGCCGTGCGGCGTCATGGCGGGCTCCTCTCGTGCGGTGGAAGGGATGGAATCGCGTCCGTCGGACATGCGGGGGAGGGCCGGGGTCAGTAAGCAGGGATCAGCACGTGGCGAAGCCGAGACAGTCAAGAGAAGAGGTGCACCCGTGCCGGTGGTCATAGCCTTGGGGGCGTTCCTGATGACGCTGCTCGGCGGCTGGACCGCCCAGCGCGTCACCGACCGGCGGCACCTGGTGCTCGGGCTCGCGGGGGGCCTGATGCTCGGCGTCGTCGGCCTCGATCTGCTCCCCGAGGCGCTGGAGGCCGCCGACCGCGAGGTCTTCGGCGTCCCGGCCGCCCTGCTCTGCTTCGTGCTCGGCTTCCTCGCCGCCCACGCCGTGGAACGGCTGCTCGCCGTCCGCAAGGCCGCCCACGGCCTCGACCCCGACGAACGCGTGCCCCAGGTCGGCCTGACCGCCGCCACCGCGATGGTCGGGCACAGCGTCATGGACGGCGTCGCCATCGGCGCGGCCTTCCAGGTGGGCGGCGGGGTGGCGGCGGCCGTGGCGCTCGCCGTGATCGCCCATGACTTCGCCGACGGGTTCAACACGTACACGATCACCAGCCTGTACGGGAACGCGCGGCGCAAGGCCGTCCTGATGCTCTGCGCGGACGCGCTGGCCCCCCTCGTCGGCGCGGCCTCGACGCTGCTGTTCACCCTTCCGGAGCAATTGCTCGGAATCTACCTCGGCTTCTTCGGCGGCGTACTGCTCTACCTCGCCACCTCGGACATCCTCCCCGAGGCCCACCACGACCACCCGGCTCTGTCCACGCTGGCCTGCACGGCGGCCGGGGTGGGCTTCATCTGGCTGGTCGTCGGCATCGCCGCCTGAAAGCGCCTCGGCACGCGCGGCCGTCCGTACGGTCACCGGCGCGGCCCGGACACGCCGGCCACACCGGCCACACCGGCCACGAACCGCCGTGCCGTCCCCGGCGCGCCCGCCCAGTGCACATGCAGGTACGAGGCGTGGACCGAGCCCTGTACGAAGCCCTCGACGCGCCGCTCCGGGTGGGTGAGCCCCCACGCCGGGGCCGCGCCCGCGCCCGGCTCGATCACGGTGCGGTGGAACTCGTGCCCGCGCACCCGCTGCCCGGCCGCCGCCAGCGGGTTGTCCGCGACGGCTACCGCCTCGCGGTACCCGAGCGTCAGCCGCTCCGACATCCGCGCGGCGGCGGGCAGCACCCCGCACATCGGCTTCTCGTCCAGTGAGCGCGCCAGATACAGCAGCCCGGCGCACTCGGCGGCGATCGGCGCCCCGGACGCGGCCAGCTCCGCCACGGCCTTGCGCAGCCGCTCGTTCGCCGACAGCTCCGGCGCGTACATCTCGGGGAAGCCGCCGCCGATGACCAGCCCGCCGGCGCCCGGCGGCAGCTCCTCGTCCCGCAGCGGGTCGAAGGGCACGACCTCGGCCCCGGCGGCGGCGAGCAGCTCGGCGTGCTCGGCGTACGAGAACGAGAACGCGGCACCGCCCGCCACGGCGACCACGGGCCTGCCGGCCGGGGCGGCTCCGGGGCCGCTCGCGCCCGGCAGGCCCGCCACCGGTGCGCTGTCCGTCCTCGCCACACCCGACGCCGCCGATGCCGACGCCGACGCCGACGCACCGTCCGTCTCCGCCGCACCCGACGCCGCCGATGCCGACGCACCGTCCGTCCCCGCCGCACCCGAAGCAGTCGCGGAGACCACCGCCCCCCGCGCCTCCTCCGCCGGGTCCCACGCCGTCTCCGTCAGCGGCGGAGCGCTGCGGGCCAGGGCCAGCAGCGCCTCCATGTCGCACCCCTCGCGGACCTGCGCCGCCTGCGCGGCCACCGCTTCCAGCGCCTCCGCGTGGCGCTCGGCCGCCGGTATCAGGCCGAGGTGGCGGCTGGGCGTGCTCGCGGTCCGTACGCGCCGCAGCGCGCCCAGCACCGGCACGCCCGCGCCGTCGAGCGCCTCGCGCAGCAGGTGTTCGTGGCGGTCCGTGCCGACCTTGTTGAGGATGACGCCCGCGAGCCGGACCTCCGGGTCCCACGACGCGAAGCCGTGCACCAGCGCCGCCACCGACCGGGACTGCGACGACGCGTCGACGACGAGGACGACCGGCGCCCGCAGCAGCTTCGCGACGTGCGCGGTCGAGGCCAGTTCGCCCTGGCCGCTCGCCCCGTCGAAGAGCCCCATCACGCCCTCGACCACCGCGAGATCGCAGCCGCGCGCGCCGTGCAGGAAGAGCGGCGCGACCCGCTGCGGACCGCACAGGTACGCGTCCAGGTTGCGGCCCGGCCGCCCCGTGGCGAGCGCGTGGTAGCCGGGGTCGATGTAGTCCGGGCCGACCTTGTGCGGGGAGACCGCGAGCCCGGCCGCCGCGAAGGCCGCCATCAGGCCCGTGGCGACGGTCGTCTTGCCGCTCCCGGACGCCGGGGCGGCGATGACCAGGCGCGGGACGCCGCCGGGAACGTTCACCACTCGATGCCCCGCTGGCCCTTCTGGCCCGTGTCCATCGGGTGCTTGACCTTCGACATGTCGGTGACCAGATCGGCGAAGTCGACCAGCTCCGGCGGCGCGTTGCGGCCGGTGATGACGACGTGCTGGGCGCCCGGCCGGTCGCGCAGCACCGACACGACCTCGTTCACGTCCACCCACCCCCAGTGCATCGGGTAGGCGAACTCGTCGAGCACGTACAGCTTGTAGGTCTCCGCCGCCAGGTCCCGCTTGACCTGCTCCCAGCCCTCGCGCGCGGCCTCCTCGCTGGACGCCATGTCGCGCTGTACCCAGGACCAGCCCTCGCCCATCTTGTGCCAGGCGACGGTCCCGCCCTCGCCGGTGTCGCCGAGTACCTTCAGCGCGCGCTCCTCGCCGACCTTCCACTTCGCCGACTTCACGAACTGGAAGACCCCCACCGGCCAGCCCTGATTCCAGGCCCGCAGCGCGAGCCCGAAGGCGGCCGTCGACTTCCCCTTGCCGACGCCGGTGTGCACGAAGACCAGCGGCCGGTTGCGGCGCTGGCGTGTGGTGAGCCCGTCCTCGGGCACGACTGACGGCTGTCCCTTGGGCATTACGCGGCCTTCCGTGAGTTCTGTACGGTCCGGACGAGCGCGGAGACGCTGTCCGCGCGCAGTTCGTCGAGCGTCACGGCCGGGCCCCGCAGCTCGCGCGCGAGCTGCCCCGCCAGGCCCAGCCGCACCGGCCCGGCCTCGCAGTCCACGACCACCGACGCCGTGCCCCCGGCGGCCAGCAGCCGCGCCGCGCGGGTCGCCCGTACGACCGGCTCGGGCCCGCCCGTCGCCCGGCCGTCGGTCACCACGACCAGCAGCGGGCGGCGCGAGGGGTCCCGCATCCGCTCGACGCGCAGCACCTCGTGCGCGGTCAGCAGCCCGGCGGCCAGCGGCGTCCGGCCGCCGGTCGGCAGCTGCTCCAGGCGCGCCGCGCCCGCCTCCACCGAGGACGTCGGCGGCAGCGCGACCGCCGCCCCCGACCCCCGGAAGGTGACCATGCCGATCTTGTCCCGGCGCTGGTAGGCGTCGAGCAGCAGCGACAGCACCGCGCCCTTGACGGCGCTCATCCGCTTCCGCGCCGCCATCGACCCGGAGGCGTCCACGACGAACAGCACGAGATTGCCCTCGCGCCCCTCGCGCACCGCCTCCCGCAGATCGTCCCGGCGTACGAGGAGGCCCGGCCCGGACCGCCCGCGCACCCGCTGGTGGGGCGCGGCGGCCTGGACGGTGGCGGCCAGGTGCAGCTTGGACAGCGCGCCCCGGGGGCGGCGCGATCCGGTCGTGCGCCCGTGCGCCGTACGGGCCCGCGAGCGCCGGCCGTCCGCGCCCTCGCCCAGCCCCGGCACGTCCAGCCTGCGCGTCCGGAACGGATCGTCGGCGGCGACGGCCGCCGCCACCGGGCCCTCCGCGCCGTCACCGGCGTCCGCTTCGGGCCCGTGGTCCCCGCGGGGCTCCTGCGACTGGGGCTGCGGCTGGGGCGCGTCCTGCTGCTCGGCGCCCGACTCGCGCTGCCCGGGCAGCTCCGGGCCGTCGGGCCCGGCCCCGTCCTGGCGGTCCTGCGGCGCCCCGCCGCCGGGGCCGTCGTCCTCCGGGCCGCTGTCGCCCGGACCGCCCTCGTCGGGCCCGCCGTCGTCCGGGCCCTCGGGCTCCGGCTCCGGGTCGGGCTCCGGCTCGGGGTTGTCCTCCTCGAACTGCCGCAGGATCTCGTCGAGCTTCTCCTCGTCCAGCCCCGGCGCGTCGAAGGGGGCCCGCCGCCGCCGGTGCGGCAGCGCGAGCAGCGCGGCCTGCCGCACGTCCTCGGTCGCCACGTCGGAGCGGCCGGCCCACGCGGCCAGCGCCGTCGCGGTCCGCGCGGTCACGATGTCCGCGCGCATGCCGTCCACCTCGAACCCCGCGCACACCGCGGCGATCCGCCGCAGCGCGCCGTCCCCGAGCCGTACGGACGGCAGCAGCGCGCGCGCCGCCGCGATCCGCTCCCGCAGGGCGGACTCCTCGGCCGCCCACTTCGCGGCGAAGGCCGCCTGGTCCTCGTCGTACGCGAGGCGGCGGCGCACCACCTCGACCCGCTCGTCCGTGTCCCGCGAGGCCGCGACCTCCACCGTCAGGCCGAACCGGTCCAGCAACTGCGGGCGCAGCTCGCCCTCTTCGGGGTTCATCGTGCCGACGAGGAGGAAGCGGGACGCGTGCCGTACGGAGACGCCCTCGCGCTCGACGTACGAGGCGCCCGTGGCGGCCGCGTCCAGCAGCGCGTCGACCAGGTGGTCGCCCAGCAGGTTGACCTCGTCGACGTACAGCACGCCCCGGTGCGCGGCGGCCAGCAGGCCGGGCTCGAACGCTTTCACGCCCTCGGACAGCGCCCGCTCGATGTCGAGCGCGCCGACGAGCCGGTCCTCGGAGGCCCCGACGGGCAGTTCGACCATCTTCGCGCCGCGCGAGCCGGACGCCTCTTGCGCACCGCCCTCGTGCGGCCCGTCGGGGCACTGGGGGTCCGGGGCGGCGGGGTCGCAGGAGAACCGGCAGCCGGGCACGACCGCGACGCCGGGCAGCAGCGCGGTGAGGCCGCGTACGGTCGTGGTCTTCGCGGTGCCCTTGTCGCCCCGTACGAGCACACCGCCGATGGCGGGCGAGATGGCGTTGAGCAGCAGGCCCAGCCGCATGTCCTCCATCCCGACGACCGCGGTGAACGGGTAGGTGGTGCTCATCCGGTGATCACTCCTTCGAGTGGCCTGTGGCTTCTGGCTCGTTGGTGTCCGAGGGGTGTGCGGTATAGGGGCTCCGTACGTGCGGAGCGGCGGCCCGTCATGGCGCCCCCGGCGGAATGAACGGCAGCCCCTCCGGCACGCCGTCCTCGATCAGCCGCAGCAGCGCGTCCGTGTCCGCGTGCTCCTCGATCAGGTCGCCCAGCCGGTCCAGCTGCTCCTCGCGCAGCGCCCCGAAACTCGTGTCGGGCGCCGGCACGAACGCCCGGCCCGCCGCCTCCGCGACGCGCCGCAGGAACGCTCGCCGGAAGCCGTCGCTCTCCAGCGACCCGTGCCAGTGCGTGCCCCATACGGAGCCCACCCGGCAGCCGTCCAGGAACTCCTCGTCCCCGCCCGCCACTTCGGCGACCCCGTGGTGGATCTCGTACCCCTCCACGTGCTCGCCCAGCGCCGTGCCCGCGGGCCGGGCCAGGGTCTTGGCGGCGGCGAACCGGACCCGCACCGGCAGCAGGCCCAGCCCCGGCACCGTCCCGGCCTTCGCCTCCACGTCGTCCTCGATGCGCTCGCCCAGCATCTGGAAGCCGCCGCAGATGCCCAGCACCGGCCGCCCCTCGCGGGCGCGGCGCGCGACGGCGTCGGCCAGCCCGCGCTCGCGCAGCCAGGCCAGCGCCCGTACGGTGCCGCGCGTGCCCGGCAGCACCACCAGGTCGGCGTCGGCCAGCTCCTCCGCCCGGTCCACGAACCGCACGACGACGCCGGGCTCGGCGGCCAGCGCGTCCACGTCCGTGAAGTTCGACATCAGGGGCACGGCGGCGACCGCGACGCGCAGCACGTCCGCGCCGTGCGGCGGCGCGACGACGCTCTCGCGCACCGCGCCGCGCAGCGAGACCCGCAGCCCGTCCTCCTCGTCGATGCCGAGTCCGTGCGCGTACGGCAGGACGCCCACCGTCGGCCGCCCGGTGAGGTCCCGCAGCATGTCCAGGCCCGGTTCGAGCAGCGACACGTCGCCGCGGAACTTGTTGACCAGGTACCCGGCGATGAACCGCTGGTCCGCCTCGGAGAGCAGCGCCGTCGTGCCGAAGAACGACGCGAAGACGCCGCCGCGGTCGATGTCGCCGACCACGACGACGGGCAGCCGCGCGGCCCGCGCGATGCCCATGTTGACGATGTCGGTGCGCCGCAGGTTGATCTCGGCCGGGCTGCCCGCGCCCTCGCAGATCACCGCGTCATGCGTACGCCGCAGCTCCTCCAGGCAGTCGGTGACGGTGCCGAGCAGCTGCTCCCGCCCGGTGTACCGGGCCTGCTCGCCGTCGCCGAAGTAGCCCTGCGCGCTGAGCTCGCCGACGGGCTTGCCCATCAACACGACCTGGCTGCTGCGGTCGCTGCCGGGCTTGAGGAGCACCGGGTTCATCAGCGCGCTCGGCTCCACGCGCGCCGCCGCGGCCTGCATCGCCTGCGCCCGCCCGATCTCCGCGCCCTCGCGGGTCACGAAGGAGTTCAGCGACATGTTCTGCGCCTTGAACGGCGCGACCTTGACGCCCTTGCGGACCAGCCACCGGCAGATCCCCGCCGTCACCACGCTCTTGCCCGCGTCCGAGGTCGTCCCCGCGACGAGCAGCCCCCCGCCGAGCGGGCCTGCCGGCCCGCGTCCGTCCCCACTCACCGCTGCCTCCTCGCTCCGCGCCCCCACAAACCCGCCACGATCCTGCCCACAACGCCGACCACTGCCACCCCGCCGGCCACTCCCGCACCACCACGAAGCGGAACGGCACCGCGCCCCGGCCTTCCGGTTCCGGCCCGACTGCCGCCGGGGGCGCTCGCCGCGCCTGGACGGCGGGCCACGCCCGTGGCCGCTCCGGCGGCGCCGGCCCCGTCGCCCGGGACAGCGGTCGCCGTCGGGACTCGTCCGTCGGCCGCGCTCGTGCGGCTGCTCGCGCTGCTACGACTGGTCACGCCCATGCGGCTGCTCGCGCCCGTGACGACGCTCGCTGCGTCCGTACGGTCGACCGCTTCGGTCCGTCCGGCTGCGTCCGTACGGTCGACCGCTTCGGTCCGTCCGGCCGCGCCCGTACGGACCAGCGCGTCCGCTGCCTCCGCCACGCCCGCGGCGGCGCTCGCCACGCCCGTAACGACTCCTGCCGCGCTGCCCGCTCGCCGTCCCGCGGCGGTCACGACCGCCGCCCGCCCCGCCACCGCGACGCACAGCGCCAGCAGCGAGACCCGGCGCGAGAGCCGTACCGCCCGTTCGATGTCCGCGACGGCGACCGGGCGCAGCTCCGCGCCGAGTACGGGGCGGTGTTCGACGCGGCCCTGGTAGGCGAGGGTGCCGCCGAGGCGGATGCCGAGGGCGCCGGCGAAGGCGGCTTCGACCGGGCCGGCGTTGGGGCTGGGGTGCTTGCCCGCGTCGCGGCGGGCGACGCGCCAGGCGCCGCGCGGGTCGGGGCCGGCGACGGCGGCGAGCGCGGCGGTCAGCCGAGCGCCCGGCCAGCCGGCGACGTCGTCGAGGCGGGCCGCGGCCCAGCCGAACCGGCGGTGGCGCGGCGACTTGTGCCCGACCATCGCGTCCAGGGTGTTGACCGCGCGGAAGCCGACCAGCCCCGGCACCCCGGCGACCGCGCCCCACACCAGGGCGCCGACCACCGCGTCCGAGGTGTTCTCGGCCACCGACTCCACCACGGCGCGCGCGATCTGCTGCTCGTCCAGTTCGCGGGGGTCCCGCCCGCACAGATGCGGTAGCCGCTCCCGCGCCGCCGCGAGGTCCCCGGCGGCCAGCGCGCCGCCGACCGCCCGCGCCTCACGGCCCAGCGAGGTGCCGCCGAGCACGGCCCAGACGGCGGCGGCGGTCAGCGCCGCCTCGGCCGCGCGCGGCGCGGGGGCGGTGCGTACCGTACGGGCCAGCAGCGCGGCCCCCGCGGCGGCGCCGCCCGCGCACAGCGCGGTGTGCAGCGCCCCGAAGCCGCGGTGATCGCGCCACAGGGCGCGCTCGGCGGCCGCGGCGGCGCGCCCGAAGGCGGCCACCGGGTGGCCGCGGCGGGGGTCGCCCGCGAGGAGGTCGCCGAGGAAGCCGAGGGCGGCGCCGTACGCGAAAGGGGCGTGACCGGCACGCATCCGTATGTCCTCACTCAGGGTCCGCGCCCTGGCTCGACGTGACCGGCGACCAGAGTCTCCTGGCTCCCGGATCCGCGCTTCCCCCGGCCTTCCAGCTCGTGTCGGCGAGCCGTGGCCTGTGAGTGATGGGGGAGCGCTCCCCGGTAACAGTGGCGGGACCGCGCCGGATTCGCACCGGCTTCCTCTGCTGTCGCCGTTTGGCTCCGGAAGTCCACCATGGCCCGGGAACGGCCGTCAACTCACGCTTGACCTGCGACGGGGGAGTGTGCGGAGGCACACAGTGGGGAACGCGGGGCGCACGCGCGAAGGCCCGCCGGGCGGTGTCATCCGGACACTCCCCGGCGGGCCCCAAGGCACTGCCGTCACCGCTCGGCTCAAGCGACTCAGCTCAGGCGAATCCGCTCAAGCGGCTCAGCTCAAGCGGCTCAGCTCAGGCGGTTCAAGCCACGATGAGATAGATGCCGTACGCGACGACCGCCGCGCACGCGGCGAAGCAGGCGTACGCGCCGGTGCGGGCGAGGGCGCCGGGGCCGCCGGTCGCGGCGGCCGCGCCGTCCCCCTGTTCGCGCGGCTTGCGGGACGTGCCGACGATGCCGAGCGTGAACACGCCCACCATGCCGACCGTCACCACGAGGCTGACGCCGAAGACCTGCCCGAGGGCTGCCCAGTCGATGTTCATGGCGTGGGTCCTGATTCCTTAGGTGGCTCGGACGGCTCAGGTGGTCGCCGCGGCGGCCGGGGCGCGGTCGTGGGGCTGGGCGGGCGGTACGTCCGCCGCGGTGAGCGGCCCGGCGGGCGGCGGGGCGACGCTCTGGAGCGCGGCGGTGACCACACCGGCCGGCTCGTCGGCGGTGGCGGCGGGCTCGGGCGCGTTCACATTGGTGTGGTCGACCGGCTTGCGCCGCGACGCCGCCCAGATCGCGCCGCAGGCGGCGAGGGCGAGGACGGCGACCGCGGTGATGCCCCAGTCGCCCTGGTCGGCGAGGAACGCCGCGCCGCCGGAGACGAGGGCGGCGGCCGGGAGCGTCAGGCACCAGGCGACGACCATCCGGCCCGCGGTCGACCAGCGGACGACGCCGCCCTTGCGGCCGAGGCCGGCGCCCATCACCGAGCCGGAGCAGACCTGGGTGGTGGAGAGCGCGAAGCCGAGGTGGGAGGAGGAGAGGATGACGGCCGCCGCGCCGGTCTGGGCGGCGAAGCCCTGCGGCGGCTGGATGTCGGTGATGCCCTTGCCCATGGTGCGGATGATCCGCCAGCCGCCCAGGTAGGTGCCGAGCGCGATGGCGAGGCCGGCCGAGACGATGACCCACAGCGGCGGGTCGGCGTGCGGGGCGACGACGCCGCCGGTGACCAGCGCGAGGGTGATCACGCCCATGGTCTTCTGGGCGTCGTTGGTGCCGTGGGCGAGGGAGACCAGGGCGGCGGAGGCGATCTGGCCCGCGCGGTACCCCTTGGCGGTGTCGCGCTCGTCGCGGTCGCGGGCGAGGCGGTACGTCAGCCGGGTGGCGAGCAGCGCGGCGAGGCCCGCGACGAAGGGGGCGGCCACGGCCGGGATGACGACCTTCATGATGACGGCGTCGCCGTTGACCCCGCCGGTGCCGACGGAGACCAGGGTCGCGCCGATGAGGCCGCCGAAGAGGGCGTGCGAGGAGCTGGAGGGGAGTCCGGCCAGCCAGGTGAGCAGGTTCCAGACGATCGCGCCGACGAGCCCCGCGAAGATCACTTCGGGCCTGATGCCCGCGCTCTCGTCGATGATCCCGCCGGAGATGGTCTTGGCCACCTCGACGGAGAGGAACGCGCCGACGAGGTTCAGCGCCGCGGACATCGCCACCGCGATCCGGGGGCTCAGGGCGCCGGTGGAGATGGTGGTGGCCATGGCGTTGGCCGTGTCGTGGAAGCCGTTCGTAAAGTCGAACACCAAGGCCGTGACGATCACGATCCCGATGAGAAGCGTGATGTGTTCCATTCACCCAGGCAATCAGTTTGGTGAGCAGTGACGCGGCGAACCTAAAGAGCCTTGATGAACGGAAGGTGAACTGGAACGGGCGTGGTGGTGACGCCGACCGGAGTGGCGCGGCGCCCGGAACCGGGGGAGTCGCGCCACGGCGGTGCGGGGTATGGGCGGCGGCCGGCGGATCAACCGGAGGCGAACTGCCGCAGCCCCTTCATCGTGCCGTTGAACACGTCCTGGTCGCCGGGGAGGACGCCGCGGTTCGCGTGCTGCCAGAAGGTCGCGAACGACCAGCCGGCGGGCATCGGCCCCGGCGAGCCGTGCCAGTTCGCCAGCCACAGCGGATGGCTCGCGCCGAAGGCCCCGCTGCCGCCCGTGCAGCTGTTCCACCAGCGGGCGGTCGTGTAGATCACCGGATTGCGGCCCGTACGCCGCCGCACCTCGCCGCTGAAGGACGAGATCCAGCGCACCATCTCCGCGCGGTCCAGCCCGTAGCACTTCCTCCCGCTGTACGGATTCCCCTCGATGTCCAGCGCGGGCGGCAGCGTCCAGCCGTCCGCCCGCCATCCGCCGCCGTGCCGCAGGAAGTACGCGGCCTGCGCGCGGCCCGAGGAGCGGCTGGGCACCCCGAAGTGGTACGCGCCGCGCAGCAGCCCGGCCTGCCGTGAGCCGTTGTACTGCTGCGTGAAGTACGGATTGCGGTAGTTCGTGGCCTCCGTGGCTTTCACGTAGACGAAGCTCGCGCCGTCGGCGCGGACCGCCGGCCAGCTGACGTTCTTCTGGTGCGAGGACACGTCGTGGCCGTGCGGCCGGGTCCAGGCGGCGGCCGGGGTGCTCTCGGCGAGGACGGCGGCCCCGAGAGCGAGCGCGGCGGCGGAGGCGGAGGCGGCGATCAGCCCGCCCCGCCGCCGCGGATGGTTGTCATGGTCCATGATTCCCCCCAGAAGGCGGAGTGCATGACAAATCCCGGCAAGATTAGTAGATGTCATGACCAACACCGTCGATCACCAGCCAATCACAGTAAGTCGCTTATCAGGCTCTATATAACGGCTTCCGGACGCCCGGAGTCCGCGCTTCGGCGCCGCCCGCCGCCGCGCCCCCTTGACGCCATCCCTTTGGAGTCCTCCGGCCGCCCGCGCCCGCGGCCCGCCCCGCCCCGAGCCCTGCCCCGCGCCGCGACGCGCCCGCCGCCCGTACCATCGCGCGACGGAAGCGGACCCGAACGCACCGAATCCAGCGGAGGCGAAGGCTCATGACGGACCGTACGAAGGTGGAACAGACCTGGGCCGCCGTGGTGGCCACCGCCCGCCGGACGGTCGCCGACGGGCTCGTCGTCGGCACCTCGGGCAACGTCTCCGCCCGCGCCGGCGACCTGATCCTCGTCACCCCCAGCGGTGTCCCCTATGACAGGCTCGGTGTTGACGACCCCGTCGCCGTGGACCTCGACGGCCGCCAGGTGCTCGGCGAGCTGACCCCCACCAGCGAGCTCCCCATGCACCTCGCCGTCTACCGCGAGACCCCCGCCGCGGCCGTCGTCCACACCCACGCCGAGCACGCCACCGCCGTCTCCGCGCTCGTCCCCGAGCTGCCGCTGATCCACTACATGGCCGCCGCGCTCGGCGGACCCGTCCGCGTGGCCCCCTACGCCCTCTACGGCAGCCAGGAGTTGGCCGAGAGCGTGCTCGGCGCCCTCCGCGACCGCACCGGCTGCCTCCTCCAGAACCACGGCACCCTCACCTACGGCGACACCCTCGACCAGGCGTACGACCGCACCGCCCAGCTCGACTGGATGTGCCGGGTCTGGCTCACCGCGTCCGCCCTGCCGGGCCGCACCCCGAGCCTGCTGACCGCCGATCAGCTCCAGCAGGTGACGGAGAAGCTGCGCGGCTACGGACAGCGCGGTTGAACCGCACCCGCCGTACGCGCCCGAGCCGGCCGGACCGCCCCGGCCGGTTCGTATCGCCCGCCCCGAACCGGCCCGGACCGGGCCGAAGCGCGGCGGGGGACCGTGGCGGGTTCCGGCCCCGGCGCGGCGGCGCCCGCGTCACCCGGCCGCGCCCGCCCACTGGCAGGCCCGCCCGCGCGCACCCACACTGAGGAGGATGCGCCTGCGTACAGCGGCGGCCGCGGCCGTCACCACCGTGCTCGGTGCCGGGGCCGCCGCCGTGGCGGCCGGACGGTACGCCAGCGATGCTGCCCTCAAACCCGTTCCGGGCCGCCCCCTGCCGGGCGAGCCGCAGCTCACCGTGCACGCCGTCGCGGCCGGCCAGATCACCCTGAGCCGCACCCTCGCCTCGCTGCGCCCCGGCACGTACGGACTCGCCGGACACGGCGTCCACGCCGTCGTCGGCCCCGTCGTCGAGGGCGCCCCGTGCCCCGCCGCCTGCGTCGTCCGCCGCCTCGAACGCGTCGTCCGCGGCAGGCTCGAACCCGGCCTGCGCCTGCGGCTCACCCCCCAGGTGCACATCGGCGACCCGCGCGACGCGCTCGGCCTCGACTACGCGGACGTCGACGTGCCCGGCGAACTCGGCGCCCTGCCCGCCTGGTTCGTGCCCGGCGCGCGGGACATCTGGGTCATCACCGTCCACGGCCTCGGCACCACCCGCGAACACCCCATGGTGGTCATGCCGTTCCTGCACGGCCAGCAGCTGCCCGTGCTGGACCTGGCCTACCGCGGCGACCCCGGCGCGCCCCGCCAGCCCGACGGCATCGGCCGCCTCGGCGACACCGAATGGCGCGACCTGGACGCCGCGATCCGCTTCGCCGTGCGCTACGGCGCGCGCGGCGTCGTCCTGTACGGCTTCTCCACCGGCGCCACCATGGCGCTGCGCGCCGCCACCGGATCGGCGCTGCGCCACCGCGTCAGCGGCGTCGTCCTGGACTCCCCGGTGCTCGACTGGCAGGCCACGCTGCGCGCCACGGCCGCCGCCCGGCACACCCCCGCCGCCCTGCTGCCACTGGCCGTACGGGCCGCCCAAGGCCGTACGGGCCTGCTCGCCGGCGGGCGCCCGGAGGCCGCCGCCGAGGCCGCCGGCCTGGACGTGCCCACCCTGATCGTGCACGGCCCGGACGACGCCCTCGCCCCCTGGGACAGCTCCCGCGAACTGGCCGCCGCGCGACCCGAACTGATCACGCTTCACACCGTTCCGCGCGCGCCGCACGCCGCGATGTGGAACGCTGATCCGCAGGGCTACGAAGAAGCCCTGCGGCGCTTCATGACACCGCTCATGTAGCGCCCCGGACACCGTCGCGCACCGCGGCGAAGATCCCCATTGGGCATTCCGATTGGGTTTTCGGAGCGTCAACGGCAAGACTGCTCCTGTGACGTCCCGTACTCCGCGCGACTCCCGGCTCCGACTCGTCCCCCAAGCGCCGATCGCCGCAGCCCGCCGGGCCGTGGCGAACCGCGGCTCCCGCCCGGCGCCCCGCCCACCAGCGGGCATGCCGCCACCGGCCGAGCTGGCCCGGCACGCGAGAGTCGGCCTCACCGGCGCCGTCAAGGTCGCCCGCTGGATGGCCGAGGAGCGCGGCACGGCCACCGGGCCGAGATCCGGCGGCGTCCCGGCGCTCTCCGACGAGGCGGTGGAGCGGGCCGCCGCCGCCCTGCTGCTCCCCGCGCCGCGGGTCCGCGCCGACTGGGACCGGGCCCGCCTCGCGGGCCTCGTCGAGCTCCACGGCGGCGCCGCCCGCCCCGGCTGGCGGCTCCAGGCGTGGGACCGCGACGACAGCGCCGTACTGCGCGGCTGGGTCGCCCTCTTCGACGCCTGGTCGCTCGCCCACCCGGCCCGCCCCGACGCCGACCCGGCCATAGCCGCCGAAGTCGTCGAAGCCGTGCCGCAGCTGCTGTCCGTCATGCACCTGTCGGCCGGCGCGCTCTCCGCCGCGATGCTCCTCGACCTGCTCCAGCAGCGCGTCGCCGAGATCCGCGCCGAGCGGTGCGAAGTCCCGTACGGACAGCGGCCCCCGGCCGCCTCCGAGCTCCCTGAGCCTGCCGAGCCCGCCGGCCCCGCCGAGTCCCGCGACCCGCTGCCCCCGCTCCTCGACTGGGCCCTCGCGGCCCTCGCCTCCGTCGGCGCGCTCGTCGTGCGCGAGGGCACCCCGGCGGACGCCGCCGACACGGCCGCCCGGCCGGGCGGTGCCTACGCCGATACGCGCGTCGCGACGCTGACGCCGCTCGGCAACTGGGCGGTGTGGGTCAAGCTGGAGCAGATCTGCGTCGCCGCCCAGAGCGTCGCGGGCAATATCGAGCTGTCCGCCGAGGACATGCTGCGCGGCTGCGCCGACCTCACCCCCGGCCCGGCCCGCGCCGAGTACCGCGCCTGGCTCGCCGCCCGCCCCGTGGGCAGCGCCGTCACCGAGCTCCTCGACGCCGCCCGCGGCGACGACGCCCTCCTGCGCGGCCTCGCCTTCGAGGCGCTGCGCGCGGTCGGCGGCCCCGCCGAGCCCGCCGTCCGCGCCGCCTCCGAAGAGGCGGTCCTGCGTCCGTACGCGCTGCTGTGGCTGGCCGAGCAGGAGGGCGGCGACCCGGAGAACACGCTGTCCGTGCTGACCCGGGAAGAAGCCACCTGGCTGTGGGTCGACACCGCCGCGGCCGTCGCCGACCACGGCGAGAGCCGGCTGCTGGTCCGCCACCTCGACTCCGCGGTGCAGGGCACCGTGCCGGCGCTGCTGGAGGAGGTACGGGCCGTCGGCCACCCCCGCACCGTGCAGGTCCTGGTCGCGCTGGCCGCCGCCCACCCCGACCCGGCGCTCGCCAAGGCGGTGCGCCGGGCCGCGTTCCAGGTGCACACCGGCGGGGTCTGAGTCCGGTCCCGGCGCGCACGGCCGTGCCGGGACCGTGCGCGCCGCTGTGCCGCGGGGACTCCCCGGCCGCCGCGGAAACGCAGTTGCGAGCCACCGTTAGAATGGTTCGTATGGCTTTCCTCCTTGTGCATTAGACGGCGTCAGACAGACCTCGACCGTCCCGCCCGCCGTCCATCCTGCTCAGGAGCAATACCGTGATCACCGCCTCAGGCGTCGAGCTGCGTGCCGGAGCACGCGTCCTCATCGAGTCCGCCTCCTTCCGCATCGCCAAGGGCGACCGCATCGGCCTCGTCGGCCGCAACGGAGCGGGCAAGACCACGCTCACCAAGTGCCTCGCGGGCGAGGGCCAGCCCGCCTCGGGCACCATCACCAGCTCCGGCGAGGTCGGCTATCTGCCGCAGGACCCGCGCACCGGCGACCTCGACGTCCTCGCCCGCGACCGCATCCTCTCCGCCCGCGGCCTGGACACCGTGCTCCGCAAGATGCGGGAGAACGAGGACCGCATGGCCAACGGGCAGGGGGCCACGCGCGAGAAGGCGATGAAGAAGTACGAGCGCCTGGAGACGGAGTTCCTGACCAAGGGCGGGTACGCGGCCGAGGCGGAGGCCGCGACCATCGCCGCCAGCCTCGGGCTGCCGGACCGGGTGCTCGGCCAGCCGCTGCACACCCTCTCCGGCGGCCAACGCCGCCGCGTCGAGCTGGCCCGCATCCTCTTCTCGGACGCCGACACCCTGCTCCTCGACGAGCCGACCAACCACCTCGACGCCGACTCCATCGTCTGGCTGCGCGACTACCTCAAGACGTACCGCGGCGGCTTCATCGTCATCTCCCACGACGTCGAGCTGGTCGAGACCGTCGTCAACAAGGTCTTCTACCTCGACGCCAACCGGTCCCAGATCGACATCTACAACATGGGCTGGAAGCTGTACCAGCAGCAGCGCGAGGCCGACGAGAAGCGCCGCAAGCGCGAGCGGCAGAACGCCGAGAAGAAGGCCGCGGCCCTCAACTCGCAGGCGGACAAGATGCGCGCCAAGGCGACGAAGACCGTCGCCGCGCAGAACATGGCCAAGCGGGCCGAGAAGCTGCTCTCCGGACTGGAGGAGGTGCGCGCCGCCGACAAGGTCGCCAAGCTGCGCTTCCCCGACCCCGCGCCCTGCGGCAAGACCCCGCTCACCGCCGAGGGCCTGTCCAAGTCGTACGGATCGCTGGAGATCTTCACCGACGTGGACCTGGCCATCGACAAGGGCTCGCGGGTGGTCATCCTCGGCCTCAACGGCGCGGGCAAGACCACGCTGCTGCGGCTGCTCGCCGGGGCCGAGAAGCCCGACACCGGCCAGGTCACGCCCGGCCACGGCCTCAAGCTCGGCTACTACGCGCAGGAGCACGAGACGCTCGACCCGGACCGCACGGTCCTGGAGAACATGCGCTCCGCCGCCCCCGACCTCGACCTCGTCGCGGTGCGCAAGACGCTCGGCTCGTTCCTCTTCTCCGGCGACGACGTCGACAAGCCGGCCGGGGTGCTCTCCGGCGGCGAGAAGACCCGGCTGGCGCTGGCCACCCTCGTCGTCTCCTCCGCCAACGTGCTCCTCCTCGACGAGCCCACCAACAACCTCGACCCCGCCAGCCGCGAGGAGATCCTCGGCGCGCTGCGCACGTACAAGGGCGCGGTCGTGATGGTGACGCACGACGAGGGCGCGGTGGACGCGCTCCAGCCGGAGCGCATCATCCTGCTCCCGGACGGCGTCGAGGACTTGTGGGGCGCCGACTATCTGGACCTGGTCGCCCTGGCCTGATGAGGCACGGAACGTAACCGAATGCCGCGATCGGCCCGTACCCCTCCGGGTACGGGCCGATCCGCGTGAGGTGATCAGTGCGGACTGGATCATTCGGCCGACGCGTGATCCATCATCTGAGTGAGTGCGGCTCGTACCGCAGCGTGGCTGAGCGCCCCGGCGTGCGCCCTGTGCGTCCCGCCGGGCGCTCCCGCACCGTCCGCGCCCCCGCCGGGCCTGACCTGCCGCTTCGCTCGGCAACCCGGACGGCCGTACGTTCCGACCCGCTCGGAATCCCGAGTTCCGGGGGCTGTCGGCCCCTCAACGCGGGGAAAACCCCTCCCACCTACCTTGCCGAATGGGTGGCCAGGACGGCGTGGAGGGGTGATCATGAGAGTCCAGAGCGCACTTCCCATGAGGAGGCACGGGTGGCCGAGACTCTGAAGAAGGGCAGCCGGGTTACCGGCGCCGCGCGCGAGAAGCTCGCGGCAGACCTGAAGAAGAAGTACGACTCCGGTGCGAGCATTCGGGCGCTGGCCGAGGAAACCGGCCGTTCCTATGGGTTCGTCCATCGGATGCTCAGCGAATCGGGCGTAACCCTGCGTGGCCGCGGAGGAGCGACGAGGGGCAAGAAACCTGCCTCTGCATGACGAGGCAGTCTCCGGAAAACAGCGGTGCCACCCGGTCTGCCGTTCGGCCGACCGGGTGGTTACTGTGCAGTTAACTTAACCGCGGTTGACTCCGGAGGCACCCCTTGACCCTGCTCGACAAGGACGGCGTGCGCCTCGCCGTCGACGAAGCGGCGACCACGGCCACGGTGACGCTGGCCAACCCGGCCAAGCGCAACGCGCAATCGCCCGCCCTCTGGCGGGCGCTGGCCGAGGCCGGCCGACTGCTGCCGGGCACCGTGCGCGTCGTCGTGGTGCGCGGAGAGGGCAAGTCCTTCTCCGCGGGCCTCGACCGGCAGGCGTTCACCCCCGAGGGCTTCGACGGCGAGCCGTCCTTCCTCGACCTGGCGCGCGGCTCGGAGAGCGACCTCGACGCGGCCATCGCCGAATACCAGGAGGCGTTCACCTGGTGGCGGCGGAACGACATCATCTCCATCGCCGCCGTCCAGGGACACGCGATCGGCGCCGGATTCCAGCTCGCCCTCGCCTGCGACCTGCGCGTCTGCGCCGACGACGCCCAGTTCGCGATGCGCGAGACGAGCCTCGGCCTGGTGCCCGACCTCACCGGCACCAAGCCGCTCCTCTCGCTCGTCGGCTACGCCCGCGCGCTGGAGATCTGCGCCACGGGCCGGTTCGTCCACGCCGACGAGGCCGAACGCACCGGCCTCGCCAACCTCGTCGTGCCCGCCGCCGACCTCGACGCCGCCGTGGCGGACCTGGCCGCGGCCCTCCTCGCGGCCCCGCGCGACGCCGTCATCGAGACCAAGGCGCTGCTGCGCGACGGCGGCGGACGCACGTACGAGCAGCAGCACGCCGCGGAGCGCGCGGCGCAGGGGCGGCGGCTGCGCGACCTGGCGGGTCTCTCGGACTGA
The DNA here is from genome assembly GCF_040654795.1 of Streptomyces sp. NPDC050617. Classification (NCBI taxonomy): domain Bacteria; kingdom Bacillati; phylum Actinomycetota; class Actinomycetes; order Kitasatosporales; family Streptomycetaceae; genus Streptomyces; species Streptomyces sp. NPDC050617. The sequence continues at coordinate 57,952 of NZ_JBFAIS010000028.1, read as the reverse complement.
CTCAGCCCTCGCCGCCGTCCACCGCCGTGATGAGCACGGCCACGGTGACCGGGCCGCCGGCGCCCGCCGACGCGGCCCCCGCCACCGCCTCGCGGACGGCCAGCGCCACGTCCAACGCCCGATGGTCCGCGCCGACGGCGAGCTGGACCTGCACATGGCGTCCGGCGGCCGCGGCCCCTTCCGCCGTGCGGTCCTCGACGCGCACGGCGTGGGCGGCCGGGCCGCCGAGCGCCGGGGCCAGTCGGGTGACGCCGGGGACGCCGCGCACCGCGTCCTCGACGGCGGCGGTCTCCGTACGGGCGCCCGACGGTGCGTCTGTGGGGGTGCCCGGGTCCTCGGAGCCCCGGTCGTCGTCGGCCTCCGCCGCGGCAGCGGCCTCGTCGTCGAACAGCGACGTGATGTGCAGATCCACCGTGTCCACGGCCAGCCCGAGGCGGTCCACGGCCGTCGCCCGCAGGGCGTCGCGGAGCAGCCCCGCCGTCGTGGGCAGCGGCTGGTCGGCCGAGGCCGCGAACCGGGCCTCGACGCTCAGCGGCCCCGGCGGCAGAGCGCTCGGCGGAGGCGGCACCGCCGCACGCTCCGCCGCTTCCGGGCCGCTCGCCCCGGAGCCGCTCGCCCCGATGCGGAGCGGGCCGAGGCGGACGCCCGGCAGCGCGTCGGCGGCCCGGCGCAGCACGCCGCGCGCCGCGCGCTCCGTGATCCACGCGCCGTCCGCCGGGCCGCCCAGCGGCAGCACCCTGCCGAGGCCCAGCTGCTGCCGTACCGCTTGTGCCAACCGGTCCGTGCCCACGTGTCCGTCGCCCCTTCGTCCGTCCGTACACCCAGCCTGCCGCACCGGCCCACCCGATCGGCGGGTGACGCGCCACGGCTGACGTATCCCCGGAGCGGGACGGCGGAATCGCCCTTAGGGTGGCAAAAGGAGCGGCAGGCCGCTCCTTCCCCGCGGAAAGGGATGATCGGCGATGAGCGACACGGCACAGTTCAACAAGTCCGGATCGTCCGGCCAGGACCAGGGCGGCGAGGGCAGAAAGACGCTCGGGTCGGGCGGCAAGCGCGGCGACGCGCCGGGTGACCGGGGCCGGACCACCATCGCCGACGGCGTCGTCGAGAAGATCGCCGGGCTCGCCGCCCGCGATGTGGTCGGCGTGCACGCGATGGGTAGTGGTCTCTCACGGACCTTCGGCGCGGTACGGGACCGGGTGCCCGGCAGCGGGAAGTCCGTCACGCGTGGCGTGAAGGCCGAAGTGGGGGAGGTGCAGACGGCGCTCGATCTGGAGATCGTGGTCGAGTACGGCGTGTCGATCGCCGACGTGGCGCGCTCCGTGCGGGAGAACGTGGTCTCCGGCGTCGAGCGGATGACCGGCCTCGAAGTGGTCGAGGTCAATATCGCGGTGAGCGACGTGAAGTTGCCGGACGAAGAAGAGGACGAGCCGGAGCCGAGGCTCCAGTAGAAGGAGCACAGGATGAGCATGGCCGTGGTCGGTCTGATCGTGGGCATGGCGCTGGGCTTCGCCGGATACTTCGGCGGGTTCGGAGCCTTTCTGCTGGTGGCGGCCCTGGGCGCCATCGGGTTCGTGGCCGGCCGGTTCCTGGACGGCGATCTGGAGCCGGGCGACTTCTTCCGCACGCGTGAGCGTGACGGACGCCGGCGGTGACGGTGCGTGGGACCGTTCGCGACACGGAGCGGGAGCGCGCGGTGAGGGGGCACGGTGGAGCCGGCTGAGCGCGGCGCGACGCGCATCGCGGACCGGGTCGTATCGAAGATCGCCTCCCAGGCGGCGCGCGAGGCGCTGACCGGCCCGGAGGCGGACGGCGCGGCGGACGTCCCGCACGCGGCCGTGGCCGTGCGGGAGATGACGGCGCGGGTGCGGGTCTCCGTCGAGCTCGGCTATCCGTCCGACATCGGCGCGCAGTGCGGCGCGGTGCGTCGCCGCGTCGCCGAGCGGGTGCGGACGCTGACGGGCATGGAGGTGCCCGAGGTCGCGGTCACCGTGGAGCGGCTGCACTCGCCGCAGCTTCAGCGCGCGGGCCAGGGAAGGGTGCGATGAGCGACAGCGAACCGGATACGCGGAGTTCGCCGACGCTGGAGAAGGCGTCGGGCGCGACAGAGAGGGGACGGGCCGGGCACGACCCGGCCCCGGAGCCGGGCGTCGTGGACGGCGGCCGGGCCGGGCGGTTCTGGTCCACGCGGCGGGTCCCGGCCATCGTGGTCGGACTGGTGCTGCTGGGCGCCGCCGGCCTCTTCCTCTACGACGTGGCGGCCGTACGGGCGGACCGCCCCGCGATGCGCTGGCGCCGGTGGCTCGCGGACCAGCTGGCGACCCGTCACCTCGAACACGGCTGGGTCGTCGCCGGGGCCGCGGTCGCCGTCGTGCTGGGGCTGTGGCTGCTGGTGCTCGCCCTGACGCCGGGCCTGCGCAAGTCGCTGCCGATGCGGCGGGCCGGCGGCGTACGGGCCGGGCTGGACCGCGCCGCGGCCTCCCTCGTGCTGCGGGACCGGGCGATGGAGGTCGCCGGGGTGCAGTCGGTGCGGGTGGACGTCGGCCGACGGCGGGTCAAGGCACGGGCGCAGTCGCATTTCAGGGACGTGGACGAGGTGCGCGGCGACCTGGACGCGGCCCTGTCCGACGGCATCCGGCAGCTGGGGCTGGTACGGAAGCCGGGCCTGTCCGTGCACGTACGCCGACCGGCGAAGAGGTGAGCGCGCGGTGTTGAGGACCGTCAACCGGGTACTGATCGGGCTCGTGGGCCTGGTGCTGGTGGCGCTGGGCGCCGCCGTGCTGATCGGCGGCCTGGACCTGCCGCGCCGGTGGGGCTTCTGGCTGCCCTCGGCCTGGCCGTGGAGCGGCCCCCACGACGTCCTGCTGAGCGACGCGGACCGCACCAAGTGGCGGTCGGACGGCTGGTGGTGGCCGGTGGTCATCGCGGTGCTGGCCGTACTGGTGCTGCTGTGCCTGTGGTGGCTGCTGGCGCAGCTGCGGCGGCGCCGGCTGCGCGAGCTGCTGGTGGACAGCGGCGACGGCGAAGGCGCGCGACTCCGCGGCCGGGCGCTGGAGGACGCGTTGGCCGCCGAGGCGGAGGACCTGGACGGCGTCGACCGGGCCCATGTGACGCTGCGCGGCCGGCGCACGGCGCCGCACGCCCGCGTGGGCCTGGTCCTCGAAGCCCACGCGGAACCGGCGGTGGCCCTGGACCGGCTGCGGACCGAGGCCCTGGAGCACGCCCGCGCCTCGGCGGGCCTGGACCGGCTGCCCGCCGAGGTCCGCCTCAGGGCGGTCCGGCACCGCGCGCGCCGGGTGACGTGACGACCTGATGACCTGACGGGCCGGGGCGCGCGCCCCGGCCCGTACCGCTCAAGAAGCAGCGCACCCCGTGAGAGCCCGTAAGGGCTAGAAGCCGTGCCGCGCGCCCCCGTCCACCGGCAGCATCACGCCGTTGACGTACGACGCGGCGGGGGAGAGCAGGAAGGCCGCGGTGCGGCCGAACTCGGCGGGGGTGCCGTAGCGGCGCAGCGGAATGGCGGCGGTACGGCGCGCCTGGTTCTCCTCGGCGTCGCCGCCGCCGAGCGCGTCGAGTTCGCGGATGCGGTCGGTGGAGATGCGGCCGGGGAGCAGGCCGAGCACGCGGATGCCGCGCGGGCCGAGCTCCACGGACAGGGACTTGGCGAACCCGGCGAGGCCCGGCCGGAGCCCGTTGGAGATCGTGAGTCCGTCGATCGGCTCGTGCACGGACGCGGAGAGCACGAAGGCGATCACGCCGCCCGCGCCGAGCGCCTGCGACGCGGCGCGGGCGAGCCGGACCGCGCCGAGGAAGACGGCCTCGAAGGCCGCCCGCCACTGCTCGTCGGTGTTGTCGGCGGCGGAGCCCGGCGGCGGGCCGCCGACGCTGATCAGGATGCCGTCGAGACGGCCGAAGCGGTCGCGGGCGGCGGCGATGAGGCGGTCGGCGGCGTCGGGGTCGGCGTTGTCGGCGGGCACTCCGGCGCAGCCGTCGCCGAGCTCGTCCGCGGCGGCGGCCACCGTCTTCCCGTCCCGGCCGGTGATGATCACCTTCGCGCCGTCGGCGAGCAGCTCGCGCGCGGTGGCGTTGCCCAGCCCGCGGGTGGCCCCGGTGACGATGTACACGCGGTCTTCGAGTCCAAGATCCATGGGGTCAGTCTGCCGGTTGCCCGTCCGCGAGGGTGTGGGCGGTGCCGACCAGCCCGATGTGGCTGAACGCCTGCGGGAAGTTGCCGAGCATCCGCCCGGCCACCGGGTCGTACTCCTCGGCGAGCAGCCCGACGTCGTTGCGGAGCGCCAGCAGCCGCTGGAACAGCTCCTCGCCCTCTTTCTTCCGGCCGGTCATGCACAGCGCGTCGGCCAGCCAGAACGAGCAGACGAGGAAGGCCCCCTCGGATCCGGGGAGCCCGTCCACCGTGCCGCCCTCGGTGCTGTAGCGGCGTACGAGGCCGTCGTGGCACAGCTCGCGCGCCACCGCGTCGACGGTGCCGACCACGCGGGGATCGTCCGGCGGCAGGAAGCCCACCCGCGGGATGAGGAGCGTGGCGGCGTCGAGCTCGGGCGAGCCGTAGGACTGCGTGAAGGTGTTGCGCTCCGGGTCGTACCCCTTCTCGCAGACCTCCCGGTGCACCTCGTCGCGCATCGTCCGCCAGGCGTCCAGGTCGCCTTCGAGCCGGGGATCGGCCTCCAGGGTGCGCACGGCTCGGTCGGCGGCGACCCAGGCCATCACCTTGGAGTGGACGAAGTGCCGGCGCGGCCCGCGGACCTCCCACAGCCCCTCGTCGGGCTCCCGCCACGTGGACTCCAGGAACTCCATGAAGCGCCGCTGCACGTTCCAGGCGTGCGGCTTGTCCTTGAGCCCGGCCGAGCGCGCGAGGTGGAGGGAGTCGATGACCTCGCCGTACACGTCGAGCTGGAGCTGGTCGACGGCGCTGTTGCCGATGCGTACGGGCGCGGACCCCTCGAATCCGGCGAGCCAGGGCAGTTCGGACTCCGGCAGCCGGCGCTCGCCCGCGATGCCGTACATGATCTGGAGGTCGGCGGGGTCGCCGGCGATGGCGCGCAGCAGCCAGTCCCGCCAGTCGGCGGCCTCCTCCTGGTAACCGGCGGAGATCAGCGCGCCGAGGGTGAGCGTGGAGTCGCGCAGCCAGCAGTAGCGGTAGTCCCAGTTGCGCACGCCGCCGATGGACTCGGGGAGGGAGGCGGTGGGGGCGGCGACGATGCCGCCGGTGGGCGCGTAGGTGAGCGCCTTGAGGGTGATGAGGGAGCGGACGACGGCCTCCCGGTGCGGACCCCGGTGGCAGCACTTGCGGGCCCAGGCGCGCCAGTCCTCCAGGCTGTGTTCCAGGGCCTCGTACGGGTCGATCTCCTTCGGGCGCGGCTTGTGCGAGGGGTGCCAGGTCAGGACGAACGCGACCTGCTCGCCCTCGGCGACGGTGAAGTCGGAACACGTGGAGAACTCGCGGCCGTACGTCTTGACCGGGGGTTCGCTGCGCAGCCACGCGGAGTCCGGGCCGGCGATGGCCACCCGCCGGCTGCTGCCGGAGCGGCGCACCCAGGGGACGACGCGGCCGAAGTCGAAGCGCAGCCGCAGCACGCTGTGCATGTCGACGGAGCCGCTGACGCCTTCGACGATGCGGATCACGTCCGGGGCCTTGTCGCGCTGCGGCATGAAGTCGGTGACCTTGACCGTGCCGCTCCCCGTCTCCCAGACCGTCTCCAGGACGAGGGAGTCGTCGAGATAGGCGCGGCGGGTGCAGGTCCCGGCGCCGTCCGGGGCGAGCCGCCAGTGCCCGTTGTCCTCGTCCCCCAGCAGCGCCGCGAAGCAGGCGGCCGAGTCGAAGCGGGGCAGACAGAGCCAGTCGATGGAGCCGTCCTTGCCGACGAGGGCGGCGGTCTGGAGATCGCCGATGAGCGCGTAGTCCTCGATGAGTTGAGCCACGCGTGCCGCCTTCCCGGTAGGCGGGGGCGCTACTCCGCCGAGGCGGCCGTACGAGCGATCCCGGCACCCTCGGAAGCACCGGCCCCCTTAGGCTCACCGGCCTCGGCAGGCTCGCCGGAGCCCTTCGGCCCACCGGCTTCCTTCGGCCCGCCGGCCTCCGCAGGATCGCCGGAGCCGCTCGGCCCACCGTCGTCCTTCGCTTCGCCGGTGTCCTCAGGCTCGTCCTTCGGCCCACCGGCTTCCTTCGGCCCGCCGGCCTCCTCCGGCTCACCGGCCTCCTCCGGCTCGCCGGTGTCCTCCGGCGCTCCGGAGCCCTTCGGTTCGCTCGGGGCGGCCTCTTCGGCCGCCTTGGCCGCCTTGGCCGCTTCGGCGAGGCGGTCGCGGCGCTCCCTGCGGACCAGGATGACCCATCCGACGGGGACGGCGCCGGAGAACAGCCACCACTGCACGGCGTACGCCATGTGCGGGCCGATCTCGCTGTGGTCGGGCGCGGGGACGAGCTCGGGCTGGCCCTTGGCGTGCGGGGATGTCAGCTCGATATAGCCGCCGAGCAGCGGGCGGTGCACGTTCTTCGCCTGCTCCTCGCTGTTGATCAGCATGACCTGGCGGGGCGGCAGGCCCTTTTTGTCCTTGATGCCGCTGTAACCGCTGGTTTCGTCCTCTTTGAGGCGGCCGGTGATCGAGACCTTCCCGGCGGGCGGCGCGGGGACCTTCGGGAACTCGGTGAGGTTCTCGTTCGCGGGGATCCAGCCGCGGTTGACGAGGACCGCCCGCCCGTCGTCGAGCAGCAGCGGCGTGAGCACGTAGTAGCCCTGGCTCTGCCCGTCCGCCGAGGTCCGCTGGCGGACCACCACCTCGTCCTTGGTGTCGTACGTTCCCTGCGCGGTCACCCGCCGCCACATGTCGTCGTGAGGGACGGTCCGGCCGGGCGCGGTGAGCTTGCCGACCGGTACGGGCGTGGCGGCCAGGCTGTCCGCGATCAGCTGGTTCTGCGCGACTTTGTGCTCATGGCGGTGGAACTGCCAGAAGCCCAGTTTGATCATCACCGGAATCAGGACGAGCCCCACCAGCGTGAGGATCACCCACTGCCGGGACAACAGGAAGCGATACACGGCTTTGACGGTACCCGCAGGGGCGCGGGCCCGGACTACGGGGTCCCGCGGCCCCCCCTCACGGGGCGGACGGCGCGGGCACCACATGCTGGAGCAGCTGCATGAAGGCGGCCTCGTCGATCACCGGGGTGCCGAAGGAGGCGGCCTTGACCGTCTTGGAGGTGGCGGAGCCGGGATCGTTGGTCACCAGCACGCTGGTCAGCCGGGAGACGCTGGTCGCGATGTGCAGCCCGGCCTCGATCGCCCGGTCCTCCAGCAGCTCCCGGTCCACGGACGTGTCGCCCGAGAACGCCACCCGCATGCCCTGGACGAGCTGTTCGCCCGGTACGTACCGGCCGGGGTTCGGATACGGGCAGGCGGGCCGCTTGCGGCTGGCCCGCCAGGTGCCGGGGCGGTACGAACCGCCCCCGGCGTGCCCGGAGCGCCCGCCCTGATAGCCGATGGGGGAGGCGGCCGACGGCCCGTCCGACCACTCCGTGAGCGGCTGGCACGCCAGCAGCGGCAGCCGCAGCCCCGCCCGCGCCGCCAGCGCCAGGCTCGGCCGGAACGCCTCCGCCAGCACCCGCGCGTCGTCCAGCGCGTGGTGGGCGCGCTGCTGCACCACCCCGTAGTGCGCGGCGAGGGACTCCAGCTTGTGGTTGGGCAGCGGCAGCCGCAGCTCCTTGGAGAGCGCGATGGTGCACAGCCGCTGCCGCACCGGCGTCGTGGCCCGCGCGCGGGCGTACTCGCGCGCCAGCATCGACCAGTCGAAGGCCGCGTTGTGCGCGACCAGCACCCGCCCCTCCAGCTTCTCGGACAGCGTGGCCGCGATCTCCCCGAACAGCGGCGCGCCCGCCAGCATGTCCGAGGTGAGGCCGTGGATCCAGACCGGACCCGGATCGCGCTCGGGATTGACCAGCGTGTACCACTGGTCCTGCACCTCGCCGCGCGCGTCCAGCTGATAGACGCCCGCCGACACTATCCGGTCGTCTCTGGCGAGGCCGGTCGTCTCCACGTCGACGACCGCGTAACCCTCGGGGTACGCGGTCGGCCACGGTGTCGGCAGTGCGGCTGCGGTGTGGTCTTCGAGCATGGTCCCAGAGGATACGGGCCACCGCTGACAGCGAGGCCCGGCAGGGGACGGCGGGCCGGCCGCCGCGCGCGCCGCGCGCCGGACCGGCCGGAGGCGGCGGGCCCGGTCAGCGCGGGAGGAGCCCGTCGACCAAGGCCCGTACGGACGTGAGGAAGAGCCGCTCCGAATCGACCGGACGGGCGAGGGCGCGCGCGAGCGGCGGATCGCGGTCGGCGGCGGACGCGTCCCACCGGGCCACGCCGCTCGGGCCCCGGGCGGGCGCGCGTTCGCGGTTGCGCTCCACGAGGACGTACCCGACCACCTGGAACTGCACGGCCCGCACGGCCGCCGCGGCGCGCGCCCCGCGCAGCCCGGCCGCGTGCACCTCGCGGATCAGCGCCCGCTGCGCGGGGACGAACATCCGCTCCGTCAGGCCGCGTTCATGGACCACCGCGATCAGCTGCGGATGCTCCAGCAGATCGCGCCGGAGCGCGCGGGCGACGGAGACGATGCGCTGCCGGGGGGTGCGCCCGGTGGGCCGTACGGTCCCGAGGCGGCCCACGGTGGCCTCGACGAGCGCGTCGAGCAGCGACTCGCGATTGCCCACGTGCCAGTAGATCGAGGTGACGGCGGTATCGAGCTCGGCGGCCAGTCTGCGCATCGACAGGGCCTGCGGGCCGTGCCGCTCGACGAGTCGCGCGGCGGCGTCGAGCACGTCCTCGCGGGTCAGCGCCGGTTTCGGCATGTCGCCCCCAACTCCGCTGTGTACGGCGCTCTTTACCCTTCGCGCTCGCGCCTGTAACTGTGTTACACGCAACAGGTCCGGAACGCTGGGGATGCTGTCGAAGGGCGGTAGCACATGGCACGCGTACGGTACGGCGCGCGCGAGGCGGCCGAGGTCGAGGCGGAGCGGGAGCGGAACACGCGGCTCCCCGACATCTGGTCCACAGGCGTGGTCGCGCTCTGGGAGAGCGACCCGGACGCGGTGGCGGCGGTCCTGCCGCCGCCCCTCAAACCGACCGGCCGCCCGCTCGTACGGGCCGCGATCAGCAAGGTCGACCTGCCCGGCTACCCCCTGGGCGCGGGCTCGGTGGCGGTCGCGGCGCACCACGCCGGGCACGACGGCTGGTACCCGCTGGTCATGCCGATGACCCACGAACGGGCGCTGATCGGCGGGCGCGAGGTCTTCGGCGAGCCGAAGAAGCTCGGCGAGGTGGTGATCGAACGGGACGGCGGCGTCGTACGGGCGTACCTGGCGCGGCACGGCATCGCCTTCGTCGAGGTGCGGGGCGCGGTCGGCGGCGCGCTGCCGCTGCCGCCGACCGCCGAGAAGCTGGACTTCTACTTCAAGTTCCTGCCCGGCGTGGACGGCGTCGGCTTCGACGCCGACCCGGTGCTCGTGCACTGCACGCGCACCGAGAAAGTACGCAAGCTGGAGGCGATGAGCGGCGACGTGCTGCTGCGCGAGTCCGCGTACGACCCGGTCGCCGACCTGCCGGTGCGCCGCCTCGTGGAGATCACCATCGGCGAGAAGACCACGGACCAGAAGGGCCGGGTCGTGGAACGGGTCAGCGCGCGGGCCCTGTTGCCGTACGTGCACCAGCGCTACGACGACGTGCGGCAGATCGTGGACGGGCCGCCGGAGGGAAGCGTCTGAGCCGGTGCGGCCGGCCCGGCGCCCGTAGCCCCGCAGATCACCTGAATCCACCTGAATCCACTGAGTTCATCTGAGTCCATCTGATTCCATCCGACCGAGGAGCAAGTGATGACGGACATGACGGACCCGTACTTGATCATCTCCTCCGACTCGCACGCCGGACTGCCCACCGAGGAGTACCGGCCGTATCTGGACGCGAGGTTCCACCGGGACTTCGACGAATTCCTCGGGCAGCGCGAGAGCCGCCGCCAGGAGATGACCCGCCTCGGCATCCGCAACGAGACCTTCGCCGCCAAGTGGTTCGAGGAACACGAGGAGGGCCTGCGCGGCGGCTGGGACGCCGCGCAGCGGGCGAAGGAACTCGACGGCGACGGCGTGGCGGGCGAAGTCGTCTTCCCGGACGCCGACGCCGTCGACAGCCGCACCGCCGCCCCCTTCGGCGTCGGCCTCGGCCTCTCCGGCGACCAGGACCCGGACCTCGGCATGGCGGGCGCCCAGGCCCACAACCGCTGGCTCGCCGACTTCTGCGCGCACGACCCGAAGAGGCACTGCGGCGTCGCCCTGCTGCCCATCACCGGCGACGTGGACCGCGTGGTCGCCGAGATCCACCGCGCCAAGGAGACCGGGCTCGGCGCGCTGATGATCCCCGCCATGTGGGTGGACAAGGCCCCGTACCACGACCGCCGCTACGACCCGGTGTGGGCGGCCGCCGCCGAGGCCCGGATGCCGGTGATCACCCACTCGGGGGCCGCGCCGCGCCACGAGTACGGCGACCACCTGGGCATCTACGTTTCCGAGGTGACCTGGTGGCCCGCCCGGCCGCTGTGGTTCATGCTCTGGTCCGGCGTCTTCGAGCGCCACCCCGGCCTGCGCTTCGGCATCGCGGAGTCGGGCTGCTGGTGGCTGCCCAACCTGCTGTGGTTCATGGACCGCCTCTACCTCGGCTCGCACGGCGGCAAGAAACTCTCGCCGTTCGCCGAACTCAAGCGTCCGCCGCACGAGTACCTCGACCGCAACATCTTCATCTGCGCCACCAACACCAAGCGGCGTGAACTCGCCCAGCGCTACGAGATCGGCGTCGACAACATCCTGTGGGGCAGCGACTTCCCGCACCCCGAGGGCACCTGGCCGCGGACGCGGGAGTGGCTGCGCGGCACGTTCCACGACATCCCGGTCGGGGAGACCCGCCGGATGCTCGGCCAGTCGGCGGCCGAGGTCTTCGGCTTCGACGTCCCGGCCCTGACCGAACTCGCCCGGCGCATCGGCCCCGTCCCGGCCGACCTCGGCCAGAGCGCGAACCAGGCGCCCGTCGAGGCGTCCTGGCGGCGGTCGCGTGAGACCGGCCGGCACTGGCTGACCGGGTTCGACTTCCCGTACATCGGGGTGGGCGATGACTGAGCACGGCCCCGCCGATCGCTATACGGTCATCTCCGCCGACTGCCACGCCGGCGCGGATCTCCTCGACTACCGCCCGTACCTGGAGCGCGCGCACCACGAGGCGTTCGACGCCTGGGCGGCCACGTACGTCAACCCGTACGAGGACCTCCTCGCCGACTCCGCCGACCGCAATTGGAACTCCGACCGCCGCCTGGCCGAACTGGAGGCGGACGGCATCGTCGCGGAAGTCGTCTTCCCCAACACCATTCCGCCGTTCTTCCCCAGCGCGTCCTTGATGGCCCCCGCGCCGACGGTGGATGAATTCGCCCAGCGCTGGGCGGGCCTGCGCGCCCACAACCGCTGGCTCGCCGACTTCTGCGCTGCGGCCCCCGGCCGCCGCGCGGGAGTGGCGCAGATCCTGCTGAACGATGTCGAGGAGGCCGTACGAGAAGTCCGCTGGGCCAAGTCTTCGGGCCTGACGGGCGGCATCCTGCTGCCGGGCACCCCACCGGGTTCGGGCCTCCCGGAACTCCACTCCCGGACGTACGACCCCCTGTGGGCGGTCTGCGCGGAACTCGACGTCCCGGTCAACCACCACGCGGGCTCCGCCTCCCCGCCCCTGGGCGACGAACCTTCGGCCCGTGCCGTCTTCATGGTCGAGACGACGTGGTTCTCGCATCGGGCCTTGTGGCATCTGATATTCGGCGGAGCTTTCCACCGCCACCCGGGGTTGCGATTGGTCCTTACGGAACAGGGCTCGGGCTGGATTCCGGGTGTGCTGGAAATGCTGGACTACTACCACGGGCGGCTGGTCGCCGCGTCTACGCGCGCGGCTGCGGCTACGGCGGAGGCCAAGTTCGGGGCAGGGCTGGGGGAATTGATGGGTGCGCGTCCGAGCGAGGTGTGGCGCGACCACTGCTTCGTCGGCGCGAGCTTCATGCGGCCTCATGAGGTGCCGCTGCGCGACCGGATCGGCCTGGAGAAGATCATGTGGGGAAGCGATTACCCGCATGACGAGGGCACGTATCCGTACACGCGGGAGGGGCTGCGGGCGGCTTTCGCGGGGGTGGAGCGGGGAGAGGTCGCGGCGATGGTCGGGGGGAACGCGGCGCGGGTTTACGGGTTTGATTTGGAGGTTTTGGGTGCGATCGCGGGGAGGGTGGGGCCTACGGTCGCGGAGGTTGGGGAGCCATTGGGGGAGGTGCCGGAGGGGGCTACTAGTCCGGTATTCGCGAAGGGGGCTTCTTTGCGGGTTTGGTGAGGAGAAACAGCAGAGTGATTCGTTCGGGTGCAATTTGCTCTTCGCCGGTTACGCGGGTCTCGTCGGTGAGGCAAATGGTGAGCTTCTCCAAGTCGGCCACTGGGCTCAGGTCGATCGGGGTTCCGGAAAGCGCGCAACGCGATAGCCAGAGTGATCTTAGGTTTGGCAGTTCGCGCAACGGGGCGAGTCCGTTGGGTATGTTGCATTGCCATAGGCTGAGCCGTTTTAGCTGCGGGAATTTTTCTACCAGGGTCAGGTCGAGTGCACTCAGTTCTCTCAGGTGCAGATCCGATAACTCGGTAAGGGAGGTAGTCCTGGACAGTTGCTGCAAATGCATCGAACCAGTGAGCCCGAGCAGGGTGAGGTGCGGCCAGCGTTCAATGCCCTCCAGGCTCAGATGGCGTGTTTGTGGATGGAGTCGGAGCTCTGTGAGTTGAGGGCCGACTGGCAATTCCTCTAAGCGGTCGAAGAACAAGGGGTGATCGATCGATAGAGACCGGAGATTAGGCATGTCCCGCAGTGGCTCCGAGGAGGCGCCAGGGTGAACGTCGGAAAGGTGGAGAGAAGCTAGCCCCGGACCGGCGAGCGGGCTCAGATCGCTTAATTCTGGGCAACGGTTGAGTGCGACCTCTTGCAGGTGGAGGTTGGTAGAGAGTGCGGATAGGTCGCTGAGGGTGTGGTTATCGAGAATAGTGAGCCTTTGAAGGCCGTTGGTTAGGAGCAACGGCCTCAGGTCGGCGTGTGGACCTGCCACAAGCGCGCAGTGTATCTGCGGTATGTGACGTGAGGCGGCGAGCTGCTCTTCGCTCTCCACTCGCAGATAGGATTTTTCCCACGAGTGGAAAGCCAGGATTTCCTGAGCATACGGTTCTGCCTCGAAAGAACCCCATGCCTGCGACATCTGGTTTGCGACCGGTGAACGTGCGTCATCTTTGAAGCGAGAAATCAGGGCGAAGGCGGCATCCCCCTTGATCAACCCCGCAGTTCGCACCACCGCTGCCGCAGCATCTTCGTCGAGCCCGTCCGGCCCTGGTAGCAACTCCAGGACTAACGCGCCGACCTTCGCCAGCTCCTCTGCATCGTTCAGCGTGCGTGGTGGCAGCAACTCGGCTGTTCGCCTCTCCACATCCGCCCGAAGCGCCGGATCTAATTCTGGAGCATGCTCCAGACAAGCCGCAGCCAGCAGCACGAGCCTTTGTCGATGCCCCTTCCCCCGCTCCGCGCGTCGCAGTAACTGCCGTAGCAGCCGCTTCCGTTCCTCCACGCGCGCGTGCCCCACTGCCATCCGTACAACGTCATCCCACTGGTCGTCATGCGCGTTGCGGACCAGCAGCCCGAAGTCGCGCGTCTCGACCGCCTCCTTAGACCCCAAGTAGTCCTGAAACGTCCGATGGACGAAGTTCACCGAACCGGGGATCGGTTCAAGAAGCAGACCGCTGCGGTTGAGCAGATGGTTGAAGACCGCTTGCGCGTCGCCTTGCGCGCGTACGTGCGGCATTGCGGTCATCCATCCGTCGATCATCTCGATGGCCTCCGCGCACGTAGCTTCGGCCTGACCATTGCGGATCAGCCAATACGCCAGGCGCTGGAGCAGCACCATCTGCTCGTCCCGCGTCAGGTCGACGCCCTCCACCCCGGCGATCTCGCGCTCCGTATCCCGCCGTACGAGCAGCATGTCCAGCGAGGCGTCGTACAGCTCCTTGCGGGCGCGCGGCAGGTGCATGCGGCGGTCGCGGTTGAGGGCGCAGAGCAGGGCGCACATCAAGGGGTTCGTGGCGAGCTGGCCCAGTTCGCGGCGGGAGGTGACGGCTTGCTGGAGTGAGCGCTCGTAACCGTCCAAGAGTTGCTGTTGCCGAGGATCGGCACACTCCTCGCGAGCCGCCCCATGCCAATGCGCGATGAACTGCCGAATGTCCTCGCGCCCCATCGGCAGCAAGGAGTGCGCTGTAAATCCCTGCCCCTGCAACCAGTCCTCCGGGACGGCGGAAGGGCGCGTGGTGACGATGTACCGGGCATGAGGGAAGGCGGACAAGAGCGACCGCAGCCATTCCCTCGTGCGCTGCCGCAGCGCCGACGGGACCTCGTCCACGCCGTCCACCAGGACCAGCGCCCGCCCCTCGGTGAGCAGTTCCTCCACCCACCCCGCCGGCGCGGCCCCCGCCAGCGGATTGCCCGTGGCGGCCAGGAACTCACCCGGCAGCGGCAGCGACTCGCGCGTCGCGAAGGACCGCAGTCGCAGCACGAACGGCACGTGGCCGTTCCAGTCGCCCAGCGTCTGCCCGAAGCTGCGGCGCGCCGCATTGGTGGCGAGCCATTGCATGAGCGTGCTCTTGCCCGAGCCCGCCGGGCCGCGCAGCAGCATCCGGTCGCTGCCCGCCAGGGCCTGTTCGGCCGAGACCGAGACAGTCATGGGTTGGGCCGTCGGCTCCAAGCTGTAGTGCTCGGCCTCGCTGCTCATACTCAACGTGATGTACGCGGTGCTCAACGGCCATTCCCGCGCCCCGTTGCACCCCAGCGTCAGCCCGAAGAGCTGCAACCTGCCGTGCGTCGCCTCGACGTACCGCCCGTAGCGCTCCTCGAACTCAAGGGCCCGCGCCTCGGGCGTGGGCCCCAGCCTCTCCCGCACGGCCTCCACCGCCCGTCCCGCCTCGCCTGACCGCCGCACCAACTCGACACTCGTACGCGCCGGGAAGGACCGCAGCGTCGTCACGTACTCCACAAGGTGCGAGCAAGCGGCATCCAGCAACTCCCCGAACAGCGCTGTCCCTTCCTCGCCGAGCCCCGCCCGTTCCGGCAGCCCAGGGGAGCGCTCCAAGAGCGCCGCCCGCAGCCGCGCCGGATCGAGGTCCGCCGCGAACAGTGTCTCCTGATCGATGACGTCCGGCCCGCTGAAGACATCGCACACCGCATCGACCGCTGCCCGCTGCTCATGCTCCGGCAGCGACGGCCCCGCCCCGGCCCCCGTTCCCGCCAGCCGCCGCGCCAACACCCCCACCAGCCGCGCCGTCTCCTCCTCGCCCAGCCGCTCGGGCCGCCGCCCCGCCCGCGCCGGGCGGCCGGGCCTGCGTACGAGCCCCGCCCCCGGGTTCTTGGCGATCAGCGACTTGGCGAGCGCGCTCACGACCGTGGTCGCCAGCCGTAGAACGACCGCTTCCGCCCCCTGCATCCGCCGCTACCTCCCGTGTCGCAACGTCGGAGCAACGTCGGAGCCAGTATCCGCCCGCGCCCCCGCCCCTACTGGCCGAACCCCCGGTAACCCCATCTCATACCGATCGGTAACAACCCCTAGCGGCACCCCCTCCCGCCCGCCTATGGTGCCGCCATGCCCCATCTCCCCGATGTCGTGATGTGGTCCATACCCGCCTTCGTCCTGCTCACCGTCCTTGAGATGGCGAGCTACCGATGGCACCCCGCCGAGGAGAGCGGGGCCGCGGGGTATGAGGCCAAGGACGCCGCCACGAGTATCGGGATGGGCGTGGGCAGCCTCGTCTTCGACGCGCTCTGGAAGATCCCGATCGTGGCGGTCTACACCGCGGTCTACGAACTCACGCCGCTGCGCGTCCCCGTCCTGTGGTGGACGCTGCCGCTGATGCTGCTCGCGCAGGACTTCTTCTACTACTGGTCGCACCGGGGCCACCACGTCATCCGCGTCTTGTGGGCCTGCCATGTGGTCCACCACTCCAGTGAGAAGTTCAACCTGACGACCGCGCTGCGGCAGCCGTGGACGACGCTGACCGTGTGGCCGTTCTACGTGCCGATGATCGCGGTGGGCGTGCACCCGGCGGCGGTCGCGTTCTGCTCGTCGGCCAATCTCGTCTACCAGTTCTGGGTGCATACGGAGCGGGTCGGCAGGCTGCCGCGGCCGTTCGAGTACGTGCTGAACACGCCGTCCCACCACCGGGTGCACCACGCCTCGCAAGGCGGCTACCTCGACCGCAACTTCGGCGGCATCCTGATCATCTGGGACCGGATGTTCGGCTCCTTCGTGCCGGAGACGGAGCGGCCGGTCTACGGGCTCACCAAGAACATCCGCACGTTCAACCCGCTGCGCGTCGCCACCCATGAGTACGTCGCCATCGCGCGCGACGTACGGGCGGCCACCAGCTGGCGCGAACGGGCCGGGCGGATCTTCCGGGGGCCGGGGTGGCAGCCCGTACGGACGGCGGCCGGGGACGCGACCCCGGCCCGCACCGCGCCCGCCTCCGCCACCGCCCCCGAACGCGTCGCATGAACCACCGGCAGCGGGCCCTGGCCGTACGCGCCACCGGCGCCCTCTTCGCCGCCCTCGGCGCCGCCCACCTCATCGCCCTCGCCGCGCACCTCGACGGCGTGCACCACCTCACCAAACCCGCCCTGATGCCCGCCCTCGCCCTGCACGCCGCCGCCCGCGGCGCGCCCCGGCCGCTGCTCGCCGCGCTGCTGTTCGGCTGCGGCGGCGACACGCTGCTGCAACTCGACGACCAGGCCGCCTTCCTCGCCGGCATGGGGTCCTTCGCCGCCGGGCACGTCTGCTACCTCGTCCTTTTCGCCCGGCACGCGACAGCGATCGGCCGCCCGCGTACGTCCGTACTCGCGGCCGCCTACGGCATCGCCTGGCTCGGCACCGTCGCCCTCCTGTGGCCCGGCCTCGAAGCCGGGCTGCGCCTCCCGGTGGCCGGGTACGCGCTGCTGCTGACCGCCATGGCGCTCGGCGCGACGCGCGTCGGGGCGCGGACGGCGGCGGGCGGGCTGCTGTTCCTGCTGTCGGACACGCTCATCGCGAGCGGCCTCGCCGACTGGCCGCAGCCGCCCGCGCCCCAGCTCTGCATCATGGTCACCTACCTGGCGGCGCAGTACCTCCTCACGGACGGACTGCTGCGGGCGGCGGCCGAGTCCCAGGGGCCCGCCCCGACACGTACGTGGGGCCGGGCGCGTACCGCCCGGCCCCACGACTCGCTCACTCACACGGCGGAGGTCAGTCCTGGACCGCCTTCAGGGCGTTGACGATGCCGAAGCCGTAGAAGCTGTTGACGTGCTTGGTGCCGGTGCAGGCCGCGTCGGCCGGCGCGGTCGGGCAACCGGGGTTGTCCGCCTGGGCCTTGAGCAGCCACTGGATCTCCTGCGGGCTCGCGTCCGGGTGCGCGCTCTTGAGGAGCGCCGCCACGCCCGCGACATGCGGGCCCGCCATCGAGGTGCCCTGGAGGTAGCCGTAGTCGCCGCCGGGCAGGGTGGACAGGATGCGGCCGTCCTTGGCGGGCAGCTCCGGCACCTGCCGGACGTCGCCGCCGGGGGCCGCGACGTCGATCTGGTTGAGGCCGTAGTTGGAGTAGTACGACTTCAGGGACTTGACGCCGGTCGCGGCGACCGTGACGACGCCCGGCACCTGGGCGGGCACGTCCAGGCACTTCGACGGGTCTATGTCGCGGGACGCCGGGGTGCTGTCATTGGGGCTGGAGGCGTCGTTGATCTTCTTGGCCGCCAGGTCGAAGTTGGAGTTGCCGGCGGAGGCGACGTTGACCGCGCCCTTGCGGGTGGCGAACTTCGCGGCCCGGCCGACGGCGTCGGCTATGGCCTTCTGGTCGGGGTCGTCCGCGCAGTTGAACATCCACGGGTCGACGTAATAGCTGTTGTTCGTCACCTGCACGTGGTGTTCGGCGGCGAAGACGAACGCGCACACCACGCTCTCGGCGTAGAAGAAGCTGCCCTCGGCCTGGCTGACCTTGATGGAGGAGACCTTCACGTTGGGCGCGACGCCGGTGACGCCGACGCCGTTGCGCGGGGCGGCGATCTCGCCGGCCACGTGGGTGCCGTGGTAGTCCTCGTCCGGGTTGAACGGCCGCCAGGAGCCCGGGCTGGTGTCGGCCTTGCCGGTGACGCAGCTCGCCGACTGGCTCCGCGAGAAGTTCGCCTTGAGGTCGGGGTGGGTGTCGTCCACGCCGGTGTCGATGACGGCGACCGTCACCTTCCGGGACCCCGGATTGACCTCGGCGGCCTTGTCGGCCTTGATGGCGGCGATGTCCCACTGGAGCCCCTCCAGGGGCTCCTTGCCCGTGGCCAGCGAACGCGCCTCGCTCCGCGCGGTGGCCTTCGGGACCTTGATCTTCTCGGGCTTGCCGACGTCCGTGGTGGCCGCGGACGTGATCGGCGCGGTCCGGGTGGCGCCGGCGCTCTGCACGCCCGGCACCGTACGGACGGTCTTCGCGAAGTCGGGGTTCTTCGAATGGGCGACGATCACGCCGATCTGCTGGTAGGCGGTCACGACGCTGCCGCCGGCCCGGCCGATCGCCTTCTTCACCTTCGCCACCGTGGCGTGGTCGGCGGTGGTGTTGACCACGTACGACAGCAGGGGCCCGTCGGCGGCTACGGGCGCCTTGGCCGGGAGCGCGTCCTGCGGGGCGGCCGAGGCCGCGCCGGGCAGCAGGCCGACGGAGGCGACGAGCGCCAGTCCGGCCGGCACCGCCAGCAGGGCGCGCCGGCGTCTGGATCGCAGATGAGCCATGGGTTCTCCACATCATCCGGGTACCGCACGCGCACAT
Source organism: Streptomyces sp. NPDC050617 (assembly GCF_040654795.1). Taxonomy (NCBI): domain Bacteria; kingdom Bacillati; phylum Actinomycetota; class Actinomycetes; order Kitasatosporales; family Streptomycetaceae; genus Streptomyces; species Streptomyces sp. NPDC050617. Next base: position 39,039 of record NZ_JBFAIS010000028.1, on the reverse strand, counting down.
GCCGCGCACGGACGGGTACATGACGAGTGAAGCTAGCGCCGATCATGGCCGTCGAGCAATGATTTCCCCAAGAAAGTCCGGTACGGGCCTCGATCGGGCCTCTTGCGAGGTCCGCCCCGCAACCTCTTGCGACGTCCGCGCCCTCAGGGCTCCTGACGCCCCTTCAAGGCGGTGGTGCCGGACCTCTCAGGGCTCCTGACGCCTCCTCAAGGCGGCGGCGCCGGACCCCGCAGCGTGTCGATGCTCAGCGGCGGCAGCGGCGGCCGGGGCCCGTACCAGCGGCCGTCCGCCGCCGGCGAGGCCCGCCGCGCCGACCGTACAGCCCTGACCGGGGCCGCCAGGCCGACCATCCCGTACGGGCGCCGCTTCGGGCCGGAACCGGGGCGTCCGGGCGGGGGCGGGGGCTGGGGATTGTTCACATCTGGACAACGAAGCCGCGTGCGGGCGGTGTCGCCCCCGTAGGTGGTTCTTGTCGACTTCAACCACAACCCCCTGTCGAATGGCGTCGCGCCCCTCTACGATGCGTGATCCGGATCACATGTCATGGCTCACGCACCGCTGCCGCTTGTCAGGAGAGAGACCGTGGACTCCGCACCACACACCGCCGAAGGGCAGGGCGGGCCGGATCGTTTCATGGACGTCCAGTCCAGTGAAGAATTCGCCGAACTGCGGCGCTCCCACCGCTCGTTCGCCTTCCCGCTCACCGTCGCGTTCATCGCCTGGTACCTGCTGTACGTGCTGCTGTCCAACTACGCGGGCGGCTTCATGGGCACCAAGGTCGTCGGGAACGTCAACATCGCCTTCGTCTTCGGACTGGCCCAGTTCCTGACCACGTTCCTCATCGCGTGGTGGTACTCCCGGCACGCGGCCGCCCGCATCGACCCGAAGGCCGAAGCCATCAAAGAGCGCCTGGAGGGCGACGCGTGACCACCAGCCAGCAGCTCGCCGCCGCGGCCGCCAGCGAGCACCGCACCCTGATCATCACGCTCTTCTCCGTCTTCGTCGCCATCACCCTGGGCATCACGGTGTGGGCCGGCCGGCAGACCAAGGACGCCACCGACTTCTACGCCGGCGGCCGCTCCTTCACCGGCTTCCAGAACGGCCTGGCCATCTCCGGCGACTACATGTCCGCCGCCTCGTTCCTCGGCATCGCCGGCGCCATCGCGCTCTTCGGCTACGACGGGTTCCTCTACTCCATCGGCTTCCTCGTCGCCTGGCTCGTCGCGCTCCTGCTGGTGGCCGAACCGCTGCGCAACTCCGGCCGGTTCACCATGGCCGACGTGCTCGCGTACCGCCTCAAGCAGCGGCCCGTACGCACCGCCGCCGGCACCTCCACCATCGTCGTCTCGATCTTCTACCTGCTGGCCCAGATGGTCGGCGCGGGCGCCCTGGTCGCGCTGCTGCTCGGCGCGACGGGCGAGGGGGCGCGACGCTGGATCATCGCCCTCGTCGGCATCGTCATGGTGCTGTACGTGACCATCGGCGGCATGAAGGGCACCACCTGGGTGCAGATCGTCAAGGCGGTCATGCTCATCGCGGGCACCCTGCTGGTCACGATCCTGGTGCTCAACAAGTTCGGCTGGAACGTCTCCACGCTGCTCGGCGAGGCGGCGAAGGAGAGCGGCAAGGGCAAGGCGTTCCTCGAACCCGGCCTCCAGTACGGCAAGGACGGCACGTCCAAACTCAACTTCATCTCGCTCGGCATCGCACTCGTCCTCGGCACGGCCGGACTGCCCCACATCCTCATCCGCTTCTACACGGTGCCCACCGCCAAGGCCGCCCGTAAGTCCGTCAACTGGGCCATCGGCATCATCGGCGCGTTCTACCTGATGACCATCGCGCTCGGCTTCGGCGCCGCGGCCCTCGTCGGCTCCAAGGCGATCATCGCCTCCAACGAGGCGGGCAACACCGCGGCCCCGCTGCTCGCCCAGGAGGTCGGCGGCGGCGCCGACTCGACCGGCGGCGCGATCCTGCTCGCCGTCATCTCCGCGGTCGCCTTCGCCACCATCCTCGCCGTGGTCGCGGGCCTGACCCTCGCCTCGTCCGCGTCCTTCGCGCACGACCTGTGGGCCAACGTCATCCGCAAGGGCCGCACCAGCGAGCGCGAGGAGGTCCTCACCGCCAAGTTCGCGGCCGTCGTCATCGGCGCGATCTCCATCGTGCTCGGCATCTTCGCCCACCGGCTCAACGCCGCGGCGCTGGTGGCCCTCGCCTTCGCGGTCGCCGCCTCCGCCAATCTGCCGACCATCCTCTACAGCCTCTTCTGGAAGCGCTTCACCACCCAGGGCGCGGTCTGGTCGATCTACGGCGGGCTCGCCTCCTCGGTCGCGCTGGTGATCTTCTCGCCGGTGCTCTCCGGCAACGACAAGGCGCTCTTCCCCGGCATGGCCTTCGACTACTTCCCGCTCGCCAACCCCGGCCTGGTCTCCATCCCGCTGGGCTTCCTGCTCGGCTGGCTCGGCTCGCTGCTCTCCAAGGAGCGGCCGGACGCCCGCAAATACGCCGAACTGGAGGTCCGCTCGCTCACCGGTTACGGCGCCCACTAGCCCGTACGCCGCCCGTACCGCTGGGCAACGATCACCACCCGGCCGCACGGCCGGCGGCGGCCCCTCGTCGCGCAGGGTCACCAAGCGCTCACGCCCGTTCATTTCGGGCGAGTGCTGAGTGTCCGACCCATCGCGTACGCTGCGGATTATTGGCTGTATCCATGGTTCATTTCCGCAGGAGGGGCCGCCACCATGCTCATCGACACCTTTGGTCGCGTCGCCACCGACCTCCGCGTCTCCCTGACCGACCGCTGCAACCTGCGCTGTACGTACTGCATGCCGGAAGAGGGACTGCAGTGGCTCGCCAAGCCCGATCTGCTCACCGATGACGAGATCGTCCGCCTGATCCGCATAGCCGTCACGGAGCTGGGCATCACGGACGTCCGCTTCACGGGCGGCGAACCGCTGCTGCGTCCCGGCCTCGTCTCCATCGTCGACCGCGTCGCCGCCCTCGAACCGCGCCCCAAGATGTCGCTGACCACCAACGGCATCGGCCTCCAGCGCACCGCGCGGGCCCTCGCCGACGCCGGCCTGGACCGCGTCAACGTCTCCCTGGACACGTTGCGGCCCGACGTCTTCCAGACCATGACGCGGCGCAAGCGCCACGGCGACGTGCTGGACGGCCTCGCGGCCGCCCGTGACGCGGGGCTCACCCCCGTCAAGGTCAACTCCGTGCTGATGCCCGGCCTCAACGACGACGAGGCCCCCGACCTGCTCGCCTGGGCCGTCGAGAACGACTACGAACTCCGCTTCATCGAGCAGATGCCCCTCGACGCGCAGCACGGCTGGAAGCGCGACGGCATGATCACCGCCGGGGACATCCTCGCGTCGCTGCGCACCCGCTTCGACCTCACCCCCGAGGGCGACGACGCGCGCGGCTCCGCGCCCGCCGAGCGGTGGGTCGTCGACGGCGGCCCGGCCCGCGTGGGCGTCATCGCGTCCGTCACCCGCCCGTTCTGCGCCGCCTGCGACCGCACCCGGCTCACGGCCGACGGCCAGATCCGTACGTGCCTGTTCGCCCAGGAGGAGTCGGACCTGCGCGGCGCGCTGCGCTCCGGCGAGCCCGACGAGGAGATCGCCCGCCGCTGGAAGCTCGCGATGTGGGGGAAGAAGGCCGGTTCCGGGCTGGACGACCCGTCCTTCCTCCAGCCTCAGCGCCCGATGTCGGCCATCGGCGGCTGATGCCGGTCGACGGGCGGCTGGTGTCGGCTCTCGGCGCCCGATGTCGGTCGACGGCGGCCGGTGCCGGCTCTCGGCGGCCGGCGCCGGTCGGCAGCGGCTGGTGTCAGCCGCGGCCGGCCCCCGCCTCCCAGTCGGCGAGCGTCACCACGTCCTTGAGCATCGACCGGACGCCGAGGAACTGGGAGAGGTGCTCGCGGTGTTCATCGCACGCGAGCCACGTCTTGCGGCGCTCGGGGGTGTGGATCTTCGGGTTGTTCCACGCCAGCACCCACACGGCGGCGGCACGGCACCCCTTGGCCGAGCAGATCGGCGCTTCGGCGTGCGGTGACGCGGTGTTCGGGGCTTCGTCGTTCCGTGGTTCGTCGTTCACGGCAACCAGTGTGCACATGGCGACGCCGGGCAGCCACGGGGGGAGCCGCCCGGCGTCGGTCCGTCGCTCCGACGGGGGATGCGGAGCGCATACGAAGTATGTCACGGGCGAGCCGGGGCGGTGCACCGGAACCACATGATTGATCTGAGCTTTTCTTGAGCTTTGTGCCGCGCTGAAGGTCAGCCCTGGGCGGCCGAACCCTCGCTCCGCTCACCGGCCTTGGCTTCCGGGACCGGTTCCGCGCCGGGCTCCGGCGCACCCGCCGCCAGCATCGGTCGGGTCGGCGCGGGCACGAAGGTGCCCGGCAGCGAAGGAGCGTTCTCCCGGCCCGCGTTGGCGATGACCACCGCGATATAAGGCAGCGCGGCGCCCAGAACCAGTGTCGCGATGGCCACATACCGCTCGACGTCCCACAACACGACGGTCGCGATGACGGCCAGAGTCCGCACCGACATGGAGATGATGTACCGCCGCTGCCGGCCGCGCACATCCTCCGTCAGCCCTTGCCGGGCGCCGGTGATCCGGAAGGTCTCGGCACTGCTCTGCTTCCGCATCACGTTCCACCACCTGATCGCAGCGCCGGCTCTCCCCGTCCGGGACGTAGCCAACGTTACGCCGAGCCACGTCGGGGTTCGAGACCGGGGCGCGTCCTGCGACGCCGTCCCCTGTCATGCCTACCTCGTACGACCCGGTCCGACATGCGCCGTACGGGTATTGGACGGAGACTGGGCTGGCACGCCACATCGCGCCGCATAGGAGGCGACATGAGCTGGTTGTGGGCCATCATCGTCGGTTTGGTGCTCGGTCTGATCGCCAAGGCGATCCTGCCGGGCAAGCAGCAGATCCCGCTCTGGCTGACGGCTGTGTTCGGCATCCTCGGCAGCGTCCTGGGCAACTGGGCGGCCACCGGGCTCGGCGTCAACGACACCCGCGGCATCGACTGGACGAGACACCTGCTGCAACTCGCGGGCGCGGTCGTGATCGTCGCCGTGGGCGACCGGCTGTGGGCCGCGGTACGGGGCGGCAAGCAGCGCACGTGAACGGGCGGGCGCGAGGTATGAGGGAGCGGCCGGGAAACCACCTGACGGGTGGTTTCCCGGCCGCGTCGCGCCTTATAGCCGGCTTCTAGCCGACCGAGCAGGTGCGTGGTAGGGCGCGCCGCGCCGTCAGGCCCCCTGGACGCCCTGGAGCTGCGCGAGCTTGCGTCCGGCCTTCAGGTACACGCCGCCCTCGGCGTCGAGCCCGGCCTTCGCCAGCACCTCGGCGACGACCTCGGCGAGCGGCCGGATGGCCTCCGCCTCGGCCAGCACGATCGACTCCTGTCCGTCCCCGGTCTCCACGACCAGCCGCAGCCCGTTCTGCTTGGCGACCCGGCGGGCCGCCGACGCGCTGGGCTGGAACTCCAGGACCGCGGCGAGCACGGCCGTCGCGGGCTTCTCGCCGTGCTCGGCCAGGTCCACCACGGGCAGCGTGCCGACGTCCACGAAGCTCTTCTTCGAGAACTGCGCCGTGAACCCGGCGCGCGCCGCCATCGCCGCCTCCACCCCGTACAGGGCGGCCACGACCTCGCCGGCCAGGACCTTCTTCAGGTCCATCGGGTGCAGCGTCCGCGCCTCCAGCCGCGCGCCCACCGCGTCGATCTCCGCGTCGGTCCACTCGGTCCAGGCCCGCAGGTACGGGACCATCAGCCGGTCCGGAATCGACATGATCTTGCCGAAGACGTCGTCGGCGGGGGCGGTCAGGGCGACCGCGTTCCCCTTGGACTTGCTCATCTTCGCGCCGGTGCCGTCGGTGCCCTCGATCAGCGGCATGGTGGCGATCATCTGCGGCCGCTGACCGTAGATCTCCATCACCTTGCGGCCCATCTGCATGTTGAGCAGCTGGTCGACGCCGCCCAGCTCGATGTCGCAGTCGAGCTCCGCGGAGTCGATGGCCATCGCGATCGGGTAGATCAGCTCCGACATGGTCAGCCCCGAGCCGGCCGCCAGCCGGTTGCGGAAGTCGTCGCGCTGGAGCAGCTGCGAGGCCGGGACCTGCGCGAGGATGCCGATGAGCTTCGGCAGCGCGATCCCCGCCAGCCACTCGCTGTTGAACCGCACCGCGACCTTGTCGAAGTCGAAGAACGGCCGGACCTGGTCCTGGTACGTGGACAGGTGCCGGGCGATGTCCTCGTCGGTCAGCGGCGGGCGCTCCGCGGACCGCCCCGACGGGTCGCCGATCTTGGCCGTGATGTCGCCGATCAGCAGCGTGACGTCATGGCCCATCCGCTGGAAGCGGCTCAGCACGATCATGGGCACGGTGTGGCCCAGATGCACATCGGCCCCGGTGGGGTCGATGCCGAGCTTGACCTTCAGGCCGCGGCCCGCGGCCCGTACGGACTCGATCTCCGCGGCCAGCTTCTCCGCCGACGGCAGTACGTTCACGGCCCGCCCGGCGATCAGCTCCGCCTGCTCCGCGGCGGAGAGGTCCGTCAGGTCGAGATAGCGCCGCGAACCCGTCTCGGTGAGCAGCCGCTCGACCGTGGTGTCGGAGGAGAGGTCCTGCGCGAGGAGCTCGCTGGCGCGGGCGACGGATTCGCCGAGGCGTGTCATGGCGTTCCTGATGATCGGTGTACGGGTGGGATGGTCGGGACCAGTCTATTCGGCGGCTCGTATGGCCGGGCCGCGGCTCGTGCCCCCAGGCTGCGGCTCGTACGGCCGGGCCGCGGCTCGTACGTGCAGGCCGCGGCTCACACCACCGACAGCGGCTCACACCCCCTGGCTGACGGAGCTCATGTTGAAGTCCGGGACCCGCAGCGCGGGCATCGCGGCGCGGGTGAACCAGTCGCCCCACTCGCGCGGCAGCGTGCGCTCGGTGCGGCCCGCCTCGGCGGCGCGGGAGAGCAGCCCCACGGGCGACTCGTTGAAGCGGAAGTTGTTCACCTCGCCGACGACCTCGCCGCGCTCCACCAGATAGACGCCGTCGCGGGTCAGCCCGGTCAGCAGCAGCGTGGCCGGATCGACCTCGCGGATGTACCACAGGCTCGTCAGCAGCAGCCCGCGCTCCGTCCCCGCGATCATCTCCTCCAGCGAACGGGAGCCGCCGCCGTCGAGGATCAGATTGTCGACGGCCGGGGCGACGGGCTGCCCCGTGAGCTCGGCGCTGTGGCGGGTGGCCTGCAGCCGGTTCAGCACGCCGTCGCGGATCCAGTCGGTGCGGGCCAGCGGCAGCCCGTTGTCGAAGACCGACGAGTCGTCCTCCGAGGCGTGCGCGATCACGAACGGCGCGGCCTCCAGGCCCGGCTCCGCCGGGTCGCTGCGCAGCGTGAGCGGCAGCTCGGACAGCCGCTCGCCGACGCGGGTGGCGCCGCCGGGCCGGGCGAAGACCGTACGGCCCTCCGCCGCGTCCCGCGCGCTCGCCGCCCGCCACTGCTGGTAGATCAGCAGGTCCGCCACGGCCGTCGGCGGCAGCAGCGTCTCGTACCGCCCGGCCGGCAGCTCGGTCCGCCGCTCGGCCCAGGCGAGCCGCCGGGCGAGGTCGGCGTCGAGCGCCGCCGGGTCGATGTCCTTGAAGTCCCGTGTGGCCCGCCCCGCCCAGGCGGACCGCGCCGGACCGCCGTCCCGCCCGGCGGCCTTCGCGTTCAGCTCCAGGGTGCCGGTGGGCTGGTCGTGGCGGAGCCGCAGCCCGGTGGAGGCGCCGAGGTAGCTGGAGACCACCTCGTGGTTGGCGAACCCGTACAGCGCCCGGCCGGCCGCGCGGGCCCGCGCGAAGGACTCGCCGAGCGCCGGGGCGAAGTCCGCGAAGACCTCGGGGGAGGTGACGGCGGGCGCGTCGGCGAAGTCGGGGGAGTGCGGTACGCCCGCCACCAGCGGCCGGGCGTCCTCGGCGGGCCCGGCGGTCCGCGCGGCCTCCTCGGCGGCCCGTACCAGCGGCTCCAGCTCTTCCGTCGTGACGGCGGAGCGCGAGACGACGCCGCAGGCGGTGCCCTGCGCCCCGTCGACCGTCGCGACGACGGTCAGCCCACGGCCGCGGGTGACGCCGTTGGTCGTCAGGGCGTTGCCGGCCCAGCGGAGGTTGGCGGTGGAGCGCTCCTCGGCGATGACGACGCAGCCGTCCGCGCGGGACAGCTCCAGGGTCCGTTCGACGATCTCGTGGGGCTTGCTGCTGCGCGGGCTCATCGGCCGGCCTCCTGGGCGGGGTGGTGACGGTGCTGCTGTCCGAGGGCTGCGGGGCGTACGGCTTGCGGTCGACGCCGGTTCATCGGCCGGCCTCCCGCGCGGTGTTGAGGATGTTGACGCCCTCGAAGAGCGCCGAGGGGCAGCCGTGCGAGACCGCCGCGATCTGGCCGGGCTGCGCCTTGCCGCAGTTGAAGGCCCCGCCCAGCACGTACGTCTGGGGGCCGCCGACCGCCGCCATCGAGCCCCAGAACTCGGGCGTCGATGCCTGGTAGGCGACATCGCGCAGCTGCCCGGCGAGCCGCCCGTGCTCGATGCGGAAGAAGCGCTGCCCGGTGAACTGGAAGTTGTAGCGCTGCATATCGATGGACCACGACCGGTCGCCCACCACATAGATGCCGCGCTCGACGCCCGAGATCAGCTCCTGTGTGGACGGCCCGTCCGGCGCGGGCCGCAGCGAGACGTTCGCCATCCGCTGTACGGGCACATGGCCGGGCGAGTCCGCGTACGCGCACCCGTTGGACCGCTCGAAGCCGGTCAGCTTCGCGATCCGCCGGTCGAGCTGGTAGCCGACGAGCGTGCCGTCCTTGACCAGGTCCCAGGACTGGCCGGCCACGCCCTCGTCGTCATAGCCGATGGTGGCCAGCCCGTGCTCGACCGTGCGGTCGCCGGTCACATTCATGATCTCGGAGCCGTACTTGAGCTTGCCCAGCTGGTCGAAGGTGGCGAAGGACGTCCCCGCGTACGCCGACTCGTAGCCCAGCGCCCGGTCCAGCTCGGTGGCGTGGCCGATCGACTCGTGGATCGTCAGCCACAGATTGGACGGGTCCACCACCAGGTCGTACGCGCCGGGCTCGACGCTCGGGGCGCGCATCTTCTCCGCCAGCAGCTCCGGGATGCGCGCCAGCTCCGCGTCCCAGTCGTAACGCCCGTCCGTCAGGTACTCCCAGCCGCGCCCCACCGGCGGCGCGATCGTCCGCATCGAGTCGAACTCGCCGCTGGCCGGGTCCACCGCCACCGCCGTGAGCTCCGGGTGCAGCCGGACCCGCTGCTGGGTCGTCACGGTGCCGGCCGTATCGGCATAGAACTTGTTCTCGTGAACGGTCATCAGCACCGCGTCCGCGTGCGCCACCCCGTCCGCGCGCAGCAGCCGGGCGCTCCAGTCGGCCAGCAGGTCCGTCTTCTCGGCGTCCGGCACGGTGAACGGATCGATCTCGTACGAGGAGACCCAGGTCCGCTCCGCGTGCACCGGCTCCGCCGCCAGCTCCACCCGCTCGTCGGAACCGGCCGCCGCGATCACCCGCGCCGACAGCTTCGCCATCGCCACGGCCTGCGCGGCCACGCGCGCCGCCGCGTCCATGGTCAGATCCACCCCGGACGCGAACCCCCACGTCCCGCCGTGCACCACGCGCACCGCGTACCCCAGATCCGTGGTGTCCGAGGCCCCCGTCGGCCGGGCGTCCCGCAGCCGCCACGACGCGCTGCGCACCCGCTCGAAACGGAAGTCGGCGTGATCGGCCCCCAGCGCCCGCGCGCGGGCCAGCGCCGCGTCGGCCAGCGGTCGCAGCGGCAACGCGAGAAACGACGCGTCGATGTCGATGGAGTGTGGCGAAGCAGCAGGCACGGCATCCTCCGGTAGTGGTTCCTGCGCATCATGCCGCTCGGGTGCCCTGTTGCCCAGCGCCTTTATCGTTTACCGGCCTTGGCGCGCGGCGGTGGCCGAGCTCTCGCCGGGACCGATCGCACGGCGTGTAGCGTCGGAAGAATGCGCGGCGGCAAAGCCTTCGTGACAATCGCGGCCGCACAAAGGCCTGACCACGATGGCCCGACAAAGCGGTGAGGGGCACGCCAATCATGCGATGAGGTGAAAGGCACAGTGAGTGATCCGACGGACTCTCCCCGTGGCAGCGGGCCGCTTTCACCGAGCTTGGGCACCATTTCGGTAGCCGGGCCCCGAGCCCTCCTGGACCTGTTGTCCAGAACGGGAGTCGACAGCCGCCGACTGGCCCGCGCAACCGGTCTCGACACGGACCGGCTCACCGACCCGGCCGGCTGGGTGGAGGGCCGGCTCGGCATGGATCTGCTGGACCGCGCCGCCGACACGGTGGGCGACCCCCTGTTCGGCGCGCGCTTCGGCCGTGATCACCAGCCCGGCAGGCAGGGCCTGTTCGACTACCTGTTCCTCACGGCGGACTCACTCAAGGCAGCCTTCGACACGGCGATCCGGTACATCTCGGTAGTCGCCACCGGCGGTGCGTACGGGTGGGCCGAAGGCGCCGGCGGGGCCGTCGTCGAACGGATGCTGCCGGGCGGCCCCCGTTTCCCGCACGCGGAGTCGTACGCGCTGAGCTGGCATCTGACCATGGCCCGGCACGCCACCGGCCGCCCGATCCGCCCCGCCCACATCGGCCTCGTGCAGCCGGCCCCGGCCCCGAAACGGCGCCACGCGCTCGCCGAGATCCTGGGGGCGGACGACGTCGACTTCGGGTGCCCGGCGACCACGATCACGCTGACGCGCCGGGACCTCGACCTGCCGCTGCTCGGAGCCGACCCCCTGCTCGCCGCGATGCTCCGCCGGCACGCGGACGGGCGCCGGCTGCCCGCGGAGTCCTGGCCCGACCGGGTACGTGCCTTCCTGGCCGACGGTTTCGCCGACCGCCCGGTCACGCTCGACACCGCCGCCCGGCACCTGGCGGTAAGCCCCCGCATGATGCAGCAGCACCTGCGCGAAGCCGGAACCAGCTGGCGGGCCGAGGTCGAGGCGGCTCGCGACAGCCGGGCGGTCGATCTGCTGCGCAACAGCCCGCTGCCGGTCAGGGCCATCGCGACCCGGCTCGGCTATTCCGATGACCGGGCGTTCCGCCGCGCTTTCCACCGGCGGCACGATTGCGGTCCCGATGCCTATCGGCGCGGCACGACCGCGTGAACGGTCCCCGAGCCCGCGGATTCGGTCCTCCCGCCACCGCTCGTACCGCTTTTAGCGTGGCGTGCATGAGCAATGAGCCGATTCAGCGCAGCAGCGCCGCGATTCACTACCGTTTCGACGACCGCGACATGGATTACGTGTTCCAGATGTCCGTGGCCGCCGCCAAGACCGGTGGCCCGGACGCGGGCGAGCTGTACGCCATCGCCTCCCGGATCGAGGACGGCGATACGAAGAGCTGGGTGAAGGAATTCGAAGCCTACGGCGACGCGCAGCGTGCCCTGGCCGCGGACTGGGAGGCGCGAGGGCGGCGGCGCAGCGCCGGCGAGGTCCTGATGAAGGCGTACTACGCCTACCGGCAGGCATGGCAGTTCGCCGCCGCGGACGCTGCCGTGTTCGAGGCCCTCATCGGTAAGTTCGAGAGCGCGTTCGCCGACGCCACGAGGCTGATGGAACTGCCCCTGACGTACCTGGAAGTGCCCTTCGGGTCCGCGTCGCTCCCCGGACTGCGCCTGGACGCCGGCCCCGGGGCCCCGACGCTGCTGCTGCACGGCGGCCTCGACACCTGCCGGGAGGACGTGTTCCACCTCATCGGACTGAACGCGTGGCGGCGCGGCTACACCGCGGTGATGGTGGACCTGCCCGGCCAGGGCACCACCCCGCTGCGCGGTCTGCACCTGATGAGCGAGGCGGAACGGCCCATCGGAGCGGTCGTCGACCACCTCGTCGCCGCCTACGGCACGGACCCCGCGCGGCTGGCCCTCCTGGGCATGAGCGCCGGCGGCTACATGGTCAGCCGCGCCGTGATGACCGAACGCCCCGTCGCCGCCTGCGTCGCCAGCACCCCGCTCTACGACGGCGGCAGCATGCTTCCCGTCGAGGCGCTCGAAGCCATGGCCGCCGCCGGTGGCGCGGTACACGCCGGCTTCCTCATGTACCTGTGGCGCTCCGGCCTGACCACGGCGGCAGAACTGGCCGAACTCTTCGCCACCTTCCGGGCCGACCCGTCCGGGGTCGACTGCGCCTTCCTGTCCATCGCGGGCAGCGGCGAAGGGCCCGGCTTCATCGACCAGACCCGCCGCTGGCACGACGGCCTCCCCGTCGCGGACAAGACACTGCTCGAACTCGACGCGTCCACCGGCGCGGACGCGCACTGCCAGGCCAACAACCCCACGCGCCTGGCCCAGGAAGTCTGCGACTGGCTGGACGGTGTCTTCAGCCGACGCGGCTGACCACCGGGCGCTGTTCGCGCCACAGCGTTCGACATTCACTCATGGGGCCCGGGAAGCCCACCAGGCTGAAACTGCCCGCGTTGCCGAGGTGAGGGGTCGCGTCCAACGGCATGACCTGCAGGGTCACGTTGGGCATTTCGGAAACGTCGAGCAGCCGCCGCAACTGTTCCCGCATGGTCGTCGGCCCCCAGTTCCTCGGCGGCCGTATCGAGGGTCAGACCAGCGGAGTTCCGGTACCGTCTGAAAGCTTCGCCGAGCCGTCGGCGGCGGACAGTGGGCCGGGGCTATCGCAGGACCCGCTTGCCTGCGATGAATCCGGCGATGTCCGGTGTGGCGAGTACACGGACGCTGTCGTCCGTGGGGCCGGTGAGGGCGTCGCGGTACGCCGTGATGTCGTGGGGGTCCGAGGTGACGATGACCGCGGCGGGGTGTCGGGCGGCGATGACCACGAGGAGCGCGTCGACGGCGTCGGGCCGCTTCTCCTGGGGGATCGACGCCGTGGCCAGCAGGTGTCCGGCGCGTTTCGCGTCGTCCTCCGTGTGGCCTGCCTGGCAGGCGCCGCACGCGGGGAGTGCCGCGGTGCGGGTGCCGAAGACGACGCACTGCGGCACCGCGCGGGTCAGCGGAGTCCACCGCCCGGGGCGCCACGCCTGTGCCAGGACGGGGAGCGGTACGACGGGAGGGTGCCCTTCCTCGGTCAGGACCGTGTGCAGGAGGTGGGCGGACTTCTCCCGGCGGTCCAGGGCGATGAGCATCCCCGCGTCGTAGACGAAGACCGAGTTCACGCCGCGTTCCGGGCCTCGGCCGCCAGGGCTTCGGCGATCCCGGCCCGGGCCGCCGTCAGCTCGTCGTCGTCGAAATCGATCTCCGGACCGGTGTCCTCGGGGGCCGGCAGGGCCTCCGTGGCGCTGACCGCGGCATCCGTTGCCGCAAAGCGGCGGGCGACGACCGCGTCGTCCGCCATCTGACGCAGTACGGCAGCGGTGACGTACGAGGACACGTCGAGCCCCATGGCGTCGGCGTGCTCCTTCACCGACGCACGGACGGCCGGGTCCATGCTGATGCTGAAGCGTTCCCTGGTAGCCATACGAAGGACCGTAGCACGCCGTGTTACGCGATGGTCGGCGTCCGGCCGGGCGCATCGGGAGCCGTGGAATGATCACGGCTCGCCGCAGCCGCGCCGCCGCCCACCCACCCAGGGCTATTCGGGTCCACGTCACCGGCGGCTTCTGTAGGGACCCGACAGGGACCGCCACTCGCCCCTGTCGAAGCTCGATTCTCTTTTCGGCGACGCGGACCTATACGTTCGGTGTATCCAGCACCACCTACGAAAGGGTGATCCGTTGAGCCGCTCGGTTCTCGTCACCGGAGGCAACCGGGGCATCGGCCTCGCCATCGCCCGGTCCTTCGCCGACGCAGGCGACAAGGTCGCCATCACCTACCGCTCCGGTGAGCCGCCGGCCGGGTTCCTGGCCGTGAAGTGCGACATCACGGACCCCGAGCAGGTCGAGCAGGCGTACAAGGAGATCGAGGAGAAGCAGGGCGCGGTCGAGGTGCTGGTGGCGAACGCCGGCGTCACCCGCGACCAGCTGCTGCTGCGGATGTCCGAGGACGACTTCGCGTCGGTCGTCGAGACCAACCTCACCGGCACCTTCCGGGTCGTCAAGCGCGCCTCGAAGGCCATGCTGCGCGCCCGCAAGGGCCGCGTCGTGCTCATCTCCTCAGTCGTCGGGCTGATGGGCTCCGCCGGGCAGGCGAACTACGCCGCCTCCAAGGCCGGGCTCGTCGGCTTCGCCCGCTCCCTCGCCCGTGAGCTGGGCTCCCGGAACATCACCGTCAACGTCGTCGCCCCCGGCTTCGTCGACACCGACATGACGCGCGTACTCACCGACGAGCAGCGCAAGGGCATCGTCGGGCAGGTCCCGCTGGGCCGCTACGCCGATCCGGCCGAGGTCGCCTCCTCGGTCCGCTTCCTCGCCTCGGACGAGGCCGCATACATCACTGGAGCCGTCATTCCTGTCGACGGCGGATTGGGCATGGGTCACTGATCAGCATGAGCGGAATCCTCGCAGGCAAGCGCATTCTGGTGACGGGCGTCCTCACGGAGTCCTCGATCGCCTTCCAGGCCGCCAAGGTCGCCCAGAACGAGGGCGCCGAGGTGATCCTCACGGGCTTCGGCCGGCTCTCCCTCGTCGAGCGCATCGCCAAGCGGCTGCCCAAGCCGGCCCCGGTCATCGAGCTGGATGTCACCAACCAGGAGCACCTCGACGGGCTGGCCGACAAGGTCCGCGAGCTCCAGGGCGACGGCGCGGGCCTGGACGGCATCGTGCACTCCATCGCCTTCGGCCCGCAGGGCGCCTTCAACTTCCTGGAGGCGAGCTGGGAGGACGTCTCGACCGCCGTGCACGTCTCGGCGTACTCGCTGAAGTCCCTGACCATGGCCTGCCTGCCGCTCATGGAGCACGGCGGCTCGGTCGTCGGCCTCACCTTCGACGCGCAGTTCGCCTGGCCGAAGTACGACTGGATGGGCGTCGCCAAGGCGGCCCTGGAGTCCACCAACCGCTACCTCGCGCGGGACCTGGGCGCCAAGAACGTCCGCTGCAACCTGGTCTCGGCCGGCCCCATCAAGTCGATGGCCGCCAAGTCCATCCCCGGCTTCGAGGAGCTCGCGGACGTCTGGAACCACCGCGCGCCCATCGGCTGGGACCTCACCGACCCGGAGCCCGCCGGCCGCGGCGTCGTCGGCCTGCTCTCCGACTTCTTCCCGCGCACCACGGGCGAGATCGTCCACGTGGACGGCGGCGTGCACATGATGGGGGCCTGAGTCCTCACGGCCGTACGTACGCGACGACGCCCCGGAACCCGCAGCGCGCGGGGGCCGGGGCGTCGCCCGTTCGGTCCGGCGGGCCGCGCGGCCGTCAGCTGCGGGTGCAGCGCGCCGGACGGCAGTCGAAGTTGTGCGCCGCCGCCTCGGTCTCCGCCTTCTCGCTGTCGCCTTCGCGGATCGCGGCGACCAGCCGGGAGTGGTCCATCCACGCCTCCGGCCGCAGTTCCGTGCCGAGGCCCGCGCGCAGGAAGCCGCGCACCACCCCGCCGAGGTCCGCGTACACCTCGCTCATGACCTCGTTGTGGGCGGCGGCCACCACGGCCGCGTGCAAGGTCGCGTCCGCCTCCACGAACAGCTCCGCGTCCCCCGACTCCCACGCCCGTTCGCGCCGGTCGAGCAGCGTCTCCAGCTGCCGCAGGTCCGCGTCGGTGCGCCGCAGGGCGGCCAGCGCGGCGGCCCGCGTCTCCAGCGCGCCGCGCAACTCCGCGACCTGCTCCGGATCGGAGTCCGCGAACCGGCGGAGCATCACCCCGGCCAGCTCGCTGGTGGCGACGACGTACGTGCCCGAGCCCTGCCGGATGTCCAGCAGGCCGTTGTGCGCGAGCGCGCGCACCGCCTCCCGGACGGTGTTGCGGGCCACGCCGAGCTGTTCGACCAGTTCGGGCTCGGTCGGGATGCGGGAGCCGACGGGCCACTCGCCGGAGGTGATCTGGGTCCGGAGCTCGGCGATCACCTGGTCGACGAGGGCGGAGCGCCGGGGAGAGGTCAGTGGCATGAGACTCGGCTCCTGAACGTGAACGGTGGAGGTGATCCACCTCATCATGGAAAGCTGGACAGCTAATCATCCCATGATTCTATGATGGGCCAATGGCAGACGAAGAGGTTATGACGAGCAATCCCGGCGGAGCGGACCGCGCCCACGAGACTCACGAGTCCCCTGGGGTACCGAGGGCGCCCGAGATACCCGAGGCGCCTGAGATGCCCAACCTTTCCGAGATGCCCAAGGCTTCCGAGACGCGCAAGGGGCCCGAGATGCCCGAGGCGCCGGACCCCCGCGGCGCCGGTGCGCGATGGCTGCGCCCGCTGGTGCTCGCCGGCCTCGTCCTCGCCGCCCTCAACCTCCGCCCCGCCGTCACCAGCCTCGGCCCCCTCCTCAAGGAGGTGCGCACGGGCCTCGGCATGAGCGGCGCCGTCGCCGGACTCCTCACCTCGGTGCCCGCCCTGTGCTTCGCGGTCTTCGGCTTCGCCGCGCCCCGGCTCGCGCGCCGCTGGGGCCCCGGCGCGGTCGTCTGCGCGGGCATGGCCGCCATCGCCGCGGGCCTGATCCTGCGGCCGTTCGCCGGCGGCACGGCGGTCTTCCTGGCCGCGAGCGCCCTCGCCCTGGCGGGCATAGCCGTCTCCAACATCCTGATGCCGGTGATCGTCAAGCGCTACTTCCCCGACCGGGTCGGCTCGACGACGGGCGTCTACTCCATGGCCATGGCCCTGGGCACCGCGGCGGCCGCCGCCGCGACCGTGCCCATGACCCACGCGCTGGGCGGCAGTTGGCGCGTCGGGCTCGGCGCGTGGGCCGTGCTCGCCGCACTCGCAGTGGTGCCCTGGGCGGTCGTCGCCCGCGACCGTACGCACCCCGACGCCCGCACCGGCCGTACGCACCACGGCGCGCCGAACGCCGCGCCGGACGAGTCCCGCGCCCCCATAACCCGCTCCGCCACCGCCTGGGCGATGGCCGTCTTCTTCGGCCTCCAGGCCACCGGCGCGTACATCACCATGGGCTGGATGCCGCAGATCTTCCGCGACGCGGGGATGTCCGCCTCCACCTCGGGAGTGCTGCTGGCCGTGGTCATGCTGGTGAGCGTGCCGCTCTCCTTCGTACTGCCGCGGGTGGCCTCCCGGCTGCGCAGCCAGAGCCCCCTCGTCGTGCTCCTCGGCGTCTTCGGCCTCACCGGCTACGCCGGGCTCTACCTCGCTCCGGCCGGGGGCGCCTGGGCGTGGGCGCTGCTGATCGGCGTCGCCAACTCCGCCTTCCCGCTGGCCCTGACGATGATCGGGATGCGGGC
This sequence comes from Streptomyces sp. NPDC050617, assembly GCF_040654795.1. Classification (NCBI taxonomy): domain Bacteria; kingdom Bacillati; phylum Actinomycetota; class Actinomycetes; order Kitasatosporales; family Streptomycetaceae; genus Streptomyces; species Streptomyces sp. NPDC050617. The sequence continues at coordinate 21,745 of NZ_JBFAIS010000028.1, read as the reverse complement.
GCGGAGCAGCGCCGGCGTCATCCGCCTCTCCGCCTTCGCCCAGAGCACCGGCTACCTGATCGCCATCCCCGGCCCGCTGCTCGTCGGCGTGCTCTACCAGCACAGCGGCGGCTGGGGGCAGCCGATCGCGCTGATGGCGGCCCTCCTGGTGCCGCAGGTCTTCGCCGGGATACTGGCGGGCCGCGACCGCGTCATCGAGGACGAGGTCTGAGGGGCGGGGCGTACGGGCCGGAGGGCGGGCCGACGGGCGGGGTGAAGGGCGGGGTGAAGGGCGGGCGGGGCAGGTCCGCGTCAGGGCCGGGCCCCTCGGCGCGACCGCCGGGCGGGGTGCGAGACTTGCTCCATGCCCGTGCTCGATGAGAACCCCAAAAACGGCCAGAAGACCCTGCTGACCATCCTCGGCGTGATGCTCGTCATCACCGTCGTCATCGGGATCGTCGCCTCCCTCGCGGCCCCCTGACCGTCCCGATGATTGCCCTCTGACCGACCCGCCGGCCCCCGCCGCCGCCCCCGAGGGTGGGGTTAGCCCCACCACCCTTAGGGGTGCTGGGTCAGGGGGAAGTGGGTGGGTCACCGGATGGGACGGGCGATCCGCGCTCCCTAGGTTTGATGTACACCGCGAACCGGCGGTGCCCGTTCGAACCGCTCGGAGGCGATCCCGGTGTCCGCCGACACGCACCTGCACGTCACTGCTCCCCGTACCGCGCAGACGCGGCTGCCCTGGTGGGCCCTGGTGCTGCCCGCGGCGGCCTTCGTCGTCCTGTTCGTCCTGATGGTCTCGCCGGCCGCCGCGGACTCGGTGAGCGCCGACTCGGCCTCGCACGCGCTGGAAGTGCTCCGGAACGTGCTCGGCGGCCTGCTGTCGTCCTGACCGCACGGGCCGCCGGGCGCGGGCCGGGCGGGAGCGTACGGGCTGCTGGGCGCTTCGGGCCGGAGCGTACGGACTGCTGGGCGCGGGTCGGGCTGGCGCGTACGGGCCGCCGGGCGCCGGGCGGGACCGCAGCGTACGGGCCGCTGGGCGCCGGGACGGAACGCGGCGTACGTACGTACTCGGGCGGTCCGGCGACGGCCGGCGCGGCCGGGGGCGCGCCGTCCCCCGTGGTGAACAAGGCTTTCAACACCCCGCGCCTCACGGACGGTTTCATGCGAAGCTGGACGTATGAGCGCCGCCGCATCTTCCCGGGGTACGACCCCCCAAGCCACGGAATCCCGCAAGATCGTCATTCTCCGGCACGCCAAGGCCGACTGGCCCGACGTGGACGACCACGACCGTCCGCTCGCGGAGCGCGGCCGCAAGGACGCTCCGATCGCCGGACGCCGCCTCGCCGACGCGGGCATCGTCCCCGACCTGGCCCTCTGCTCGACCGCGGCCCGTACCCGCGAGACGTGGAAGCTCGCGGTCCACGAGCTGCCGCAGCGCCCGAAGACCGTCTATGAGGACCGGCTGTACGAGGCCAGCCTCGGCGAACTGATCGCCGTACTCAACGAGACCGCCGACGACGTGCGCGACCTGCTGCTCGTCGGCCACAACCCCGGAATGCACGCCCTGGCCGACGCCCTCGCGGGCGAGTCCGAGGGCGACCTGCTGCCCCGTATGAACCGCTCCGGCTTCCCGACCGCCTCCATCGCGGTGATCGCCTTCGAGGGCTCCTGGAAGGGCGTCGAGCACGGCGTCGGCCGCCTGGTCGAATTCTGGGCCCCGCACGAGTAGCCGCCCGTCGGCTCGTCAGCGCACCGAGCCCCGGAGCCGATGGCTCCGGGGCTCTGGCGTCGGTATGGGCGGAACTTGGCGGAACCTACTCGTGGGTGTCGGCCGCCTCGACCTCTTCGCGGGTGATGCCCAGCAGGTACAGAACCGTGTCGAGGAAGGGCACGTTCACGGCGGTGTGCGCGGCCTCGCGGACCACCGGCTTCGCGTTGAACGCGACGCCGAGGCCGGCGGCGTTGAGCATGTCCAGGTCGTTCGCGCCGTCCCCGACCGCCACGGTCTGATCGAGCGGAACCTTCGCCTCCGCGGCGAACCGGCGCAGCAGCCGGGCCTTGCCGGCCCGGTCCACGATCTCCCCGGTGACACGGCCGGTCAGCTTGCCGTCCACCACCTCCAGGGTGTTGGCGGAGGCGAAGTCCAGCCCCAGCCGCTCCTGGAGGTCGTCGGTGACCTGGGTGAAGCCGCCGGAGACGACGCCGACCTGGTAGCCGAGGCGCTTGAGGGTGCGGATGAGCGTACGGGCGCCGGGCGTGAGCCGGACCTCCGCGCGCACCTTGTCCACCACGGACTCGTCCAGCCCCGCCAGCAGCGCGACCCGCGCGTGCAGCGACTGCGCGAAGTCCAGTTCGCCGCGCATCGCCTGGGCGGTCACCTCGGCGACCTCGGCCTCGCAGCCCGCGTGCGCCGCGAACAGCTCGATGACCTCGTCCTGGATCAGGGTCGAGTCCACATCCATGACGACGAGCCGCTGCGCGCGCCGCTGGAGGCCGGACGCCACGACGGCCACGTCCACGCCGAGCCGCGCCGCCTCGGTGGCGAGCGCGGTCCGCAGGACGGCGGTCTCCGCGCCCGAGACCGCGAACTCCACGGCCGTGACGGGGTACTTGGCGAGCCGGAAGATACGGTCGATGTTGCCGCCGGTGCCGGTGATACGGGCGGCGGTGGCCGCCGTCGACTCGGCGGTCAGCGGGTGGCCCAGCACGGTGACATGCGAACGGCCGGTGCCGCGGGGCCGGTTGTCGCCCCGGCCCGAGATGATCTCGGCCTGGAGGTGCAGCGACTCGGCCCAGCTGTGCACGGTGGCCCGCAGCTCGCCCTCGGTGGCGCCGCTGCCGACGGGGGCGGTGATCAGTGCGCAGAGCACGATCCGGCCTCGGGTGACGACCTGCTCGATGTCTATGACATCCACCGACCAGGCGGCCAGGGTGTCGAAGAGCCCGGCGGTGATGCCGGGCCGGTCCTTGCCGAAGATCTTGACGAGGAGGGTGGGGGAGTCGTCCCCGGCGAGGCCGGAGACGGCGGGGACGCCGGAGACGGGCGGAGTCTGCGATGCGCTCATGGTGCTCATACGGTATCGGGCGCCACGCGGAAACCGCACAGGTGTCCCGGGTGCTGGGATGCCGGGCGCTGCCGCGGACCGCGGGCGCGGAGCGCGCGGCCGGGCCCCGCCGAGCCGCTGCCCCGGCCCGTCCGGAGACCCCCGCGAACGCCCGAAAGAGGGGCGGCCGACCGGCCCGGCGCGAGCTATCTCTGGAGACGACGGCCGGCCCCCTTTCGAGTAGGCGGCCGGAATGCCGCGCCCCCCCGATCCCTCAGCCCCGAGGCCCCGGCGGTCCCTCCGGGCGGCCAGGCGCCGGAGGCGGCGGTGGCGGAGGCGGTGGGGCCTCTCTCGGCGGGCGGCGGCGCGGGGGCGGTTTGGGGGCGGCGGTTCGGGTCGGGGTCGTGTAGGGGTCGTCCTTGGCGGGGCGCAGATACGGGTTCGTCTCGTCGTGCGGGCGGTAGGCGGGGGAGGGGTTGTACGGGCCCGGCCCGTACGCCAGATTCGGATAGGTGCGCGAGCGGTCGGGGTCCGGCCCGACCGCGCCGCCGCCGTCGCCCCGCCCCCGCGCGTACGGAGCGGCCCACCGCCCCGCGGCCCCCGTCGCACACGCCAGCAGGGCGCCGACCGCCCCGGCCGCCGCTCCCCAGGCCGCGCCCAGCGGCAGCGCCGCGACCCCGTTCCCGTGCAGGTCGAGCCCGGCCCCGAACGCGTCGAACCCCAGCACCGACAGGCTCGCGTCCGCCTTCACCCTCGTCAGCCGCACCAGCAGCGGCAGCGTGAGCGCCGTCACCGTGCCCAGCCACACCGCCGACCGCACCGCGAAGGCGAGCGGCCGCAGCCCGTTCCGGGGGGTGCGGGCCGCCGCGAGCAGCCCCGTGGCCAGCATCGTCAGCACGCACGCGACGACCAGCAGCCACACCCGCCCGTCCAGCTCCGCCAGCCGCCCCACCGTCACCGACTCGTCCGTCTTCGAACCGAGCAGCTTGTCGAGCGGGTCGGGCAGCAGCCGCACCAGGACGCCGCTCGCACTGCCGTGCCAGGGCACGAAGAGCCCGATCGGAATGCCCAGCCAGACCCCGTTCGGCGCCGCGAGCACGGCGGAGCCGAGCACCCGGCGCGGGTGGTCGTCGCCGATCGCCGCGTACACGGCCGCCGCGAGCCCGGCGCAGACCGCGAGCACCAGGGCCGCGCGCAGCGCCGACGCCGCCGGCCGTACGGTCCGGTGCAGCGCCTCCCAGCCGCGCGGCAGCGGCGTGGAGCGGGACGAGAGCAGCGCGATCAGCAGCACCGCGAGGACCCACAGCGCGCCCCCGAGCAGCGAGGCCCCGGTCCGTACGCTGAAGCCGACGGCGGCCTTGGCGTTCGCGAGGTCGGCGAGCCCGTTCGTCAGCCCGCCGCCGAGGTCCCCGAGGTCGCCGAGGCCCGGGATCTCGATGCCCGTGCGCCCGCCGGCGATCTTGTCGAGGCCCAGCTCCGAGCCGTCGATCGTGACGGTGTCCGAACCGGCCCAGGCGAGCACCCCGAGCAGGACGAGGAAGAGCACGGCCACGGTCGCCGCCCGCGCCGCCAGCTCCCCGCCCCGGATCGTCGCGCCGGCGGCCCGCAGCGACCGCAGGAACACCCAGCCGAGGACGAGCGCGCCGGCCAGGCTCACGCCCAGTGGCGCGATATCGATGGCGGTGCGCGCCTGCGCGCCCTCCAGACCGAAGGCCTTGAGGTCGCCGGAGGGGGTGACGGACCCGCCGACGGCGAGCACCACGGCGGCCGCGGTCATCGGCCCGAGCCGGCCCGTGCCGTCCGCACCGAGCAGCTTCAGGCCGAGCGCCGCCACCGCCGCCATCGCCAGGAAGGCCCAGCTCACCGCCGCTATGGAGGTCAGGACGATATCCGCGCCGCGCGCCGGCCGCCTGCCGCTGCTGGTGGTCATCACGCCCCCGATCCACCTCGGTTGCCCGGATACCCGCGACCCGCGCGTATCCGGGGGCGGTTACTACTCTCCGGGGGTGTTCCGGTTGCGTCAACGGGCCCCTGTTACCCGGCCCTGATCAATGCCGACTTTCAGATGAGGGACTGTCCCTGAAATAGTTCCTCCCGATGTTCGCCATCCCTAGACTCCCTGTCGTGGGGGGTAATTCGGGGGACAAGTAGTGGGGCATGGAGTGCCGGAACTCGTACTGGAATTGAACGGACAGACCTGGACACTCGATCCATCCAGGTCATATACCCTCGGACGGGATCCGCAGGGGGACATGGCGATCGAGGACGCGCGGGTCTCATGGCGGCACGCCACCGTCCGCTGGGACGGCCGCAGTTGGGTCATCGAGGACCATGGGAGCACCAACGGCACGTACGTGCAGGGGCAGCGCGTCCAGCGGATGGAGATCGGCCCCGGCTCGACCGTCCATCTCGGAAACGCGACCGACGGCCCGCGGCTGATCCTCTCCGGCGCGGCCGCCGCGGCGCCGGGCTCGGGGCTCCCCGGCGGGCGGCAGGCGAGCGCGGCCCAGCCGGCGAACGCCGCCCCGCCGCAGGTCGCGCCGGGAATGCAGGGAATACAGGGAGCACAGGGAGCGCAGGGCACGCCGGGGGCGCAGGCCCCGGCCCCGCAGCACCAGCAGCCCGGCCCCGGCTGGGGCCGGCAGCCCGCGCCGCACCAGCAGGCGCACCCGCAGCCCGTACCGCCGCAGGCCGGCTGGCAGCAGGCGCAGCACCAGATGCCGCCCCAGCACCAGCCGCCCCAGCAGGCGTACGTACCCGCGCAGCAGCAGCCGCCGGGCATGGGCGGCCAGGCGGCCCCGGCGGCCCACGGCGACCGCAGCCCCACCACCTTCCATCAGCTGGCGCTGGGTCGGGTGATGCGCATCGGCCGCGCGCTGGAGAATGAACTGGTCGTTTCCGACCTTCAGGTATCCCGATATCACGCCGAATTCAAGGCCGCCCCGGATGGCCGCTTCGAAATCGTCGACCTCGGCAGTCACAACGGCACCTATGTCAATGGGCAGCCGGTCCGCCATCAGATCATCGGCCCGAACGACATCGTCGGAGTCGGCCACTCCACTTTCCGGTTGGTCGGGGACCGGCTGGAGGAATTCGTCGACACCGGCGAGGTCTCCTTCTCGGCCCGCCATCTGACGGTCACCGTCGCCGAGAACAAGACCATCCTCAAGGACGTCTCCTTCGGCGTCCCCGAGAAGTCCCTGATCGCGGTCATCGGCCCGTCGGGCTCCGGCAAGTCCACCCTGCTGCGCGCCCTCACCGGCTACCGCCCCGCCGACCGGGGCGAGGTCCTCTACGACAACCGGAACCTCTACAAGCAGTTCGCCGAGCTGCGCCAGCGCATCGGCCTGGTCCCGCAGGACGACATCCTGCACAAGGAGCTCAGTGTCCGAAAAGCGCTGCGGTACGCGGCCAAGCTCCGCTTCCCCGGCGACACCGCCGAGAACGAGCGCGAGGCCCGGATAGGCGAGGTGCTGCGCGAGCTCAAGCTCGACCTCCACGCAGACAAAAAGGTGCACTCCCTCTCCGGCGGCCAGCGCAAGCGCGTCTCCGTCGCCCTGGAGCTGCTCACCAAGCCGTCGCTGATCTTCCTGGACGAGCCGACCTCCGGCCTCGACCCGGGCATGGACCGCGACGTCATGCAGCTGCTCCGCGGCCTCGCCGACGACGGCCGCACCGTCCTGGTCGTCACCCACTCCGTGGCCGAGCTCGCCCTTTGCGACAAGCTCCTGGTGATGGCCCCCGGCGGCTCGGTCGCCTACTTCGGCCCGCCCGACGAGGCGCTGAACTTCTTCGGCTACGGCACCTGGGCCGATGTCTTCTCCGCCTTCGAGAACTACCGCGACTACGACTGGTCGGGCCGCTGGCGCGGCTCGCAGCACTACCAGATGTACGCCGCCGACCTGGACGCCGCCGCACCCCAGCAGGCGTACGCGCAGCACGCCCCGCCGCCGGCCCGCGTCCCCAAGCCGCAGAGCTGGGGCTCCCAGCTCTGGACGCTGATGCGCCGCTATGTCTCGGTCATCGCCTCCGACCGCGGCTTCATGGGGCTGATGGTGATCCTGCCCGCCGTGCTCGGCGGGGTGAGCTGCGTGATCCCCTCCGACTTCGGGCTGGGCGCGCCGACGAAGGGCCGCTTCAACCAGGACGCGGGCACCATCCTGCTGATCCTCGCGGTCGGCATGTGCTTCTCCGGCGCCGCCAACTCCGTCCGCGAGCTGATCAAGGAGCGGGTGATCTACGAACGGGAACGGGCCGTCGGCCTGTCCCGCTCCGCCTATCTGATGTCCAAGGTGATCGTCCTCGGCGTGATCACCGCGATCCAGGGCGTCATCCTCTGCGCGATCGGCTTCTCGATCCGCGCGCTGCCCGAGGAGGGCGTCGTCCTCGCCGGCCTCCCGGCCGTGGAGCTGTGTCTGGTGATCATCGCCCTCGGCTTCACCTCGATGATGATCGGCCTCGTGATCTCCTCGCTGGTCAAGACCGCCGAGAAGACGATGCCGCTGCTGGTGATGTTCGCGATCGTCCAGGTCGTCTTCACCGGCATCATGTTCAAGATCTACGACTCGCCCGGCGTCGAGCAGATCGCCTGGCTGATGCCGTCCCGCTGGGCGGTCGGCGCCGCGGGCGCGACGCTGGACCTGACGCACATCATGTCCCCGATGGACAAGGACGACCCGACCAACCTCGACCCGCTGTGGGAGCACTCCGCGGCGGTCTGGGGCCTGGACATGGCCGTGCTCATCGCCCTCGGCGTCGTCTGCGGCCTCGCGGTCGCCAGGCTGCTGCGCCGCCACGAGCCGGAGGTCATGCGCTAGCGGACATGGCGCAGGGCCCGTACGGACGTCCGTACGGGCCCTGCGCCATGTGGGAGCCGGGGCCGGTCTCTGCCGACGGCCTCGACCGGTCTCGACCGGCTCAGTAGGCCGAGTTCACGTTGTCCATCGAGCCGTACCGGTCGGCCGCGTACTTGCAGGCGGCGGTGATGTTGGCGACCGGGTCGTAGATGTCCCAGGACGTGCCGGCCACGTGGTACTGCTTGAAGGTCGGGTCGATGACCTGCAGCAGGCCCTTGGACGGGATGCCGGCGACGGCGTTCGAGTCCCAGTTGTTGATGGCCTGCGGGTCGCCCGTGGACTCGCGCATGATGTTGCGCTTGAGGCCCTCGTAGCTGCCGGGTATGCCCTGCTCGTGCAGGATGTCGAGCGACTGGCGGATCCAGCCGTCGAGGTTGTTCGCGTACTGGGGCTTGGGAGCGGTCGCCGGAGCGGCGGCGCGCTTCTCCGAGCGGTTCGCGGCGCCCTTGCCGGAGCGCTCCTCGCCGGCCTTCGCCTTGGCGTCGGCGGCGGCCTTCTTCGCGTCGGCCTCCGACTTCTTCTTGGCGTCGGCCGCCTTGACCCGGGCCTCGTCCTTCGCCTGCGCGGCGAGCGAGCCGGACTGCTTGACCAGCGCTTCCTGCTGGATCTTGGTGCCGAACGTGGTGGAGTCCTGGGCGACGGGCTTGACCGCGATCGACTGCGTGTCGCCGTTGGCCTCGGCCGAACCGGGCACAGCCGCGAAGGTCACGGCGGCGACACCGGCAGCGGCGATGCCGGCGACGGAGAACTTGTGGACCTTGGAGAGACGGCTGTAGCCAGGAATGGTGGGGACGGGCATGCGGGGGTGACCTCTTCCAATCGCTTGAGTCGCAGTGGCCGGATCGGCGCGGGGAACGCCGCTTCTCGATCGACGGCGCCCTGCGACTCGGCAATTGTTAGCGGCCGCAAAAAGCTGTGGCAAAGGTGTGACGTACTACCCGACTTCGTGGAACACGGGGGTGTTCGGGTCAGTGCGAACGCCCCGCATACCCGTTCGCAACCCCGTTATGCCTCCACTACTCCGGCTCGTAAGTGATCTGCGCCCTATGCGCGGGCTCACACCGGGCGCCCCCTGATCTCGCCCGGTGTGCGCGCACGACCGCGGAGCGTGTGCCCCCTGGGGGTGGATCTCAGAGCTCGACCATCACCTGGTCCAGGGACTTGCGGACCAGGTCCGGCACCTCGCAGTCCGCCGCCGGATAGCCGACGGGGAGTACCGCGAACGCCTTCTCGTTCACCGGGCGGCCCAGCACCTCGCCCAGGAAGCGCATCGGGCTCGGCGTGTGCACCAGCGCCGCCAGCCCCGACAGGTGCAGCGCGGAGAGCAGCATCCCGACCGCGATGCCGACCGACTCGTCCACGTAATAGTGCTTGCGCTTGGCGCCGTCCGGCCCCAGCCAGTACCGCTGCTGGAACACGACGATCAGCGCCGGAGCGTCCGTGAGGTGCGGTTTCACCTCGTCCGTGCCCAGCGGACGCAGCGCCGCCAGCCACTCCTGGCCGAGCCGCCCCTCATAGGAGAGGTGCTCCTCGGCCTCCGCGGCCTGCCGGATGCGCCGCCGCACCTCGGCGTCCTTCACCAGGACGAAGGTCCAGGGCTGCTGATGCGCGCCGGACGGCGCGGTGGCCGCGCAGGCGATGGCGTCCTTCACCACCTGCTCCGGCACCGCGTCGGTCGAGAACTGCCGTACGGTCCGCCGCTCGTCCATCCGCCGCCGCAGCTCGGCGGCGCGGGCGAGGGACTCGGCGGCGGGCATCCGGGCCGGCCGGTAGGGGACCGTCCGGTAGGGGTCGCCGTGCGTCGGGGTCCAATTCCTCGTCGGTGTAGACATGACCCAGAGTCTGATCGCCGGAAGGCTGATCATCAATGGGGCAGGATCAGCTGGATATCCCCGAACTCATGCCATAGATAGCCTTGTTCGATAGCTTCCGCATAGCTACTGCAAAGCAATTCCTGACCCGCCAGCGCCTCCAGCATCAGCAGATGCGACGCCTCCGGTTCATGCAGCCCCGTCAACAGCCCGTCCACCGCCCGCACTCCGCGCTCCGGCGTCACGACGAGATCCGTCCACCCCGCCGCGGCCCGCACCGCGCCGCCGGACCCGGACGGATCGGCCGCCGTCTCCAGCGCCCGTACCGCAGTCGTGCCCACCGCCACGATCCGGCCGCCGCCCGCCCGCGCCGCGTTCACCAGCCACGCCGTCGACGGCGGCACCGCGAACCGCTCCGGGTACGGCGGCTCGTGCGCCTCGCCCGACGCCACCCCCGTATGCAGCGACACCGGGGCGATCTGCACGCCGCGGCTCACCAGCCGCGCCACCAGGCGCGCGGTGAACGGGCGGGCCGCGCTCGGCATCTCCGCCGAGCCGTAGCCGTCGGCGTCGGGCACCGCGAAGACGTTCTGATACGCGGAGAGCGGCTGATCCCGTTCCGTATAGCCGTAGCGGATCGGCCGGCCGTGCCGGTGCAGCACCGCCTCCGCCTCCGCGGACGGCCGCACCCACCACAGCCGGTCGCCCGCCGGGTCCACCGGCCCCTCGAACACGAGCCGCAGCCCGTCCGGCAGCGTCACCACCGCCCACGTCAGGTCGCCCGTACGCCGCCGCGTCGTGCCGCGCCCGTCCGGCCGGCGCACCTCCACCGACCAGCGGCCGTCGTCCGCCCGCGTCGAGAAGTGCACCACCACGGGCTCCCCGCCGAGCCGGCCGTCCACCGCGGCGGGCAGCGTCCGCGAGGTGTTCACCACCAGTACGTCCCCGGCCCGCAGCAGCTCGGGCAGCTCGCGGAAGGCGTGGTGCGAGACACCGCCCCGGCCGCTCACCAGCAGCCGCACGTCGTCCCGGCGCAGCCCCGGCCCGCGCTGCTCGGCCGGAACCCGCGCCGACAGCTCCTCGGGCACCCGCGGTACGTCCCGCAGTCGTCCCCCCGCCTTCATCGCCCGCCCCCTCGCTCGTCCCCGGTCCGCCCGCCATCCGCTTCCGCCCGGCTGCCGCCCGTTCCGGACCGCGGAGCCGCGTCCAGGCTCCCGGCGGCGGCCCCGGCCGGCTCCCCTCCAGGGCCCGTCCGCCCGTCGGCGAGCAGCGCCGCCGCCTCGTACCGCCCGCTCGCCGGCCGCTCGTCCAGCAGCCGCAGGAAGGCCGGCGCCACCTCCGCCGGCAGCGCCCGCCCCGCGAGGTCCTCGCCGGGTTCCGCCGCCGCGTACAGGTCGGTGCGCATGTCGCCCGGATCGACCCACCAGACGCGCAGCGCCTCCTCCTCCACCGCGAGCACCGCGGACAGCTGCTCCAGCGCGGCCTTCGACGCGCCGTAGCCGCCCCACGTCCCGTACGCCCCGACCGCCGCGTCCGAACTGACGTCGATCACCGCGCCGCCCCCCGGCGCGGCCCGCAGCAGCGGCAGCGCCTGCTGCACCAGCCCCAGCGGCGCCACCACATTGGTCTCCAGCGCGGCCCGCAGCCCGTCCAGGGGGTGCGATTCCAGGGAGACCAGCGGTTCGGCGCCCAGCGCGCTCGCGTTGTTCACGAGCAGATCGAGCCCGCCGAGCCCCCGCGCGGCGGCCACCAGCTCGGCCCGGTGCCGCGCGTCCGTGACGTCCCCGGGCAGCGCGACCACCCGGCCGCGGACCCCTTCCTTCCCCCGCGCCCCTTCTGTCCCCAGCGCCGTGGCCGCGTCCCGCAGCGGCCCCGCCGACCTGGCGTCCAGCACCAGACTCCAGCCGCGCCCGGCCAGCGCCGCCGCCAGCGCGCGGCCCAGCCCCTTCGACGCCCCCGTGATGATCGCCACCGGCATGGACCCCATCCCCCTTCTCGTCCCACTCGTGTGCTCCGTACGTTCTGGAGCCACCGTAGGAATGCGCCGCCACCGCCCGCCTCGGCTGCCGGACCCACCCAGAGAAGGCACTTCGGCCTAGGTCACGAGAGGTAGGAGCCATGCCTCCGCAGGCCCGATACGCCCCCGCCCGGCCGCCGGTACGGTGACCCCCATGAGCAACGGAAACGGCCAGGGCCCGCCCACCGGCCTGGCCGCGGTGAGCACCGCTCTGCTGGCCATGAGCAGACACCTGGAGGTCCGCGACGTCCTCAAGACGATCGTGGTGTCCGCCCGCGAGCTGCTCGACGCCGAATACGCGGCGCTCGGCGTCCCCGACGACCACGGCGGCTTCGCCCAGTTCGTCGTCGACGGCGTCAGCGACGAGGAGTGGAAGGCCATCGGCCCGCTGCCCCGCCAGCACGGCATCCTCGCCTCGATGCTCCACCAGGCCACCCCCGAGCGCCTCGCCGACGTCCGTGAGGACCCCCGCTTCGGCGGCTGGCCCGCCGCGCACCCCGACATGTCCGACTTCATCGGCATGCCCGTGGCCGACGGCGACGAGGTGCTCGGCGCGCTCTTCCTCGCCAACAAGAGGTGCCCCAAGCCGGAGGGCGGCTGCGGCTTCACCGCGCAGGACGAGGAACTCCTGCACACGCTCGCCCAGCACGCCGCCATCGCGCTGACCAACGCCCGCCTCTACGAGCGCAGCCGCGAGCTGACCATCGCGGGGGAGCGGGCCCGTCTCGCCCACGAGCTCCACGACGCCGTCGCCCAGAAACTCTTCTCGCTGCGCCTGACCGCCCAGGCCGCGACCGCCCTCGTCGACCGCGACCCGGCCCGCGCCAAGGGCGAGCTGCAGCAGGTCGCCGCGCTGGCCGCCGAGGCCGCCGACGAGCTGCGCGCCGCCGTCGTGGAGCTGCGCCCCGCGGCTCTCGACGAGGACGGCCTCATCGCGACCCTGCGCACCCAGATCCAGGTGCTCGACCGCGCCCACACCGCCAGCGTCACCTTCGACGCGCACGGCGTACGGGCCCTGCCGGCCGCCCAGGAGGAGGCGCTGCTGCGGGTCGCGCAGGAGGCCCTGCACAACGCTCTGCGGCACTCCGGCGCCGACCGCGTCGACGTCACGCTCGTACGGCGCGGCCAGGGCGCGCTGCTGCGCGTCAGCGACGACGGCCGCGGCTTCGACCCGCTCGCGGTCCGGCGGGCCGGCCGCCACCTCGGCCTGGTGTCGATGCGGGACCGGGCGAGCGGGGCCGGCGGCAGGATGACCGTGAAGTCGGGGCCCGGCAAGGGCACCGCGATCGAGATGGAGGTGCCCGGTGGCTGAACACAGGGACGGCCCCGAGGCGGCCGCGGGCGACGGGCGCGCGATCCGGGTGCTGCTGGTCGACGACCACCAGGTGGTACGCCGCGGGCTGCGCACCTTCCTGGAGGTCCAGGACGACATCGAGGTGGTCGGGGAGGCCGCCGACGGAGACGAGGGCGTCGCCCGCGCCGAGGAGCTGCGGCCCGACGTCGTGCTGATGGACGTGAAGATGCCCGGCACCGACGGCATCGAGGCGCTGCGCAAGCTCCGCGGCCTCGACAACCCGGCGCGGGTCCTGATCGTCACCAGCTTCACCGAGCAGCGCACCGTGGTCCCCGCCCTGCGCGCGGGCGCGGCGGGCTACGTCTACAAGGACGTCGACCCGGAGGCGCTGGCCGGCGCCATCAGGTCCGTACACGCGGGGCATGTGCTGCTCCAGCCCGAGGTCGCCGGGGCGCTGCTGTCGCAGGACGAGGCGGGCGGCGGGCACGGGCGCGGCACGACGCTGACCGAGCGGGAGCGCGAGGTGCTGGGCCTGATCGCCGACGGCCGGTCCAACCGCGAGATCGCCCGGGCCCTCGTCCTCTCCGAGAAGACCGTCAAGACCCATGTCTCCAACATCCTCATGAAGCTCGACCTGGCGGACCGCACCCAGGCCGCCCTGTGGGCGGTACGGCACGGCATAGGCGCCTGACGGCCCTGAAGCCCTGAAAAGTCCTCGAAGCCCTGGTCACGCGGCTCATGCACGGCCGGGGCCCGTCGGCAGCACACTCGGGCAACTTCATACGGTCGTGTGAATGTCGGCCCGGCGGCGCAACTCGAATGGCCCAGCCCAGTTCTCCATGGCGCGCCGCGGCGATTGGCCGCGGCCACGCGAGGAGGATCTGAGAAGTGAAGAACATGAAGAAGCTCGCCGCCATCACGATCGCCGCCGGCGGTCTGGCCGTCGCCGGCGCGGGCGTCGCCTCGGCCCACGGCGGTGCGCACGCCGGCGGCGTCGCCAAGAACTCCCCGGGAGTCGCGTCCGGCAACTCCGTTCAGGTGCCGGTGCACGTCCCCGTGAACGCCTGCGGCAACTCGGTCAACGTGATCGGGGTGCTCAACCCGGTCTTCGGCAACACCTGCCTGAACCGCTAGCCGAGGCGTAGCGGCCCAGCCGCACACCACCGGCCCCCCGGACGCCGTCCGGGGGGCCGGACCCGTTCGCGGGGCCGAACGTTGATCCGATCGAGCGCAACCCGTACCCGACCCGTGTCATCCACGCGACGGGCGCGTTTGCCAGCGTGCGATCCCGCGGCCGGGGTCGTCGAACATCCAGCAGGAGGAACACTCTTCATGAACACTGCCAAGAAGGCGGCCCTGGTTCTCGCCACCGCCGGCCTCGCCGCGGGCGCCGCCGCCGGTTCCGCGTTCGCCAACGACAACGGGGGCGGCGGCGCCGTCGCGCACGGCGCCGCCGTCGGTTCCCCCGGCGTGCTCTCCGGCAACCTGGTCCAGGTGCCGGTGCACGTCCCGATCAACCTCTGCGGCAACTCGATCGACATCATCGGGCTGCTCAACCCGGCCTTCGGCAACACCTGCGTCAACCGCTGACCCAGGGCGCCCCGAAAGGCCCCGCGGACCGCTCACCGGTCCGCGGGGCCTTCCCGCGTTTCGGACCGAAGGCTTTCCGGGCCCGCCGAGCGGCGCCCCGCCCTCAGCGCCGGTCCCGCTCCCGCCCCTCCACGAACGCGTTGTACGCGGCGACCTGCGCCCTCCGGGCCGTACGCTCCACCGGCCGCAGCGCCTCCGCCCGCGCCGCCATCTCCGACGCGCTCACCGCCCCGCCGTGCTCACGGCCGTCGCCGCCCGTCCCGTGCGCGATCGCGATCAGCGCCCCCACCCGCTGCGCGAGCTCCAGCACCCGCGCCGCGCGCGCCGGATACCCCGGCGCCAGCACCTCCCGGCCGCGCTCGGCCCGCGCCCGGTACGCCTCCAGGGCCGCCTGCGCCACCGGCCCGGACCCCGCCACGTCCAGCCGGGAGAGCGCCTCGGTCGCCTCCCGCAGCGCCTCGGCCAGCTCCCGCTCCGCCTCCCCGAGCGAGGGCACGTCGGCGGGCGGCGCCTCCCGGACGGGCAGGCAGTCCCACACCACCTCGACATGCCGGTCCGCGGCCGGCACGTCCGCCGCCGGACCCGCCTCGCGCACCCGCGGTACGAGCCCGAGCGCCGCGCCCGCGGCGAGCACCGCCTCCTCGGCCTCCAGCGCCCGCGCGTTGAACTCCGGGGGGCCGCTCAGCCCCAGCGGATGGCCGGGCACCGGCAGCGCGACGCGCAGCCCGGCCGCCCCGAGCGCGCGCAGCCGCCCGAGCGCGAGGGTGAGTCCGACCGGCCCGGACTCGCCGGGCAGCCCGGCGACGCGGTGCGCGGTGTCGTCCCCCGTGATGTGATGCGCGGCGTCATCGGGCGGGACAAGTCCGGCAATGAGGGCGTTTCCCCACGCGGCAAGCCGCCCTGAGCGAGGTTCATCGAGCATGGCCCCCAGCCTAAGGACTGGCACTGACACCCGGTGGCGTAGGTTTTATACGGGGGCTGCGCCTACCGGCGCCCGCGACGATCGAGACTGCAATGGGAGACAACGCGCTCATGAGCGATGTGCTGGAGCTGGTGGACGTATCAGTGGTCCGCGAGGGCCGGGCTCTGGTGGACCAGGTCTCCTGGTCGGTCAAGGAGGGGGAGCGCTGGGTGATCCTCGGGCCCAACGGCGCCGGCAAGACCACCCTCCTCAATGTCGCCTCCAGCTACCTCTTCCCGACCAGCGGCACCACGAAGATCCTCGGCGAGCAGCTCGGCAAGGTCGACGTCTTCGAACTGCGTCCGCGCATCGGCATGGCGGGCATCGCCCTCGCCGACAAGCTGCCGCGCAGCCAGACCGTCCTGCAGACCGTGCTCACCGCCGCCTACGGCATGACCGCCGGCTGGCAGGAGCACTACGAGGACGTCGACGAGCAGCGCGCCCGCGCCTTCCTCGACGTGCTCGGCATGACCGAGTACACCGAGCGGAAGTTCGGCACCCTCTCCGAGGGCGAGCGCAAGCGCACCCTCATCGCCCGCGCGATGATGACCGACCCCGAGCTGCTCCTCCTCGACGAGCCCGCCGCCGGCCTCGACCTCGGCGGTCGCGAGGACCTCGTACGCCGCCTCGGCCGGCTCGCCCGCGACCCGCTCGCGCCCTCCATGGTGATGGTGACCCACCACGTCGAGGAGATCGCCCCCGGCTTCACCCACGTCCTGATGATCCGTCAGGGCAAGGTGCTCGCCGCCGGCCCCGTCGAACTCGAACTCACCTCCCGCAACCTCTCCCACTGCTTCGGCCTCCCTCTGGTCGTCTCCCGCAACGGAGACCGCTGGACCGCTCAGGGACTGCCGCTGGCCTGATCCGCCGTCATCGGCCGCCCCCGCCGCCCCGCCGCCCACAGCCGGTCTGTCCCGACCGGGCCCGCGCCCCTACGATGAACGCGTGGACTCATGGGTGTGGTGGCTCGTAGCCGCGGCGGGGCTGGGGATTCCCCTGGTCGTGACCGCGATGCCCGAATTCGGGATGCTCGCGGTCGGTGCGGTCGCCGCCGCGGTGACCTCGGCGCTCGGCGGTGGCACCGTGATGCAGTTCGTGGTGTTCGCCGTCGTCTCGGTCGCCCTGATCGCCGTCGTACGCCCGATCGCCGCCCGGCACCGCAAGCAGCGGCCGGAGCTGGCGAGCGGGGTCGAGGCGCTCAAGGGCCGCCAGGCCGTCGTCCTCGAACGGGTCGACCGCGGCAGCGGTCGCATCAAGCTCGCCGGCGAGATCTGGTCGGCGCGCTCCCTCGACGCCGACCAGAGCTACGAGGTGGGGGCCCAGGTGGACGTCGTCGAGATCGACGGCGCCACCGCTGTCGTGATGTGACCTCAACCCCTGCACGGCAGGGGCGAGTTCTGACAGAATCGATCTTCAGACAACCGGATCTGCAACCGAAGGCGCGGGGAGCACGTTGGAACCGATCATCATCGTCCTGATCATTCTGGTGGTGCTCGTCTTCATTGCGCTGATGAAGACGGTGCAGGTCATCCCGCAGGCGAGCGCCGCGATCGTCGAGCGGTTCGGCCGGTACACCCGCACGCTCAACGCCGGGCTGAACATCGTCGTCCCGTTCATCGACTCGATCCGCAACCGCATCGACCTCCGCGAGCAGGTCGTGCCGTTCCCCCCGCAGCCGGTGATCACCCAGGACAACCTGGTCGTCAACATCGACACCGTCATCTACTACCAGGTGACCGACGCCCGGGCCGCGACCTACGAGGTCTCCAGCTTCATCCAGGCCATCGAGCAGCTCACCGTCACCACCCTCCGCAACATCATCGGCGGCATGGACCTGGAGCGGACCCTCACCTCCCGCGAGGAGATCAACGCGGCGCTGCGCGGCGTCCTCGATGAGGCCACGGGCAAGTGGGGCATCCGCGTCAACCGCGTCGAGCTCAAGGCCATCGAGCCGCCGACCTCCATCCAGGACTCGATGGAGAAGCAGATGCGCGCCGACCGTGACAAGCGCGCCGCGATCCTCCAGGCCGAGGGCACCAGGCAGTCCGCGATCCTCACCGCGGAGGGCGAGAAGCAGTCCGCGATCCTGCGCGCCGAAGGTGAGGCCAAGGCCGCGGCCCTGCGCGCCGAGGGCGAGGCCCAGGCGATCCGTACGGTCTTCGAGTCCATCCACGCCGGGGACCCGGACCAGAAGCTGCTCTCCTACCAGTACCTCCAGATGCTCCCGAAGATCGCCGAAGGCGACGCCAACAAGCTCTGGATCGTCCCCAGCGAGATCGGCGACGCCCTCAAGGGACTCAGCGGCGCCGTCGGCAACATGGGCCTCCTCGGCGGCAATTCGGGCGGCGGCGGCGACGCGCCCGCCAGCCTCACCAAGCCGCGCCGCGAACAGCCCCCGCTCGACTGACCGTACGAGCCCCCGAACGGACACCACGTCCGGTCGCCCCGCCCCCGGCGGCGGCGACCGGACGTCGCGCGTTACGCGGGCACCGGCAGCCACTCCGGCAGCGCCGGCCCCTCCCGCACGCCCAGCGCGAGCACCAGCGCGTCCGACGGCGTCGGCTCGAACGGCCGGCTCAGCAGCCGCATCCCCGCCTGCTCCGGAGTCCGGTCCGCCTTGCGGTGGTTGTCCTCCGCGCACGCCGCGACCGTATTGAGCCAGGTGTCGCCGCCGCCGCGCGAACGCGGCAGCACGTGGTCCACGGTCGTGGCGCGCCGCCCGCAGTACGCGCACCGGTGCCGGTCACGCACCAGCACCCCCCGCCGCGACCACGGCGCCCGTCTTCGGAACGGCACCCGTACGTACCGGCTGAGCCTGATCACCAGCGGTACGGGCACCTCGACCGCCGCCGCGCGCACCCGCAGCCCGGGGTGCGCCTGCTCGACGACCGCCTTGTCCTGGAGCACGAGCACCACCGCCCGCCGCAGCGACACCGTCGCCAGCGGCTCGAAGCTCGCATTGAGCACCAGTGTCTCGCGCATCCCGTCCACCTCCCGGCCAACTCCCGCCCCAGCAGCGGGAACGGCACCACTGTGCCGGGCGACAGACCACGCGGACAACGCAATATCCGCATACCGGAAGGCGTACGAAAGATGAACGGGCGAAGGAGGCGCGGGCCAAGGGCGAACGGGCCCAGGGCGAACGGGAAAAGAAAACGCTCCGGGACCCTTCCCCCGTGAAATCAGGGACCCGGAGCGTTTGGCAGCAGGCGCGGACATACGGCACGGAGCCGCATTCCGGCGGACGGCCGACGCGCCCGAAGACACGCCCCACCGCCCCCGCCACTGCGGTACCCGCTGCCCGACGACAGTGGAGACGCGAGACATCTTCAGCCGTCGGCCACGTCCTACTGTGCGATCCCGGACGTCCGGGCGCAACGCATTTTCCGCCCGTACGGACCTCAGTCCGCCGCCGGAACCTCGTACTCGCCGATCAGCTCGGCCCGGCCCACCGTGTGGAACCGCAGATTGAAGCCCACCACGGCCGGCGACGCGTCCGCGTCCGGACCGAGCTTCGCCTGGTCCACGGCGTACACCGTGAACACATAGCGGTGCGGCCCGTCCCCGGGCGGCGGCGCGGCGCCGCCGAAGTCCCGCGTCCCGAAGTCGTTGCGCACATGCACCGCACCCTCGGGAAGCCCCTTCATGCCGCCCGAACCGGCCCCCGCCGGCAGCTCCGTCACCGACGCCGGAATGTCGAAGACCGACCAGTGCCAGAAGCCGCTGCCGGTCGGCGCGTCCGGGTCGAAACACGTGACGGCGAAGCTCTTCGTACCCGCCGGGAACCCCTCCCAGCGCAGATGCGGCGAGGTGTTCCCCCGGTCGAAGACCTGGCCGTCCGGGAGTGCCGCACCCGGCGTCACGTCGTCGCTCACCACCGTGAACGACGCCACCGGCGGATGGAAAGCGTGGGGCAACGGCCGTCGCTGCTGCTCGGACACGTCAAGACCTCCTATACGCGCTGTACGTGCGAATCGCTGGAGCCGCCAGCCTAGCGACGGCGCCCGGAGCGCTGCTGACACCATACGGAGGTGCTTCAACGCCTCTTTCACCACCACGTACGCGCTCTGACCGCCGCACTGGCCGCGCTGCTCCTGCTTCTGCTGCCCGCCTGCTCGTCGGACAAGCAGACCGACCGCACGTCGTCCTCGTCACACCATGCGGCCGCCTCGTCCCAGCCGGGATCCGCCGCCGGGGCCCCGGACTGGGCCAAGGGGATGAAGACCGTCCGCACGGACCGGCTGCCCGCGGAGGCCCGCAAGACCCTTCAACTCATCGACAAGGGCGGCCCGTTCCCGTACTCGAAGGACGGCACCGTCTTCGGGAACTACGAGAAGCGACTGCCGAAACAGAAGCGCGGCTACTACCACGAGTACACCGTCCCGACGCCTGGCGCCCGCAACCGCGGCGCCCAGCGCATCATCACCGGCGACCACGAAGAGCGCTACTACACCGCCGACCACTACAAGACCTTCGAAGCGGTGGTGCGCCCATGACCGGACTGCTGCCCGCCGCCGGCATCCCCGGCCTGCTGACCGGCGCCGTCGCGCCCGGCGTCTACCACTGGCACCCGCCGGTCTCCGTCCCCCGCACCGCGCACCACGCCGCCGAAGCCGGCTGGCGGCCCGCCGTACTGAACCTCCACGGCGTCACGGACAAGGACTCCTTCCTCGCCCGCTGCGCCGCCGACCTGGAACTGCCCGACTGGTTCGGCCACAACTGGGACGCCCTCGCCGACTGCCTCACCGACCTCTCCTGGTGGGGCGAGGCCCGCGGCTACCTCCTGCTCGTCGAGGGCTGGGCCGCCTTCCGCACCGCGGCGCCCGAGGACGCCGCCGTCGCGGCGGACATCTTCGCCGAGTCGGTGAACCACTGGGCCGGCGGCGGCTCACCGATGACCGTGCTGCTGGCCGCGGACTCCTGAGGCCCGATGACACCAAGGGGGCGCGCCGCCCGTACGCACACGAGCGACGAGCCCCCTCGTCCCCCGCGTCCACCCGGCGCTTCGCGGGGTTCCAGTAGCCTTGATCCGCATGATTGACGCACCGGAGCGGGCCCCACTCACCCGCGACTTCTTCGACCGTCCCGTGCTGGAGGTGGCGCCGGACCTCTTGGGGCGCACGCTCGTACGCATGACGCCGGACGGCCCGATCGAACTCCGCCTTACAGAGGTCGAGGCGTACGCGGGCCAGGCCGACCCGGGATCGCACGCCTATCGCGGCCGCACCGCGCGCAACGCCTCGATGTTCGGTCCGCCCGGACACGCGTACGTCTACTTCATCTACGGCATGTGGTTCAGCCTCAACCTGGTGTGCGGCCCCGAGAACACCGCGAGCGGCGTCCTGCTGCGCGCCGGCGAGGTGACGACCGGCGCGGAACTGGCCGCCGAGCGGCGCCCCAAGGCACGCAACGCCAAGGAGCTGACGAAGGGCCCCGCCCGCCTGGCCACCGCCCTGGACATCGACCGATCCCTCAACGGCACCGACATCTGCGCCGGTCCGCGGGCTCCGTTGTCGGTCTTGACCGGCGCCCCGGCCCACCCGGCACTGATCCGCAACGGCCCCCGTACGGGCGTCAGCGGCGAGGGCGGCGTCCACCCCTGGCGCTACTGGATCGACGGCGACCCGACGGTCAGCCCGTACCGTGCCCACACCCCGCGCCGTCGCCGCACACCCGCCGCTTGACTCCGAGCCCCGAGCCGCCTAACGTGGCCCGAGCCGCTTGAGACGGACAGCGCTGTGTGCGCGGACCGCAGAGCGGCACAACCACTACTACGAGGACCTTCCCAAACCGGGGCCTTATTCGGCTGTGCCGAAAATTGCTCCGATCGGCTCGATTATGAGTCGCCGGGGGAATCCGCTAAAGTAGTGACCACGCCGAAAGGCGCGGAACAAACCCCCTCCGACGGGGGATCGGAAATGAAATCCGACCGGAAACGGAACGGAAAACGGATCTGATAGAGTCGGAAACGCAAGAACGAAGGGAAGCGCCCGGAGAGACCGGTGAAACGGTCACGAAGGAAGCGTCCGTTCCTTGAGAACTCAACAGCGTGCCAAAAGTCAACGCCAGACTATAAAACACCCCGGGCAGGACAGTCTGTTCTGCTTGAGGTTCCTTTGAAAAGTCCACCGCAGCCTTCGTGGCTGGGGTGGCGATTACAGCGAGGACGCTGTGCGCGACCGGGCTTATT
>NZ_JBFAIS010000027.1:0-128284 GCF_040654795.1 Streptomyces sp. NPDC050617 | reverse complement strand
GTGAACTCCCTGACATGCGGGCCTCCGACTCCGAACGCGACCGCATCGCCGAGGCCCTGCGGCCGCTTCTCTACGCGAAGTGGACGAAGCGTCGGAGGACCGTCAGAGGTCGAAGGACTCCGGGTCCGGGCCCAGCCGGTTGCCGGAGTCCAGCGTCGCGATCGACGCCAGGTCCTCGTCGTCCAGCTCGAAGCCGAAGACGTCGATGTTCTCCTTGATCCGGGACGGGGTCACGGACTTGGGGATGACGATGTTGCCGAGCTGGATGTGCCAGCGCAGCACCGTCTGCGCCGGGGTGACGCCGTGCTTCCGCGCGATGGCGGCGATCTTCGGGTCGTCCAGCAGGTCCTTGCCCTGGCCCAGCGGGGACCACGCCTCGGTGGCGATGTTGTGCTGGGCGTGGTAGGCGCGCGCCTCGGCCTGGGCGAACTGCGGGTGCAGCTCGATCTGGTCCACCGCCGGCACGACGGACGTCTCGGCGGCGAGCTGCTCCAGGTGGTGCGGCTGGAAGTTGGAGACGCCGATCGCCTTGGCCCGGCCGTCGGCGAGGATCTTCTCGAAGGCCCGGTAGGTGTTCACGGTCTCGCCGCGCCACCAGATCGGCCAGTGGATGAGGTACAGGTCGACGTAGTCCAGGCCGAGCTTGGACAGCGACGCGTCGAACGCGCGCAGCGTGGAGTCGTACCCCTGATCGGAGTTCCACAGCTTCGTCGTGACGAACAGTTCGGCACGGTCGATGCCGGAGGCCGCCAGCGCCTTGCCGGTGCCTTCCTCGTTCTCGTACGCGGCGGCGGTGTCGATGCTGCGGTAGCCGGCCTCCAGGGCGTGGCCCACCGCGGTGAACGCCTCGTCGTCGGCGACCTGCCACACACCGAAGCCGAGCTGTGGCATTTCGACGCCGTTGTTGAGGGTGATGGAGGGGATCTTGCTCACGGCAGATCGATCCTTAATCGTCGGAATGCTGATACTTCATGGTGAACTATCAGCCAGTTTGGCGCATTCCCGCTCAGTCGATCGGATGTCATGCGCACTGCAACGTATGCCCGGCACCGCGGGGCGAGTATGCGCGGTACAGCCCATCGACCTCTGCGCGCTGCACCGCGCGCCCGCCGCTCCGCGCGGCGCCGCGCGCCCGCCGTTACCCGCGGTACAGCGCGTCGACCTCCGCCGCGTACGCGCTCTCGATCGCCTTGCGCTTGAGCTTGAGCGACGGCGTCAGCAGCCCGTCCTCCTCGCTGAACGGCGCGGCCAGTATCCGGAACGTACGGATCGACTCGGCGTGCGAGACGAGCGTGTTCGCGGCCACCACCGCCCGCCGGACCTCCGTCTCCAGATCCGGGTCCCGTACGAGCGCGGCGGCGGCCGGCACCGGCTTGCCGCGCATCATCAGCCAGTGCGCGACGGCCTCCGCGTCAAGGGTGATCAGCGCCGCCACATACGGGCGGTCGTCGCCGACGACGATGCACTGGGCGACCAGCGGATGGGCCCGGACCCGCGCCTCCAGGGCCACCGGCGACACGCTCTTGCCGCCCGAGGTCACCAGGATCTCCTTCTTGCGGCCCGTGATGGTCAGATACCCGTCCTCGTCGAGGGCCCCGAGGTCGCCGGTGGCCAGCCAGCCGTCCCGGAGCACCGCCTCGGTCGCCTTCGCGTCCCCCAGATAGCCGGCGAAGACCTGGCCGCCGCGCAGCCAGACCTCACCGTCGTCCGCGATGCGCACGCTGGTGCCGGGCACCGGCCGCCCCACCGTGCCGAAGCGGGTCTGCTCGGGCGGATTGGCGGTGGCCGCGGCCGTCGACTCGGTGAGCCCGTACCCCTCGAAGATGGTCACGCCCGCGCCCGCGAAGAACAGCCCGAGCCGCCGCTCCATCGCCGAGCCGCCCGACATCGCGTGCCGCATCCGGCCGCCCAGCGCCTCGCGCACCCTGGCGTAGACGACCTTGTCGAAGAACTGGTGGCGCACCCGCAGCGCCGCGCTCGGGCCGTGCCCCGTGCCGAACGCCTTGCGCTCCACCGCCTCCGCGTACCGCACCGCCACGTCCACGGCCTTGTCGAAGGGGCCCGCCTTCCCCTCCGTCTCGGCCGCGCGCCGGGCCGCGCCGAAGACCTTCTCGAAGATGTACGGAACGGCCAGGACGAACGTCGGCCGGAAGGACTGGAGGTCCGCGAGCAGCACCGGGGCCGCGAGCTGCGGCTGGTGGGCCAGCTTGATCCGGCCGCGCACCGCCGCGATCTGCACCATCCGCCCGAAGACGTGCGCGAGCGGCAGAAACAGCAGCGTCGACGCCTCGTCGCCGGGGTGGGAGCGGAAGGCGCTCTCGTACCGCTGGACGATGTTGTCGGTCTCGGCCATGAAATTGGCGTGCGTGATGACGCAGCCCTTGGGCCGGCCGGTGGTGCCCGAGGTGTAGATGACGGTCGCGGGGGAGTCGGGGGTGAGCGCCAGCCGGTGCCGGTGCACCACCTCGTCCTCGATGTGCGCCCCGGCCGCGTACAGCTCCGCCAGCGCGCCCGCGTCCAGCTGCCACAGTCGGGCCAGCCGCGGCAGCCGGTCGATGACGGACCCGACGGTCATCGCGTGGTCCTCGTGCTCTACGACGCAGGCGCACACGCCCGCGTCGTAGAGCGTCCAGAAGACCTGCTCGGCGGAGGCCGTGGGGTAGAGCGGGACCGGCTGGGCGCCGATGGTCCACAGGGCGAAGTCGAAGAGCGTCCACTCGTAGCGGGTGCGGGACATGAGGGCCACTCGGTCGCCGAACCGCACGCCCTGGGCGAGCAGCCCCTTGGCCAGCGCGAGCACCTCGTCGCGGAACAGCGCCGCGCTCACGTCCCGCCAGTCGCCGTCCGCCCTGCGGCTGAGAGCTGCCCGGTCCGGGTCCTCCGAGGCGTGGTCGAACACGACGTCCGCCAGCCCTCCGACGTGGGGCTCCGTCGCCATCGGGGGGACGGTGAACTCACGCAACTACCCGCTCCTTGTGACACTCCGTATCCACATGGTGTCGCGACCGTATCCGATCCCGCACGGCTCCAGAACACCTTCTCGGCGGCTCGATGACGCGGCCCGGCGCGCATCTGCACCGAATCCCCCCGACGCGGGCACTGGGCCGTTACCCCAGGACCGGACCAATACGGGGCGCCCCCTGGAGCCGGTCGCCGCCCGCCAGAATCGTCTCCGCGAGCGCCTCCGCGGGCCCCCGCGCCGAGCCCGCGCGGGCCGCGTGCAGCAGCACGACGTCGATGCCGCCGAGGTCGGGCAGGCCCGCACGGGCCGGCACGCCGAGCAGCCCCGGCGGAATCATGCCCCGCGTGTGCGCCATCACGCCCAGCCCCGCCCGCGCCGCCGCGATCAGCCCGTTCAGGCTGCGGCTCGTACACGCGACGCGCCAGGAGCGGCCGTGCCGCTCCAGCACCTCCAGCGCCCGGGCGCGGGTGACGCCCGGCGCGGGGTAGAGGACCAGCGGCAGCGGCCGGTGCGGATCGATCCGCAGCCGCGCGCTGCCGATCCAGACGAGCCTGTCGCGCCACACCAGCTCCTCCCGCACCCCGGCGTGGCCGCGCTGCTCCTCCGGGTGGCGCTTGGCCAGCACCAGGTCGAGGCGGCCGGCGGCCAGCAGTTCGTGCAGCGTCTCGGACAGCTCCACGGTCAGCTCCACCTCGACCTCCGGGTGGTCGCGGCGGAAGGCGTCCAGGATCTCGGGCAGCCGGGTCAGCACGAAGTCCTCGGAGGCCCCGAACCGCAGCCGTCCGTGCAGGCGGGTGCCCGCGAACCAGGTGGCGGCCCGCTCGTTGGCCGCCAGGATCGTCCGGGCGAAACCCAGCATGGCCTCGCCGTCCTCCGTGAGCTGCACGCTGTGCGTGTCCCGGACGAAGAGCTGCCGGCCGGCTTGCCCCTCCAGCTTGCGCACCTGCTGGCTCACGGTCGACTGGCGCACCCCGAGGCGCTGCGCGGCCTGCGTGAAACTGAGGGTCTGCGCGACCGTGAGGAAGGTACGGAGGTGCGCCGGTTCGAACATGCCGCCCAGGCTAGCCGCGTACGGGGCTGTTATCGCGATGTGTGATGACAGTCAGCACGGTCAGAGGGGTTCCCGATACGTCCGGACAGGGGCAGGCTGGAGAGGGCACCGTGCAACGCCAGTCAATCCATGTAACGCCAGTTAACTCGTGGGACAAGCAGACACCGTTTCGGTCGGTCCTCCCGAAGCGGAGCAGCCGGCCGCCGAGCGAAGAGAGACCATGCGTCGCCCAGCTTTCCTGTCCAGACTCCCGGTGGACCCCTACATATGCGCGCTGCTCGGCACGGTGGCCCTCGCCGCGGTACTGCCCGCGCGCGGCGCGGCCGCGCCGGTCGCCGACGGGGCGTCCACGGGAGCGGTGGCGCTCCTGTTCTTCCTCTACGGAGCGCGGCTGTCCACCCGCGAGGCCATGGATGGGATGCGCCACTGGCGGCTCCACCTCACCGTACTGGCCTGCACGTTCGCCATCTTCCCGCTGCTGGGACTGGCCACCCGCGGCCTGGTCCCGTACCTGCTCAGCCCGCAGCTCCACACCGGACTGCTCTTCCTGTGCCTGGTGCCGTCCACGATCCAGTCCTCCATAGCCTTCACCTCCATCGCGCGCGGCAACGTGGCGGCGGCGGTCTGCGCGGGCTCCTTCTCCAGCATCATCGGCATCGTCATCACCCCGCTGCTCGCCGCCCTGGTCCTCGGCAACAGCGGCGGCGGCCTCTCGCTGGACTCGCTGGTCTCCATCCTGCTCCAGCTCCTGGCCCCGTTCGCCGCCGGGCAGCTGCTGCGCCGCTGGGTCGCGGGCTTCCTCGTACGGCACAAGAAGGTGCTCGGCTACGTCGACCGCGGCTCGATACTCCTCGTCGTCTACGCGGCCTTCAGCGAGGGCATGGTGCGCGGCATCTGGCACCAGGTGACGGTGTGGCGGCTGCTCGGCCTGCTGGTGGCGGAGGCCCTGGTGCTGGCCGTGATGCTCACCCTGACCACGTTCGGGGCGCGCAAGCTGGGCTTCAACCGGGAGGACCGGATCGCGATCACCTTCTCGGGCTCGAAGAAGAGCCTCGCCGCCGGGCTGCCCATGGCCACCGTGCTCTTCGGCGCCCAGGCCAGCCTGGCGGTGCTGCCGCTGATGCTCTTCCACCAGATGCAGCTGATGGTCTGCGCGGTACTGGCCAAGCGCTACGCACGCCAGGCGGACGCGTCGGCTTCTCCGTCGGAGACGGATCCGGAGGCAACGCCGGCGGCGGAGCCCTCCGGTGAACGGGCGGACGCCGCGGCGTAGTTCGGGGGCGCGGTGTCCAGGTGCGCGACGGGGGAGGGGGCGGCCCGTCGGCCCGTACGCCAGGCGAGGAGCGCGCCGAGCGCGAACGCGCCGGAGGCGATCACCGCCGACAGATGGACCCCGGCGACGAGGCTGCCGCCGGTCGCGGCGAGGGTGCCGAAGAGCGCCACGCCGAGGGCGTTGCCCACCTGGCGGGCCACGTTGAAGACGGCGGAGGCCATGCCCGAGCCGCCCGCCGGGGCGGACTCCATGATCGCGGCAGTGGCCGCGGGGACGGTCATCGGCACCCCTAGGCCCTGTCGTCAAAATCCCGTCGTTCGCCCGGAGGGCGGGCTCCGCAGGGGGCACCTCCCAGCGGTAGCTGGGGGAGTCTGGTGCGTGCTCTCGCAAGGCGGAGGGCCATCCCTGTACTGGGCGTACCGGGATGATCCCGACAACGCGGCGAGAGTGCGTGCCAGGCGTCGCGGAGCAGGCGGGATTTTGACGACAGGGCCTAGCCCCGTCGCGACGAGCGGGAACAGCAGCCACGCGTAAGCAGTGCCGGGCCCCGCCGCCAGCCACCCGAGAAACCCGACCGCGCCCAGCAGCATCCCCCAGGCCATCGGCCGGTACGGACCGAAGCGCGCGGTCAGCCGCCCGGACAGCGGCGCGGAGACGAACACCATGGCGGCGGCGGGCAGGATGGCGAGACCGGTGGCGAGGGGGCCGTAACCGCGTTCCTGCTGGAAGTAGAGGGCGGCGAGGTAGAGCAGCCCGTAGAAGCCGAGGTTGAGCAGCACCCCGATCACGGCGGTGGCCGCCACGCCGCTCCGCCGGAACAGGGACGGGGGCAGCAGCGGAAGCCGGGGCGCGGCGACGGCCTGACGCCCGTCGCCGACCGTGAGGGCGGCCTCCAAGCGCCGCTCCACGACGACGAAGGCGCCCAGCGCCGGCGCCGCGACGCCGAACGCGCCGAGCACGAGCGGCGAGGCCCACCCCTCCCCGCTCGCTTCGTTGAGCGCGGTCGCCAGCGCCGCGAGCCCCAGCACGGCCAGCGTCTGCCCGGCGGGATCGAACCGGGCGCGTACCCGGCGAGGGGCGGAGGCGGCGCGCCCTTCGCGCGCGGGCCCCGGTACGTACCGCAGGGTCAGGAGTATGGCGAGGGCGCCGACCGGCAGGTTGAGCCAGAACACCGCGCGCCAGTCCAGCCCCGCGAGCATCAGCCCGCCCAGCACCGGGCCGGACGCGAAGCCGATCCCGGACACGGCGGCCCAGGCCCCGAACGCCCTCGCCCGCACCGCCCGTTCGGGGTAGGCGTCGCCCACGAGCGCCAGCGAGCACGGCACCAGGAGCGCCGCGCCCACCCCCTGGAGGAGACGGGCCGCGATGAGCGCGCCCGTCGTCGGCGCGAGCCCGCAGCCGATCGAGGCGAGCGTGAACGCACCGAGCCCGGCGAGGAAGACCCGGCGGTGCCCGAGCCGGTCGCCCAGCCCGCCCCCGAGCAGCAGTAGCGCCGCGAAGACGGCGCTGTAGCCGTCGACGATCCACTGCAGCCCGGCGGCGCTCGCGTGCAAGGACGTACGGATGCCGGGCACGGCGACGGTCACCACCGTGACGTCCAGCATGACCATGAAGTAACCGAGGCTGAGCGCCACGAGCGGCGGCAACGGCATCGAGGGCCGGGCCACACGGCCCGACCGGCCGGCGATATCGGCGAGGGGCTTGAAAGGCTTGGCGGTGGACATGGTGAAAGTCTCGGACCGTATTACTTCGCCGCCCGACGAAGTATGGCCGCCGTACCCTTGAACCATGACCACGCAGCAGAGCTGGGACTCGGACATCGCGCGCGCCGCGGCCCTGTTCGCCGACCCGTCCCGCGCCCGCATCCTGAAGGCGCTCTCCGACATGCGGGCGCTGCCGGCCTCGCTGCTGGCCGCCGAGGCGGGCGTCTCGGCCCCGACGGCGAGCGCCCACCTGGCCAAGCTCGTGGAAGCGGGCATGGTCGACGTCGAGAAGAACGGCCGCCACCGCTACTACCGCCTCAGCGGCCCCGAGATCTGCGCCGCCATCGAATCCCTCGCCCTCATCGCGCCCCCGCTGCCCGTCACCTCACTCCGCGAGGGCAGCCGCGCCAACGCCCTCCGCCGCGCCCGCACCTGCTACGACCATCTGGCCGGGCGGCTGGGCGTAGCGCTGATGAGCGCCCTCATCGACCGCTCCCTGCTCACCGGCCACGACGGCGTCCACCGCCCCGAACAGGCCGTGCGCGACCGGCTCTCCGCCTACGGCCGCGACATCGACTACCAGCTCACCGAGGCCGGCCATCGCGAACTCGCCTCCTTCGGCGTCGACATGGACCAGCTCCCCTCCCGCCGCCCCGCCATCCGCTACTGCGTCGACTGGAGCGAACAGCGCCACCACCTCTCCGGCGCCCTGGGCGCCGCCCTCGCCCAGCGCCTCTTCGAACTCGACTGGCTCCGCCACGGCCCGAGCCCCCGAGTCGTGCACCTCACGGACGAGGGCACAACCGGCCTGCGACAGGTCTTCGGCGTACGCACCGGGGACAGCGCCGAGAAGCGCTAGGCGCGCGCCTCGGCTCAGCCCCACGTCGGGCCTGCCTCTGCGCTACCCCCACTGCGGAACCCAGCAGAACCAGGCACTCCCGGCGCCGCTGTCACCGAAGCACCGCCGTCACCCACGCATTGCCGTCTCCCACGCATTGCCGTCACCAACGCACCGCCGTCACCGAGGCACAGCGGGGGAGCTGGCCGCGGGGTCGCGCTCCCCCTGCTGCCCGCCGGGGGCGCGCATGCCAGGGCATGTGCGCCTGTACGCCGATGCGAGATCCGTGAGGCGAATGGGAGCATGAGTTCTATGCCCTCAACTACCGCGTCCACAGAGCTGCCTGACCACATACGCCAGAGGAACTCTCCTGCCTGGCTGGTGACACTGCTGGTCTGCGCCGGGCAGTTCCTCGTCGTGCTGGACGTCTCCGTCGTCAACGTGGCGCTGCCCGCGATGCGCGGCGGGCTCGGGCTGAGCGAACTGGGGCTGCAGTGGGTGGTCAACGCCTATGTGATCACCTTCGCGGGCTTCATGCTGCTCGGCGGCAGGGCAGCCGACATCTTCGGCCGCAAGCGGATCTTCGTGGTCGGGCTCGTGCTCTTCACGGTCGCGAGCCTGGCGGGCGGTCTCGCCCAGGAGGCATGGCAACTGGTCGCCGCACGCACGGTGCAGGGCGTCGGCGCGGCCGTGCTGTCCCCGGCCTCCCTCACCATCCTCACCACCTCCTTTCCGGTGGGGCCCGCCCGCACCCGCGCGATAGCCACCTGGACCGCC
The DNA here is from genome assembly GCF_040654795.1 of Streptomyces sp. NPDC050617. Lineage (NCBI taxonomy): Bacteria > Bacillati > Actinomycetota > Actinomycetes > Kitasatosporales > Streptomycetaceae > Streptomyces > Streptomyces sp. NPDC050617. The sequence continues at coordinate 119,680 of NZ_JBFAIS010000027.1, read as the reverse complement.
GTCGGCGCGGGCGGCGGCGCGGTGGGCGGCCTCGTCGGCGGGGTGCTCACGGAGTACCTCTCCTGGCGCTGGGTGCTGCTGATCAACGTGCCCGTCGGCGCCCTCGTCCTGGCCGGCGCCGCGCTGTGGCTGACGGAGAGCCGCCGGAGCGAGGCACGTCGGCGGCTGGACGCACCGGGCGCGCTCCTGGTGACCGCCGGCCTCGCCCTGGTCGCGTACGGCATCGTGCAGACCGAGTCGCAGGGCTGGACCGCCCCGGTCGCCCTGCTGCCGATGGCCGCCGGACTGGTCGTCCTTGCGGCCTTCGTGGCGGTCGAGGCCCGCACCAGCGCGCCCCTGATGCCGCTGAAGCTCTTCCGCATCCGCTCGGTCTCGTCGGCGAACGCGGCGATGGTCCTGGCCGGCGCCGCCATGTTCTCCATGTGGTACTTCCTCTCCCTCTACATGCAGAACGTCCTCGGCTACACCCCCCTGCAAGCCGGACTCTCCTTCATCCCGCACTCCCTGAGCATCGTCCTCGGCTCGAAGATCGCCCCCCGCCTCATGCACCGCATCGGCGCCAAGAACCTCGCCATCGCCGGAGCGCTGATATCCGCGGCCGGCATGATCTGGCAGAGCGGCATGAGCGCCGACGGCGCCTACCTCACCGACATCCTCGGGCCCGGCATCCTCATGGCCCTCGGCGCGGGCCTGACCGCCACCCCCGTCGCCTCGCTCGGCACCTCCGGCGCCGAACCCTCCGACCAGGGGCTCGTCTCCGGCCTGATCAACACCTCCCGCCAGATGGGCGGCGCTCTCGGCCTGTCGATCCTCTCCACCGTCGCCGCCTCCCGCATCGGCTCCGGCGGCGGCAGGAGCGCCATGGCCGACGGCTACGGCCTGGCCTTCGGCGTCGGCTCGCTCGTCCTGCTGTGCAGCGTGCTCCTGATGGTCCTCACCCTCCCCCGCCACCGCGACACCACCCACACCTGATCGCCCCGACAAACCGAAGGGTCGGCCTCGTCGGGGGAGCGCCCCCCGGCCCGTCTCACCACCTCCCCACGCGGTCCAACGGCAGCCATACCACCGTCGCCCCACCGTCGACCGGGGCGTTGTCCGTCCGGGTGCGGTCCAGCTCCGCGTCGGACAGCGCCCGCCCGTATACCCGCGCCTCGTCCAGATCCCCCGTCAGATACGCGCGGCTGTCGGCCTTCTGCCCCAGGTGCACCCCGAACGGCGAGGTGCGGCTCACCGAGCCCGGCACATCGGGCACGCTGCTCGCCACGCCGTCGACGGTCAGCACGAGCTGCCCGTCACCGCGCCGCAGCGCCAGATGGTGCCACTGGCCGTCGTTGTACGCCCCCTGGCTGCTGACGACGGCCGTCCTGGCCGGCGCCGCGCCCGATAACACCGTGATCCGCCCGCTTATTCGCCCTCCCGCCGGCTCCGCCCATAACGCCACCTGCGGGGACCTGTCGCCCACCCCGCCCATCCACAGAAGCGGCTGCTCGCCGCCGGCCGCGCCGTAGCGGAACCACAGCGCCGCGGTGAAGTCGCGGGACCCGAGCGGCAGCGCGCCGCGGTAGGGCAGGCGGACGGCGTCGTCCTTCCCGTCGAAGGCGAGCCCGCGCCCGAACCTGCCGTCCGTCGGCCGCGCACCGCCGAGCACGGAAGCGGCCCGCGCTCCCGCCGCGCGGTCCCGCGTCCTGGGGCCCGCCGCCCGGCGCGGACCGAGCCAGCGCTCCGTGAAGCGCGCGAACCGGATCTCCTCCCGCGCCTCATGCGCACCGCCCTCGTAGAGCAGCCCGGTCCGTCGGCGGTCGATCGTCACCATGTCCGAGTAGCCCGACCAGTCGCTGGTGACGGCCTTGCCGCGGTCCGCGCTCTCCCAGGTCCGCCCCTCGTCGTAGGAGGAGCGGATCATCATCGTCCGTCGGCGGTCCGGGTCGGCCGGCAGGGACAGGAGCCAGCGGCCCGGCCGCCGCTGGATGACGGAGCCCTGCACCATGGGCGTATAGAGATCCGGGATGGTGCGGAACGGCGCGGCGAAGCTGTCGCCGCCGTCGCGGCTGACGGCGTAGTCGCGGTTGCCGAGGTCGACGCCGTCCTGCTCGCGACCGTTCACATAGATCGCGCCGTCGCTCCGCTCGGCGAGCGTCATCTCGGAGGGCTTCTGGCGGAAGGTGCCGCCGGGGGAGATGGGCCAGCTGTCGACCGCGCCGATGTGCCAGTGCCGCCCGCCGTCGTCGCTGTGCATGAGCGCCGCGTGGTTGGCGGTCACCCGGCGGCCGTTCCAGCTCTCGGCGTTGACGGAGAAGACCAGACGGCCGCGGTGCCGCCCGTGGGCGAGCTGGATGCCGTGCACGGGGCCGGTCGCGTACCAGGAGTTCCAGCCGCGCGGCCGCAGCTCGCGGCTGACGTTCCGCGACGGCGACCAGCTCGCGCCGTCGTCGTCGCTGTACTGCATATGGGGCGTCCGGTCGCAGGGCACGTCGCAGCTCTTCGCGTCGGAGCGACCCTTGTTGTGGGTGGTGGCCAGCACGATGCGGCCGCTGTCGCGGTCGACGACCGGCGCGGGGTTGCCGTGCGTGTCGCCCTTGCCCCGGTCGACCACCTGGAGCCGGCCCCAGGTGCGGCCGCCGTCGGTGGAGCGCTTGAGGACGAGATCGATGTCGGTCGCGTCGCCGCAGTTGTGCTTCCGGCCCTCGGCGAAGGCGAGCAGGGTGCCGTGGGCCGAGCGGACGATGGCGGGAATGCGGAAGCACGCGTAGCCGCGCTCCTGCGACGCCTTGAACAGGACGCGCTGGTCGAAGTCGGCGGGCGCCGCCGAAGGGGCGGCGCCCGAGGCGGGAGCGGGGAGGGGTAGCAGAGCGAGCAGCGCCCCCGAGGCCAGGGTCATGGCCCGCCGCAGCCACCGCCTGACGGTGTGTCCGCTGATGAGGCGTCTGCTGACGACATGTCGGTGCAGTGCACGAAGATTCGAATCCATGGTGCGCCCTTCACGACAGCTGGAGGTCCAACGTCCCATGTCCCATGTGCGGTGCGCAGAACGTAATCACCGCCCCTTCACACCCACAAGAACCGCGCGTCACCTGGCCGGGAGTCACCCGGTATGCAGGATCACCTTGCCGAGATTGGCGCGCGTCTCGATGATCGCGTGGGCCGCCGCAGCCTGCACCAGGGGCAGTTCGGCGTGGATCGCCGGCCGCAGGACCCCCTCGGCGAAGAGCCGCCACAGCTCCGCGCGCCACCGCTCGTACAGCCGCGGCCGCTCACGGGCTATCAGCCCGAGCTGGAAGCCGATCGCGGATTTAGCCCCCACGAGGAGGTCGTACGCCTGGATGGCCCCACCTCCCGAGCTGAACGCCACCAGCCGGCCACCCGGCGCGAGGGCGGCGACGGCGCGGGGGAGCAGCTCCCCGCCGACCGCGTCCAGCACGATGTCCACCGGATCGCCCCAGGGCTCGTCCCCATACGCCACCACTTCGTCAGCCCCCAGTCCCTTCAGGAACACCGCCTTCTCCGGTGAACTCGCGGCGGCCACGACACGGCCCGCGCCTCGCGCTTTGGCGAGCTGCACGGCGAGGTGCCCCACCCCGCTCGCCGCTCCGGTGACCAGCACCGACTCGCCCGCCGAGGGCCGTGCGGCCTCGTACGCGCCGAAGGCGACCAGCCCGGACCGTACGAGCGCGACGGCCTCGGCCGCACTCGCGCCGTCGGGTATGTGCGACGCCATGGCAGCACTGAGCAGCGCCCGGTCCGCGTAGCCGTCGCCGAAGCAGAGGCCGGTGACGCGGTCGCCCAGGGAGAATCCGGTGACGTCCGGGCCGAGCGCGACGATCTCTCCGGCCACCTCGCCGCCGAGGCTCGCGGGCAGCGGCTGCCCGCCCTCGCGGACCTTCCGCACGACGGGCAGGGTGACGCCGATCGCCTCCGTGCGCAGCAGCAGCTCACCGGGGCCGGGGCCGGGCGCCGGGGCCTCCTCGACGCGCAGGACCTCGGGGTCGCCGTTCTCGTGATACCGGACGCGTCGCACGCTTACCTCCCGCTGTCGTTGGGAGTCCCAACGATACACGATTTCATTGGGAAGCCCAATGTTTTTTCGATAGAGTTTTCCCATGACCGAGAACCCACCCGCCCTCGCGCGGATCCAAGCCCTGCCCAGCTGGCTCCTCAACCGCGCCGCCGCCCGCGGCCGACGGCTGGTGAGCGAGGCCCTCGCGCAGGACGGACTGCGCATGCCGCACCACGCCGTGCTCTCCGCCGTCGCCGACCTGGGGCCGGTGGCCCAGGCGGAACTGGGGCGCTCGACGGGCTTCGACCCCAAGGACATGGTCGGATTCCTCAACGACCTGGAGGCCGCGGGGCTCATCACCCGCGCACCGGACCCGAAGGACCGCCGCAAGAACGCCATCGCCATCACCCCGGCGGGTCGCCGCCGCCTGATACGGCTCGCCCGGCTGGGCGACGAGGCCAACGAGGCGCTCCTCGCCCCGCTCTCGGTCACCGAGCGCGAACTGCTCCTGGCGCTGCTCGCCCGCGTGGTCGAAGCCGAGGCGGACGCTGCCGAGGAATAGCAGGGGATGGAGAGATAGGGAATAGGGGGAACAGGGGGCGCGGCAGGGCGGACGCGCGGTCGGCCCTGCCGCTTGAGGTCAGTCCCTCCCGGCCTCCGCGTGCAGCGCGATCCGGTGGTCGCCCGCGTACACGTTCATGGAGGAGCCGCGGAGGAAGCCGACCAGGGTCAGCCCCGTCTCCACGGCGAGGTCGACGGCGAGAGAAGAGGGGGCGGAGACGGCCGCGAGCATGGGGATGCCGGCCATCACCGCCTTCTGCGCCAGCTCGAAGGAGGCCCGCCCGGACACCAGCAGGATCGCGTCGGAAAGCGGCAGCCGCCCCTGCTGAAGGGCGCGGCCGACGAGCTTGTCGACGGCGTTGTGGCGGCCCACGTCCTCGCGTACGTCGATGAGTTCGCCGTCGGGGGTGAAGAGCGCCGCGGCGTGCAGCCCCCCGGTCCGGTCGAACACGCGCTGCGAGGCGCGCAGCCGGTCGGGCAGGGCGGCGAGCAGTTCGGGGGTGATGCGGACCGGCAGCGCGTCGGCGATCTCCCAGCGCGTCGTGGTCCGTACGGCGTCCAGGCTCGCCTTGCCGCACAGGCCGCACGACGAGGTGGTGTAGACGTTGCGTTCCAGGGTGATGTCGGGGACCGGGACGCCGGGCGCGAGCCGCACGTCCACCACGTTGTACGTGTTGGACCCGTCCTCGGTCGCCCCCGCGCAGTAGACGATGTTCGCCAGTTCGTCCGCGCTGCCGAGAACGCCCTCGCTCACCAGGAAGCCCGCCGCCAGCGCGAAGTCGTCGCCGGGCGTGCGCATCGTGATGGCCAGCGGTTTTCCGTTCAGCCGGATCTCCAGTGGCTCCTCCATGACGAGCGTGTCCGGACGCGCGCTCACGGCTCCGTCGCGAATGCGGATGACGCGGCGTCGCGCGGTGACCCGTCCCATGTCGATCAGTCCCGTCCGTCCGATCCAGCGTGTACCGTCCGAGGTGGCCCTCGGCTGGTCCATTGTCCTGTACGTATAGGAAGAGCGGACGCGCGGTCCGCGCCACGCGAATGGCGTGGGAAAGCGTCGAAAACGCGGATTCACTCTTCATACAGCGGAATATTGTCTACAGTATTCCACAGGAGTTGGGTGGTGCGCGGAGCATGCTCGAACTTTCTTGCGAGGCGTGCCGGTCAGCCGTCTAAAGTTCGCCGTAGACCGTAGACAGAAACCAACGGAGGGGCCCGATGCTGTCCGCCGGACTGCCACAGGGATCGGTACCGAAACTCGAACGCCCCGGACCACTGCGCGAGCGAGTGTATGAGGCGTTGCTCGACCTGATCACCACGCGCGCCCTACAGCCCGGTCAGCACCTGGTGGAGAGCGAGCTCGCCGGCCACCTCGGCGTCTCCCGACAGCCCGTGCGCGAGGCGCTCCAGCGGCTCAACACCGAGGGCTGGATCGACCTGCGCCCGGCGCAGGGCGCGTTCGTCCACGAGCCCACCGAGGAAGAGGCCGACCAGCTGCTCTCCGTCCGTACGCTGCTGGAGGCCGAAGCCGCCAGGCTCGCCGCGGCGAACGCCACCTCGGCCGGCATCTCGGAGCTGGAGACGCTGTGCGCGCAGGGCGAGGGAGCGGTGCGCGAGGACGACGTGGAGGCGGCCGTCGCGGCCAACGCCGAGTTCCACGCCAAGGTCATGGAACTGGCGGGCAATGCCGTGCTGACCGAGCTGGCCGAGCAGGTCGGCCGCCGCGTCCGCTGGTACTACACGCCGATCGCGCGGCAGCGCGGCAAGCAGTCGTGGATCGAGCACCGCGAACTGATCGCCGCGATCACCGCCCGCGACGAGCAGAAGGCGACCGAGATCATGCGCACCCACACCGAGCACACCCGTCTCTCTTACCACCAGCGCGACACCTCGATCCCTTCCTGACGCGAGCTCCGGCCTGAGCCCCGCCCGGGGCCCGCGCCGCTCCCCGCGTCGGTACGCGCGTACGTACGGCCGTACCGACGCGGGACCGTACGGCCGTACGGCCCGGAGGCATCCGTGCCTCCGGGCCGTACGCGCGAGCGCCGCCGATCGGCCGCGGGCCCGCCGAACCGTGTGGATCGCCTAGATCGCCTCGCGGTGAACCGGCAGCGGGCTCGTCTTGACCTTGGCCCGCCGGGGCAGCCGGGGCTGACCCGGCGGCCGCAGCAGCATGGAGCACCCCGCCGCGACCAGCGAGATGCCGCCGGCCAGGACGTACGCCCCGGAGAAGCCCCAGGCCGAGACCACCATCGCGCCCAGTCCGCCGCCGAACAGGCCGCTGACCAGTTTCGCGCTGTAGACCAGCCCGTAATTGGACGCGTTGTGGTTTTCGCCGAAATAGTCGGGGACCAGTGCGGCGAACAGCGGGAAGAAGGCGCCGCCGCCGAATCCGGAGATGACGGCGAAGACCAGGAACATGAATTGGTTGCGGGCGTCGCCGGCCCACAACACTCCGAACTGTGCCAATCCCTCGATCACGAGCACGACCACCAGCGTCGGCTTCCGTCCCCACCGGTCCGATATCCAGCCGACGGCGCCCCGCCCCGTTCCGTTGATCACCGACATGACGCCCATGGACATGGCCGCGACCAGCGGGCCGAATCCGACCTCCTTGGCGAAGGGCACCTGGAAGGAGATGCCGAAGATCGACACCCCTGCGATGATGACGAGGCAGAACCACATCAGCGGCAGCATTCCGGTACGGATGGCCTCCATAGGACCGTACTGACGGGCCGCCGGGGGATTCTTGGAGAGGCTGCCGGCGTTCTTGCCGGCAGTGCGCGGGCTCAGCGGGTCGATATGCGCGGGCCACCAGTTCTTGGGCGGGTCCTTGAAGAAGAAGGCGCAGCAGCCCACCACGAGCAGCACGTACAGTCCGACCAGGTCCAGCACCTCCCGGTAATCACCGGCGTCGAAGGTGTAGTTGAAGATGAAGATGAACGGCAGCGCGCCGTACGCGAACCCGCCGTTGACGAATCCGGTCTTGCCGCCGCGGCGCTCCGGGTACCACTTGCCGACCATGTTGATGCAGGTCGCGTAGACCATTCCGGCGCCGGTACCGCCGATGACCCCGAAGCCGACGATCGCCTCGACGACGTTGTGCAGATGCGAGATCGACAGGAATCCTACGCAGGCCAGCGCGGCTCCCAGGAACATCGCCGCACGCGCCGACAGCAGCCCCTTCTCCCGCAGCCGGCCGGCGGGGAAGGCGATGCCGGCCTGGAAGAAGACCCAGACGCTGAGGATCCAGAAGGTGTTGGTGTTCGTCCAGCCGTGCGCCTTGTGGAGCGTGCTCTCGGCGGACCCGTAGGCGTACTCGAAGACGCTGATGCCCATCATCGCGACCCACGGCAGTATCACCATCAGGCGGCGTTTGTGTCCGAGGATGTCGAGGTCGGTCTCGCCGACGCGATAGACGCGCCCTTTGCTGTCCGTGATCTCCCGGAAAGCAGGTGCTCCGGCGTCCTGCCGGCCCATGTCCTGCCGTCCGTCGTTCCGTCGTTCCGCTGTGCTCATGCTGTTGTCCCCTTGCTTCGAAAGAACCCGATCAGTTCCCCCTGTTCCGGTCTCTTCGCGAGCTCGGGGACGCGCTACATCACCAAGTGGCCCACCGTCCGGGCACATGCGGCTCGCATCGCACGCACGGTCCGTACAACCGCCTTGACATGACCTTTCATCAAATCACCCCTTCCATTGCGAGTTGCCGAAGTTCCTTCTCGTCGAGGCCCAGCTCCCCGGCGTATATCTCCGAGTTGTGCTCACCGAGCAGCGGCGGGCGGTCGATGTCGGTGGGGGAGTCGGAGAGCTTGATGGGCGACCCGACGGTGGTGAACGTCCCGCGCTCGGGGTGCTCGACCTCGACGACCATTCCGTCGGCGGCGAGCGAGGCGTCCGCGAGGATCTCCTTGGTGGAGAGGACGGGGCCGCAGGGAATGCCGTGCGCGGTGAGCCGTTCCAGCACTTTCCACTTGGGCAGCGTGCTCGTCCATTCCTCGATCAGCTGGAACACCTTGCCGAGTTTGGGCAGTCGGGCCTCGGGCGTCGCCCATTCCGGGTCCGACGCCAGCTCCGGGCGGCCGAGCAGCTCGGTGATGGGCTGCCAGCCGGCGGGCTGGACGATGACGTAGACGTAGTCGTTGGGGCCGCCGGGCGCGCACTTGACCGCCCATCCGGGCTGGCCGCCGCCGCTCGCGTTGCCCGAACGCGGCACCTCGTCGCCGAAGCCCCCGCTCGGGCAATCGGCGGACGGGTACTCGGCCAACGGTCCGTTCGCGAGACGCTGTTGGTCGCGGATCTTCACCCGGCAGAGGTTGAGGACGGCGTGCTGCATGGCGACGTTGACGCGCTGCCCGCGCCCGGTGTGCTCGCGCTGGTAAAGGGCGGCGAGGATGCCGGCGACCGCGTGCACGCCGGTGCCGGAGTCGCCGATCTGCGCGCCGGTCGCCATCGGCGGCCCGTCCGCGAAGCCCGTCGTGGCCATCGACCCGCCCATGGCCTGCGCGACCACCTCGTACGCCTTGAACTCGGTGTACGGGCCGTCCCCGAAGCCCTTGATGGAGGCGTAGACGATCCGGGGGTTGATCTCCTGGATCCGCTCCCACGCGAAACCCATCCGGTCCACCGCGCCGGGCCCGAAGTTCTCCACCATCACGTCCGAGCGGCGGATCAGCTCGGTGAGGATCTCCTTGCCGCGCGTGGTCTTGGTGTTGAGGGTGATGCTGCGTTTGTTGCAGTTGAGCATGGTGAAGTAGAGCGAGTCCACGTCGGGGAGATCGCGGAGCTGGCCGCGGGTGATGTCTCCGGTGGGAGCTTCGAGTTTCACCACGTCCGCGCCCATCCAGGCGAGGAGCTGAGTGGCGGACGGGCCGGACTGCACATGCGTCATGTCGAGCACACGCACACCGTCAAGTGCCCTGGCTGTGCCGCGCTTTGCCACAGCGGGCCTCCTTACTTGTCGCACCTGTGCCACGTGGGGGGAGGGGGTGGCGCCCCCGTTCGCAGTGGATTGCATACAGTCGACGAATACTGTATGAGACTTGGTACTCCCTCTCGGCGGTCGCTGTCCAGAGGGCCGGGGAGGGGCTGAGGAAATTGAGACAAGAACAAGCGAGGCGGAGCGAGCGCGTGGCCGTGAGCGTGCTCCGAAGATGTGCGGAAGCGTCGCTCAGCCGATGCCCTGCCGATCGGGCAGCAGCGCGAACGCCCGGTCGGCGGCCTCCGGGACCGTACGTTCCACGGCCTGGACCAGGAGCGTACGGTGCCGGGCCAGCGGCACCCGCCGCTCCTCGTCAGCGAGCCACCACAGATCGTCGAGCGCGGCCATCATCCGCCGGCTGACCTGTGGGTTTCCCTCGGCGCACCCCCGAATCTCGCTGAACCCGAGATCCACGAGGTCGGTCCACGCCGGCAGCTCCTGCACCAGCCGCACCACGCCTTTCGTGTCGCGGTGGTGCAGCACACCCAGCGGCCGGTCCGCGACGGCCGCCAGGAACTGGGTGATCCGGTCCAGGCACTGCACGGCCGTCGTCGGATCGTTCACGGCGGGGGACAGGGCGCGCAGCGCGATGTCGGAGAGCTGGCGCAGCCCGAACGCCGGGTCCTGGTGGTACGTGCGCTCGACGCCGACGGTCATGGTGTGCCGCAGGGCGCGCCGCGACGGTTCGGTGCCGCCGTGCACGGCGAGTACGGGCGTCCCCGGCACCACGAAGTCCCCGATCCGCGGTACGAGCCGCAACACCGCGTCGTTCCGTCGGGCGATCCGTACGAGCCGCGCGATATGCACATCCCGCAGCACCCCGGCCCGCCCCTGGTGCGCGGCCTCGGCCACCGCCTCCGGCAGGACGGGCGCGTCCCCGCTCCCGTACTCGTACCGGTCGAGCACCCGGAACGCCTCATGCGTGATCCGGTCGACGACATGGCTGACCCGCATCAGCCGGATCGTCGAGTTCACGTAGGCGATGAACAGCACCAGACTCACCAGCACCAGAACCACACAGGTGAGACTGGAGATGACGGGCACCGTCGACACCGTGCGCGGGTCCGCGTCGCCTTCGTACGACGTCTGCACCAGCAGGGCGAACAGGAAGGTGGCCAGGAACACCGCGAACGTGCACTTGGTGATCCGGCTGCGCACGTAGAGCCGCACCACGCGCGGTGAGAACTGCCCGCTGGCCATCTGCAGCGCGACCAGGCTGATCGAGAAGACCACGCCGATGAAGGTGAGCATCGCGGACCCGACAGTGGTGACGATCGTCTTGGTGTCCTCGGCGATCTTGATCAACGAGCGGACGGTCCCGTACTCGCCGTCGTCCTGCAACACCTCGATCAGCAGATTGTCCAGCGCGAGCACCACCGCGGCCAGCGCGATCGCCCCGACGAGCCCCACCGCGGGCGTGAACCAGAACGTATCCCGCAGATGCTCCCGCAACGGCGAGAGCGGCCGCGGCCTGCGCATTCCGCCGATCTGTACAGTTTGCCCGCTGTTGCCCATAAATGGAGATTATGTCTTGAGCGAATAGCCAGGTGAAAGGCACTCCGAAACCTTGGTATTGTTGTCCATGTCGCCGCGGGCAACGCCCCGCACCGACGACACCTGGTCCGGGTGGCGGAATGGCAGACGCGCTAGCTTGAGGTGCTAGTGCCCTTTATCGGGCGTGGGGGTTCAAGTCCCCCCTCGGACACAATCAGCAAGATCACCGGTGCTGGCCGAATCTCGGCCGGCACCGTTTGCGTTTCCCGGCCGTACGTCGGTCGCGGTGCGAGCTGTCGGTAGACCTCGGCCTTGGCGGCGGGGAGAGTTTCGGGCGTCCTGCGGTCTGCGTACGCCGGTGGTCTGCGTGCGGCGATCAGGCGTTCGCGGTGCCGGAGCAGCTGCTGCGGTCGGCCGGCTGTGCCGGGCTGTTCGGCAGGTCGGCTGCCAGCAGGCACAGCCACACCCCCACCGTGACCAGGTGCAGCCGCTGGGTGATCCCCTGCCCGCCCGGATAGCCCACATACGGCCCGGCGGAGGCGATCGCCGTGGCCATCGACACCGGCAGCAGCCACACCGCCCAGCGGCCCGCCCGCGATCCGCTGCCCGTGGCCGAACGGGCGGCGAGGATGAAAGCCGCTATCGAGGCGAAGATGAACAGGTGCACCAGACCGCTGGTGAGCGTGTGCGCGACGTTGTCGACCGGGCATCCCGCCTCCTGGGAGGGCGCGCACCGCATCGGCAGCGCGACATCCGCCACCGAGCAGACCCCGAACGCGGCCACCGCCCCCCATCCCGCGGCCGACCACCCACGCCGCCCCGGCGCGGCCGCGGCCAGGCCGGCCGCGGCCAGAACTATGGCGGCCGTGGCCAACTCGACCACGTTGAACACCATCCGGTGCGGCCGGCCGACGGCGAAGGCCTCGCTGACATAGGAGTCGCGCCAATCCAACCCGGTGGGCACCCACCACTGCAGCAGCCAGTCGTTGTACAGCACGCCGGCCGCCGCCAGCAGACCCGCCGCTGCCCACTGCCGTATCCCCGCCCCGTCGGTCGGACGCCGGACGTCGCGCCCGCCGCGCCTGACCACACCCCGCATTTCCACCTGTGGCCCTCACTGATCGACCCGGTCCCGATCTTCGATCCCTACCCGCGCCGGGCGAGGGGCTAGCAGGAATGGGAGCGGCGCCTCCTCGAATCCGCAGGTCAGTGCTGGTGACGCGGTCCCTCCAAAGGAGCAATATCCGTCAGCCTTGCCGCAGCGGATCGATCGCGGCGTCGATGGCGGCGATGGCGCGGCGGGGTGCGTCCGCTCGCGCGCGGTGGTGCCGGGCTCCGCGGCGAGCCGCGTATGGGGCGGTTCGGCAGGTACGCATCAACGGTCACGCCGCTCGGGATCCAGTGTGACTATCGCTGATATCGGGATCGTGTTGACATCGATAATATCGGCGGTATCGTTGATGTCGTTCCACTGGAAACGTCAGTGTGGGGGGGGAGCCGTCATGTCCGACCGTCTGCGGATCATCGGGGTGGAAGAGACCGTGGTCGTACCGGCCGTCTACGAGGCGTACCAGCGGGCCGGATCGCCGCAGATCTTCTCGCGCGGCTTCGGTGACAGCCCGATCGCGAAGAACCTGCGCGAGGTCGGCGAGCGGCGACTGGCGCACATGGACGACCAGGGCATCGACGTCGCGGTGCTGTCCCTGTCGTCTCCGGGCGTGCAGGACCTGCCGGAAACCGACGCCGTCGCGGTGGCCCGCGACGTCAATGACCAGCTCGCCGAGATCGTCGCCTCCCGGCCCGACCGCTTCCAGGCGTTCGCCGCGGTACCCACTCAGTCACCGGCCGCGGCAGCCGCCGAGCTGGAGCGCGCCGTGGTCGAGCTGGGATTTCCCGGAGCCATGCTGTACGGCCGCACCGGGGACAAGCCGGCGGACCACCCGGACAACGATGAGTTGTACGCGACCGCCGAGCGGCTGGCCGTGCCGTTGCACTTCCACCCGCAGACACCGCCCCAGCCCGTCATCGACGCCTATTACTCCAACCTCCCGGAGCCCATGGGCCCCGTGCTGGCCGGAGCAGGGCTCGGCTGGTACTACGACCTCGGCGTCCAGTACCTGTGCATGATCTTCTCGGGTGTCTTCGACCGCTTTCCCGGTCTGCAGGTGATCGCCGGACACTGGGGTGAAGTCGTGCTGTTCTACCTCGACCACACCGGATTCTTCGGCGAGGCGGGCGGCTTGCGGCAGCCCTTGGCGGACTACTTCAAGCAGAACTTCTGGGTCGCGGGCAGCGGCACCAACAGCCCCCGCTACCTGCGCTGGACCGCCGAGGTGATAGGCACCGACCGGATGCTGTACTCCACCGACTACCCCTTCACCTACGGCTTCCGCCCCGGCGGCTTCCCCTACGTCGACACCAGCAACGGTGAAGCCCGCTCCTTCCTCGAGAACTCGCCCTTCACCGACGAGCAGAAGGCCGACATCGGCCACCGCAACTGGGAACGCCTCACCGCCCGCGCCAAACGGCCGTCGGCCTGAACCACCAGGCGGCCGCGGGGATCAGGGGATCAGTCGGAAAGCCATCGCGCGCCGGGCGGGGGCCGCTGTCTGGCCGGACGCGCCTCGCCCGGGGGCCGGTCCGCGCCGTGTCAGCGGAGCAGTAGAGCCGTGTCCCACGGCAGTGCCCCGACGGGGGCGGACGGGTTCAGGGCGAAGTGCAGCGCGAGCGCGACGCCTGCCGCCCCGTCGAGGAAGCCGGGGCGGTGGACCGTGGCGGGGCCGACGGGGGCGGTCGCCGGCCACAGGAAGGGGTGCTCCGGGCCGGCGGCTCGGATCAGCGCGGTGGTCAACTCGTCCAGGTGGCCGGACAGTTGCTCGCCGCCGGGTTCGCGGGCCATCAGGGCTGCCACGGTGGTCAGTCCCGCCAGACCGTGGCAGAGCGTGGCGTCGTCGTAGCCACGGTCCCCGCCCGGCGGATCGCAGGCGGCGGCTACGGCCGCCACCGCCTGCCGGTTCCATTCGGGCTCCGCCAGGGCGAGGGCGGCCAGTTGGAGGGAGCGGGCGACGCCGGCCGTTCCGTAGCACCATCCGGCGCGGACCCTGGCCAGGTCCGGACGGTCGCCGGAGGCCGCCGCCAGTTCCGCGTCGAGGGACACGATGTTGGGCCAGCCGGTGCCGTCCGCGCTGCGGCGGGCGAGCAGCCACTCGGCGATGTCGCGGATGGCGGATGGCCTGCTCCTGGCCGGGGACCCGTACGCCCGCGTCGTAGGCCACGGAGAGCAGGGCGAGCGGCCCGGGGATGCCGTGCGCGAGGCCGGCGTTGAAGTGGCCGCCGGGGACGCCGTCCGGCTCGCTGAGCAGGATCGGGTCGGCGGTCCACCAGCCGGGCACGCTCCGTCCGCCGGGGCCGGTGCCCGGGCGGGTGAGCGCGACGAGGTGGGCGAGGACCAGCTCCGTGGTGTCCCGATGCTCCGGCCCGGCGGCGAGCAGCACCCTGCCCAGCCCGGAGAGCCCGGCCACGACGTCGTAGCCGGTCATGCGGGCCCCCGCGGTCCCGGCCGCGATCCGGGGCGCGTCCTGATCGACCAGCTTCCGGGCGACCAGAGCGACCTGCTCGTCGAGTTTGGCGAGGAGACCCGCGTACTCGCCCGGCCTGGTGACGGCGGTCCGGGCGGCGAACGCGACGGCGGGCAGCCCCAGGTACAGGCCCCTCGTGCGCGGGCCTGCGGACTGCGGTGACCGCCGCTGTCAGGTGGGCGTGCGCCGTCCATGCGTACTCGGGCGAGCCGTGGGCCAGCGCCGCGAAGAGGAGGCCGACCCCGGCGTGTCCGTCCGTGAGGGACTGCGGGTGCCACAGCGAGCGCGTCTCGGCCAGCTCGGGATGCTCGTCCGCCGTCACCTGCGCCGCGAGCGCCGCAGGATCGGAGAGCCGCTGCGCGAGGAGCGCGACGAGGTCATCACTCATGAACGTGCCATTTCCCGGTCTAGGTGCGCCTGCACAGCGCCACGGGCCACGGCGAGCGCCTGGGCCTCGGCCGTGCGATCGGTACCGAGCCGCCGATTGCAGTGCATGTGGACCAAGGAGGCGAGCACCGCGTCAGGGGCGACGCTCAGGGTGCCCCGCTCCTCCTCTTCCCGTACGAGACGCCGGAACCGCCGCGGGGCCGCCCAGTAGGAATCGCCCATTGCATCCATCGCGCCCGTTGCGTCCGCTGCTTCCGACGCGTTCGATGTGTCCGGGACGCCGTCAGGGGTGATCCGGGCGAGTGCGGCGCCGCGCCGTGCGGCGAATGCCTTGTGATGCTGTTCGCGCTTGGGGTACGTGGCGGTGAGCCAGTGTCGCCAGTCGCCGCCGTAGCCGTCGTGGAAGGACCGGACGAGGCGCGCCACATCCTGCGCCGCCGACAGGACGCGGTCGTCCGCCGGGGCCGCGAGCCGCTCCAGGACCAGCAGGCTGTCCGCGGGGAACACCTTCTCGGCCGCGTCCAGGAGCGCCGCACCGCCGTAGCGTTCCGTTTCGGGGGAGTAGCTGTCGATCCGCAGGCCACGGGCGAGCCCGGCGCCGGCCAATTCCCCGGCCAGACCGTGCAGTCGGGGCAGTAGGAGGCCGTTGAGCAGGTCCGGGTCCCCGTGGAGTCGTAGCCGCAGGTGGGGGTGCGGGTCCGCGTACCGGATGAAGAACCAGCGGTCGACGCCGCCCGGGGTATCCGACGATGAAGGCAGTTCGGTGAGGAAGCGCCGGAGCGGGCCGGTCAGAAGCTCGTCCTGGCGCTCGGCGGAGGAGTAGAGCGTCGCGTACAGCCAGGGGCCTCCGGGCGGAATCTCGCCCGTGCCGTGGCGCAGGGCCGTTCTGGGGGCGCGGGCGACCGTGGCGGCCTTGGCGGGCCGACGCACAGGGGTCTGGGTTCGACGCGGCGTCAGTGTCACGACGGCCTCGACGTCATGGGCCCCGCCCGGACCGTGCAGCCAGCCGCCGTCCACGTCCTGCCCGGCGGGCGGCTCGTGGACCACGGCCACGCCCGAACGCTCGTACTCGCGCCGCAGGATCTCCCGATGCGCGGGGACGGCGAGGTTCAGGGGGATGCGGTGATCGCCGATGGCGAGCTGGACGTGGTCCGGCACGCCCCACAGCGCACGCCAGTCGTCGAGCGGCGGGCTCGCGGCATCAAGGCGCCAGCGGGCCGGACTCAGAACGGTGCGGCCGGTGCGTACGGCGGGCAGGAACGGCAGGTCGTCGGCGGCGCCCCAGTCCCACATGCGTCACTGCCTGCGGCCGAACGCGGCGGCCTCGATGAGGAAGCGCACCGCGTTGGGCGCGGCCAGCTCGCGGTTGAGCACGTGGAGCGCGGCGGGCGTCACCTCGCGGCCCAGCGCGGCCGAGGCGATCCGGAAGCCCTCGGAGTCGGCCGACACCAGGACGTCGTCGAGCGTGAGGTCCGTGACGCCGGGCGCGGCCGGTCCGGGGTGGGCCCCGACGACGAGCCGGCCGTCCAGCCAGGTCGGCACCTGGGCCACGTTGGCGTGCCGATGGTGCGCCGCCTGGTGGTGGACATGTACGGGCAGCCGCTCGCCGTCCTCCCGGGCGGCCCGTACGGTCCGGCGCATCGCCTCGGCCTGTCCGGGCGGCAACAGGTGGGCGAACGGGCCCATGAGCCCGCCGGAAGCGGTCGCCGCGCCGTTCAGGACCAGGGTGAAGTCGCCCCGGTCCACGGCGGTCGCCGACTCCGCCGCGATCTGCACGATGAGTTCCAGCGGAGGCGGCGCCGCGGTCTCGGCGTCGGAGTCGGTGTCGCGGTCGGCGGCCTTGAACCTGCTCAGCCACGCCTCGTCGAGGACCGCCTCGCGTGCGCCGCGCGCCTGCGCTTCGGCGGCGATCCCGAGGAGCAGGCGCTGCCGTGCGGCTCCGACGGGGAGACGGGGAGCGGACTGGGGGGGCGGGCCGGTCGAGGAGTCCCTTGACGGGTACGAAGCGCCCGAGTCCGTAGCGCTCCACGAACTCCTGGTGGTACTCGGTGAGCCGGCCCGGCCCCGGGGGCGAGAGCCGCCAGAGTGCGGCGGCCAGTTCGAGCTCGCGCGCCACTTCCCGCGACAGGACGACGGTCCCGTCGAGGCGCAGGTCGACCTGGACGGAGTGGGCGGGCGCGGTCGGCGATGCGGCGGTGTTTCCATTGCCGCTGCCGCTGCCGCTGCCGCTGCCGTTGCTGATGCCGCTGCCGATGCCGCTTCCGCTTCCCGGTGGGATGGAGGTGGCCGTGCCAAGTGCTGTGCGCCAGACGGGGGTTCCGGACCCGAGACGAGTGTCGCCGTACTCGGCGGGGGCCGAGCTCAGCGCGGCGATGTGCTCCGCGGCGGGTGAACCGGTTGGGAGGAGGCGTACGACGTGGGCCAGCGGGTCGGTGGCGTCCTGGGGCGGTCGTAGATCCGTCAGCAGCACCTCGGCCGCGATGAGTTGGGTGATGAGGCCGCGTACGGCGCCGTCGGGCGCCTCGGGGAAGTCCGCTTCGACCTGCCGGACGAGTTCACCGTACGGGAGCGGCCGGTCGGCTGCCTCGACCGCGGAGCGTACGACCGGGGTGTACTTGAGGGTTCGCGTCTTCGGGAGGCCGTCGTCGGCCGCGGAGTCGCCCGAGGGCGCGGCGGACTGGAGGCGGGTGCCGTCGGGGGCGAACGGCAGCACCAGGCGCTCGCCTCGTACGAAGCAGAGCCCGTTCGCCACGAGGCTCAGCCCGGGGAGCACCGAGGGGACGCGCTCCCACGCGGCGATCCGCCGGGAGAGCCAGCTCGCATCGGGCCGGGCCGACTTGTGTCCCTCGCCGGTCAGTTCGCCCTTGGTGGTGTCGCCGAAGGAGCCCCACAGGACGCCCGCCATGAGGCCGAACGGCGTGGGGCGGGACGCGGCCCTGAGGCGGTAGCGCGTCACGGCCCGCAGCGCCTTGCGCAGGTCCGAGGCCGCCACCGCACGCCCCGAGAGCACGGCGTCGGCGGTACGGGCGAGCGGGGGGCTGGAGACCTCGACCGCCTCCCTGAACCGGTCGTCGGCGAGCGCCCCGGCCAGGCGGGTGCGGAGCACCTCGGGGCTCAGCGCGCCGCCGTTATCGGTGTCCCACCAGGTCGCGCGTACCGCGTTCCGCGCGAGCAGCGGCGCCCGCAGCAGCATTCCGCCCGCGCAGCGGAACAGCGGTTCCGTGCTCTGTCCACCCCGCATGCCTGTCACCCCCCATTACTGACTGCTCTATGAAACGAACTGAGGAGTTCTTCGTCGAGCGGATCGCTGAGGAATGTGTCACCGTAACCTCGCAAACGCGTTTCCAACACCCCTTGACTCTGTTTTCCGACGCCTCTTGACTCCGCTGGCTGTCCGTACCTAGATTCCGCCATGGCCGCCAAAGGGTGGCGTACTTGACAGGCAGGGAGGAATTCTTATGCCCGAGAACCTGGTCCAGGACCTCTTCGACATTGACCTCACCGAGACGAGCATCCAGGACGTCGCGCCCGCGTCCGGGGGCATGGCCATATCCGCCGACGGCTCCTGCGTCCGGACCTGCACGACCTGCGCCATCTGCTGACGCGGGCGGTTGGAAGAGGGCCGGCCCCTGCTTTGTTTCGCCGGGCAGATTTTTCGAAGTCCATGGAAATTGGTTTATCAGACCTTTGAATTGCGTCCCGGTGGTGCGGGGGGTGAAATGACTTCCCTTCGTCTGTATTGACGTGCTCAATTCAATGTCATCGGATTTGTTCGCGCAAACCTGCCCGCCCGTCGGAATTCCTTGCTTTCCCGGCCGGGGAGGGAATCGCTGCGTGCGAGTCGGCCGACGGCGACAGGGGCGACAGCGGCGCCGGCGAGGCCGAACTCGGTCAGGTGCTCGCCGCCGGGGCGACCTACGTGGTCGACTGGCCGCGGCCTCATCACGACGATCACCGCACCGGCCGGTACCCCATCCCGCCCCTCCGCTCTCCACCCCGCCCACCAAGGAGCACTGACATGGGCCACCCCGCCACCACCCAGGACCTTCCCCGCACCATGCGCGCCTCGGTCCTCGTCGCCAAGCGGCAGATCCGTACGGAGGAACGCCCGGTGCCCCGCCCCGCGGCCGACGAAGTCCTCATCGAGGTGGCCTCGGTCGGGGTCTGCGGCTCCGATGTGCACTACTACCGGGAAGGGCGGATCGGGGACTTCGTCGTCGACGCCCCGCTGGTCCTCGGCCACGAGGCGTCCGGCCGGATCGTCGCGGTCGGCGCGAACGTACCCGAGAGCCGGATCGGCGAACGCGTCGCGATCGAACCCCAGCGTCCTTGCCGCGTATGCGCCCAGTGCACGGCCGGCCGCTACAACCTCTGTCCGCACATGGAGTTCTACGCCACCCCGCCCGTCGACGGCGCCTTCCAGGAGTACGTGACGATCCAGGCGCCCTTCGCCCATCCCGTGCCCGACGCGGTCACGGACGACGTGGCCGCGCTCCTCGAACCGCTCTCGGTCGGCATCTCGGCCAGCCGCAAGGCAGAACTCGCGCCCGGCTCGCGGGTGCTGATCGCCGGAGCGGGCCCCATCGGCGTCATCACGGCACAGACCGCGAAGGCGTTCGGGGCCGCCGAGGTGATCGTCTCCGACCCGGTCGCCGAACGGCGCGCGATGGCCGGACGGTACGGCGCGACCGCCACGCTCGACCCGACGACCGACTCGGTCGCCGATCTCGGCGTGGACGCCTTCATCGACTGCTCCGGCGCGACGCCCGCCGTTCGCTCGGGCATCACCGCGGTACGCGGCGCGGGCGCGGTCGTACTCGTCGGCATGGGCGCCGACGACGTCCCCCTTCCCATCCCCGTCATCCAGAGTCGGGAGCTGAAGGTCACCGGCGTCTTCCGCTACACCGACACCTGGCCCGTCGCCGCCCACCTCGCCGCCACCGGCCAGGTCGACCTGGCGTCCCTGGTCACCGGCTGGTTCGACCTCGACCACGTCGAAGACGCGCTCAACGCCGACCTCACGCCCGGCTCCCTGAAGCCCGTGGTGCGCCCGTGACCGGGAGGAACTCCTCGCCGCCCGTACGGGCACCGGCCGGCAATCTCCCGTGATCCGGGTCCGCTGGGGTCTCCACCGGTCTGGGGCGAACACTTCGGGCCGGGGAATGGTCGCTCGACTCGGCAGTAGGTGCCTTATCGCCGAGGGGTGATGAAGGTGTCGTTTACGACGTATCCGTCCAGCCCGTGGAGTTCGCCGTACGCGATCAGATCGCTGGTGCGGTTGATGAACCCGCGCCCCGAATAGTTGAGGGAGGTGTTGCAGAGGACGCTGAATCCGGTCAATTCACCGAAGGAGGTCAGCAGGTCGGCCATTTCCGGGTTCGCCGTGGGGTCGACGGTCTGGGTGCGAGCTGTTCCGTCGACATGTGTCACCGCACGCAGTTCGCTGGAGTCGACGTGGCCGAAGTACAGCATGTAGGGGTCGGGGACCCCGCCGCGGAACCAGCGGTCCGCGTCCTGCTCCAGGCAGATCGGGGCGATGGGGCGGTAGCCCTCACGCTGCTTGATCTTGTTGAGTCTGACGGTCGTCTCCTCGGTGAAGGGAGCGGCCAGGATCGACCGGTTCCCGAGCGCGCGGGGGCCGATTTCCCAGCGGCCCCGCGCCCAGCCGATGATGTTCCCGTCGCGGAGGTAGCGGGCGACCTCTCCGTAGCGCACCGGGCGGGATTCGTAGCGCCGCGGGTCGAATTCCATGTCCTCGACGAATTCGCCGCCCGCGTAGACGTCCCAGTCCAGGCCGGCCGACCCGGTGTAGAAGTGCTGGGCGTCGATGGCGGTCCCGATCGCGGAGCCGCTGTCGTTGGGGCACGGCGGGACGAAGACCGCGGGGAAGAGCCCGCACTCGCGCCAGCGGCGGTTCCACTCGCAATTGAGTCCGCAGCCTCCCGAGATGAGCAGGGGGAGGCCCTCCGTCAGATGCCGGCGGGCGTAGGCGTGGAACCGGTCGAAGATGGCGTTCGACAGGCGGGCGGCGAGGCTCTTGTACGCGCTGGTCTCCACGCCGACGTTATGGAAGGGCGAGTCGGTCATGCGGTCTTTGAGGCTGCCGGTGATGACGTTCTTCTGGCCGAGAATGAAGTCGATGACTTCCTGTTCCGCCTGGGTGGCCGGCCGGTCCTCGGCGAACCCGGCCAGGGCCATCTGCTTGCCCGCGTCCTGGAAGCGGACGAATTCTTCGTGCGGACTGTACTGGGGATCCGCGAGCGCGAAGCCGTAGGAGTACTTGTTTCCCGGGTAGTTGAGTACCTCCTTGAGATGCGTCACCTTCCCGCGTTCGTCGATGCGGTAGAACGAGCCGATGTTCCCCTCCCACACCAGGCTGTAGAAGGGCTGGTCCCTACGGAATGCCGACATTCCATAGGACGTCATGATGTGGGAGCGCTCATGGGTGGAGGAGAAGACGCGCACGTTCTTGCCGAAGAACCGGCCGGCTTCGTCCGAGATCGCGGTTTCGCCCACACCGTAGTACCCGGCACGCGAAGGCTGGTCGGTGGCCTGGGTGCCCTTGATCCAGCCGCTCACGGCGACGACATCCGGCTGTTTGTCCAGCCGGTCCGCCGCTACGGCGAACGCCTCGGCGGTCAGACCGCTGTAGCGGACGAAGGAGTCCTTCTCCGCTTCCAGGGAGAACAGCAGCCTGCCGTCTTCGACGGCTGCGATCGCCCCGTCATGGCCTTCCTTGAGGGAAAGAATCAGCATGATGGTCCTTTTCTCCGCGTAACGCCGTCGAAGGCGGAATCGGGCCGGGCCGAAAGGGCTTTGAGGGAGAGCTCATGCAGCCGCGGGTTGGCGGACAGGGCGCCGGTGCCGCTTTGGGGCGAGGCGCCCAGAAGGTCGGTGCAGATGCCGCCGGCTTCCTCCACGAGGATCTGTACCGCGGTGATGTCCCATGGGTTCACCACCGGTTCGGCCGCGATGTCGAGGGTTCCTTCGGCGACCATGCAGTGCTGGAGGAAGTCCCCGAAGGCACGGTCCTCCCAGCACGCTTCGGCGAGGCGCAGATATGCCTCACGCGAGTGGAAGACGTCCCAGGTGCGTGTGCTGGTGGTGGACAGATAGGCGTCGGCGAGGCGGGCGTTGCCGGAGACGTGCAGGGGCAGGGGGGTGCTGTCGGGCGCCCCGCGGCGCAGCCAGGCGCCCTGTTGGTCCGCCGCCCACCAGCGGCTGTGGAGGGCGGGGGCGCTGATCACGCCGACGGTGGGCCGGCCGTCCTCCAGCAGGGCGATCAGCGTGGCCCAGACCGGCACCCCGCGCAGAAAGTTCTTGGTGCCGTCGATGGGGTCGACCATCCAGGTGCGCCCGGCGGTGACGGAGCCGCCGGTCTCCTCCCCGGCGAAGGCGTCGTCCGGGCGGGCGGAACTCAGTGCCTCGCGTACGGCCGTTTCGACGGCGGTGTCCGCGTCGGTCACGGGCGTACGGTCCGGCTTCTCCCGGCTCCGCAGGTCGCGGGCTTGGAAACGCCGGCTGGTGATGCTGTCGGCGATGTCGCCGAGTCGCAGGGCCAGTTCGAGATCATCCTGTCGTGACATAGGGCGCCTCACCGCGCACACCGTAGGTTTCGGGGGCTCGGCCCTTGGCGGTCCGGGCGGAGCGCCGCGGACTGCGGGATCACTTCGCGTGCAGTTCGAGCATGTGGTACTCCATCACCCCTACTTCCTCGATCCGGCGCACGCGGTGCAGCAGTTCGGCCCGCAGACCTGCTTCCTCGGCGAGGGCGTCGAGCCGTTCGCGGTCGCCGAGGTCGGCCGTGCCCAGCAGCAGCCTGCCGCCGTCGGCCAGATGGTCGTGGGCGCCGGCGAGGTAGCGGGCGTGGCCCTGGTAGCCGGGGTCGAAGACGGCGGAGTGCAGATCGGTGGAGAGGGGGAAGCCGTCCTCCACGTAGGTCCAGGGCACGTTCCAGAAGATGACGTCGAAGCGTTCTGCGGGCTCAAGCGCCGCGTACATGTCGCTGTGGAGGACACGTACCCGGTCGCTTACGCCGTGCCGCTCGGCGTTGGCAATCGTGTTGGCCACTGCCTTTTCGTTGATGTCCAGCGCGGTGACGGAGGCGCAGCCGTCGAGCGCGGCAGTTACGGAGATGACGCCGGTGCCGCAGCCGACCTCAAGGAACGAGCCGCCCTGGGGATAGGGCACGATCGAGGCCATCACCTCGGTCGCGGCGCCCAGGGTGCTGGGGAAGACGCCTCGGTGCAGGCTCCATTCCCGCCCGAGCAGGGTGAAGGAGTCCGGCAGGTCGTCACCCGCGAGGGCGTGCTCCAGGACGTGGTCCACGTCCTCGGGGGACTCCTCGATGGTCATGTTCTCCACCTCTTCTGTCGTGCCGGTCGTCTTCGGCGGTGCGGGGCGTCTTCCGTGGTGTCGGTGCCGGTGCCGGTGCCGGTGTCGGTTATCGGGACGGGGCGGCCGCGTACCGTACGAGCGCTTCGCGGTGGCGGCCGATCTTGCGGAAGGCTTCGACGTACTGGTCGATGAGCGTCGTGTCCTCGGGCCAATTGGTGAAGGTGGGCAGGGACAGCGCGTGCTGTTCGACGTACTCGGCGTGAGAGCCGGTCTCCGGAGCGGCGCCTGTCTTCGGCGTTCCGGGAAAGAGGGGGTTCTCCGGACGGGCGTAGAGCGGCAGGGCCGACAGCCGGGGGCCGGAGGGGGCGCCTACTTCCATGCCTTCGGCGCGCAGCGCCTCGATGAGTACGGAGCGTGGGACGCCGCCCAGCGCCTCGGGCCGGTAGAGCGGTTTGTAGCCGTACCAGGCGCCCATGTCCACGTGGTCGGCGACGTGTACGGGCTCCAGATAGGTCACGTCGCCGAGTTGCTCGCCGAAGTAGCGCAGACAGCGGTGCCGGGCCTCCTTGCGCGCCGGGAACGCCGCGAGCGCGTGCCGGGCGACGATGGCGTTGAACGGCGACATGCGCAGCTTGAGCCCGAAGCCGGTGACCCAGTGCGCGCGCAATTCCTCGTCGAGGACGGCGTCGCGGGAGCGGTCCCGGTAGTGCCCGAGGAGCGTGGCGCGGTCGTGGACCTGAGGGTCGCTCGTGACGAGGATGCCGCCCTCCCCGGCGTAGACGGCCTTGTTGGCCTGGAGGGAGAAGACCGCGGCGTCGCCGAACGTGCCGACGGGTTTGCCCTTGTAACGGCTGCCGTGGGCATGGGAGCAGTCCTCCAGCACGCGCAGCTCGTGTCGCTCGGCGATCCGCAGGACCGCGTCCATGTCGCAGGGGTGGCCCCACTGGTGGACGACCGTGACCACCTTGGTGCGTTCGGTGAGCGCGGCTTGGAGTGCTTTGGGGTCCAGGCCGCGGGTGTCGGGATCGATGTCGGCCAGGACCACGTCACCGCGGAGCGCGAAGACGGGGCTCAGCGCGGCGTGATAGGTGAGCGCCGGCCCCACGACGTCCACGCCGTCGCGCACACCGAGCGCGAAGTAGGCGGCGAGGAGGGCGCTCGTACCGGAGTTGAAGGTGATCGCGAAGCGGGCTCCGCCGTTCAGAAAGGCCAGGAAGTCGGCCTCCAGCCGGCCGATGGGACCGCTGTTGCCCTTGATGGAGATGTCGGTGTTCCGCTGCTCGGCCAGCTCCGAGAGCTCCGCCTCGTCGGCGGGGGGCGGCCAGACTTCGTGCGGCAGCGGCTGCTCGATGGCGGGTGCGCCTCCGAGGAGGGCGAGCGGTTCGGTGGAGGTCATGTGTCCTGCCTGCTGTCGCGGCGGATGGGCTCGGGCCCGGGGATGTCGGGCCCGGGGTTCGTCGGGCCCGGTCGGTGTGCGTACGGCCGAAGCGGCGACGCGGAGCGCGCTGTGCGGTGGCGGGGTCAGGCGCACCGGTCGGCGAGCGCGTTCTTCTCACGTAACCGGTCCTGGTAGATCCCGTCGATCGTGCGCACGACGGTGAGTTGACGCCGGAGGTGGTCCTGGCGGTAGGGGCGATCGTGCAGGTGCTCCAGATAGTGGGTGATCATGGAACGCACGGCGTCGGTCCGGGGTTCTTCCCTGGTGCAGCGCTCCAACGGCAGCCCTCCGACGGAGTGCAGGACGGCGGCCTCGGGCGCGACGTTCAACGCGCCCTTCGTACCGAGCACGCAGAGGTGCTCCGTCTTCTCGTAGTGATGGCGTGAGATGCGCAGCGAGCCCGCCAGCCCCGTTGAGGGATAGCTGCACATGAGGCTGACGAGGTCCTCCAGCCGGCGATCCCGCATCTCCTGGTAGTGGTGCACGAAGGCGGAGTGCACCCGAGGGGGTTCGGGTTCTGGGAACATTCCGCTGAGTACGTCGATGAGGTGGTAGCCCATGTCGAGGAGCACACCGCCCATCGCCTGCTCCCTGGAGGCGCGCCAACCGGTCGTCGGGTGCGCCAGGTTGAAGTGGTAGTCGTACGAGAACCAGTAGGGCTTCCCGATTCGTGCGAGGTTCCTCTGGGCGTACTGGAACACGGGGTTGAAGTTCCGTTGCAGCAGCGTGAAAACACTGCGGTCGGCCCGTTGCGCCAGGTGTACCAGTTGCCGGGCTTCCTGTTCGGTGACGGCGAACGGCTTCTCCTTGATGACGTGCCTGCCGTGCGCCAGGAGTTCCGTACAGACCGGGAAGTGCTCGCTATGCGGCACGGTGACCACCGCGGCATCGAAGTCGACTTTTGCGAGTGCCTCACCGAGAACATCGAAATGCGGGAATCCCCACTCGTCGGCGAGTGACGAGGCGGCCGGGGCGGGGTCGACGCCGCCGACGATATCCGTGCTCTCCCGTACGATCGGCAGGTACTCCTTCCCTTGATGTCCGGCGAACCCGACTGCCAATACTCGCCGCCGCGGAAGCGTATTGTTCAACCTGTCACCGGCCATGCGGAATATCCCCCTCGTGAAATATCATTTGAGGATGACGTGGACAGCCAGGAAGGGTTCGTGGAGATCTCGATCGGACTCTTGGATTAGATGGTCGGCCGCGGGTGGTTGCTCGCGGGTGGTTCAGAGAGCCTTGCGGCTCTTCCTGGAAGCATCGGCGAGCCAGGCGTGTGCCGCGGTCACCACATCCTTGATGAAGGTACTGTTGCCGCGCCGTGCATTCTCGTCGAGCAGCGAGACGTCCTCGGCCGCTACCCAGGCGAACTCGGTGTGCTTGTCCCGTTCGAGTTCAGGAGACGAGAGATCGCCGTCCACCTCGACGACATAGTCCGACTCGATGTGCCGTAGCCCGTCCGCCGTCCACTCCTCGTGCGCCACCCGGGCGAGGACGCGGCGCAGTCGCCAGCCGGTCTCCTCTGTTATCTCCCTGCGGAGCGCGTCCAGCAGGGACTCCCCTTCCTCTACGGCTCCGCCGACGACGTCCCAGCACTCGGGGAAGAGGCGCCGGCCGGCCGAGCGGCGCTGGACGAAGATCCGGTCGTACGGGTCGCGGATCAGCGCGCCCACTATCCGTCGGGGTTCGGCCCCCTCAGTTCCCCCGGTCGCCTCGGCCCCCTCAGTCCCTTCGGCCACATCGCTCACGTCAGCCGTTCACCGCGCCCGGTCGACGGTGGAGGCGGAGTGGCTGGGCACCCGGAGGAAGATGTTTCCGTGCCGGGCGTTTCTGTGCCGTTTCGCCGTCCCGCGGTGTTCGATTGCCCACGCGGAACCAGCTGACCATTCTTCCTTCGTTTCACCTGCACGCAAAAATATTTGCGTGCCATGCACCAGGCAAAATATTCGCAGAGTTCGAACAACCTGAACGGAAGAAATGAAGCAGTTCGAATCGTCGCTGGACCGTGATGGCCATAGGGCCTGCTTCCCCTCCGTGAACACTACCTGGAATTCTATGAGGCGCATGGGTTCACACAAGGCTCCGGACGCCCCAACTTCTCCTTGACATAACGTCGACTCATGCATTGAGGGAGGCGGGTGGTTCGGCGGTGGTTCGGTGAGTGCTGATCATCCGGCTGGGAACAGGTGCTCGGGCAGCCCACACCGAATTGCGACTCGCTGACGCCCCGGCCCTCGTTCCGCGGGCGAGGAGTTTCCTCATGGGTTTACACAAGGCTTCAGACGCCTCAACTTCCTCTTGGCGTGGCGTCAATTCATATGCAGAGAGGTGTGGCCTGTTGGATACCGTGCAGTCGATCGGGCGCAGGTCCCCTGGCGGCTCACACAGATCCGCAGGCCACTATCGTCCCGCCCTGCCTGTTCCGCGGACGGCAGGTTTCCTCATCGCGCTTCCCCTAAACGGGCATTTTTCTGCCGCTGTTGGTCGTTCCGAGGCCGAATATGTTGTCCGGATTCGCCACTCACACTCACGTGCCTTGGTGACGCCGTCCTCGGCGGCCGGGTGGCCGCGTGGCCACCCGGCCGAAGCAGCAGGTCCTGCGTTCACGGGCGACGGGCGACCAGGAAGACGTAGCCGATCTGTGGGAGCGCACCGAACTGGGGAAGGGAGCGGGTGGAGTTGAAGAACTCGTAATGACGGTCATCGACGGAGGGCGCGACAGCGTCGAAGGCGTCGGCGAACGCCTGGTAGGTGCGCTGGACGTGCTCTCCGATGTCATCGAACTCCACCACTTCCAGACCGGCGCGGTCGAGGGCCGTGCGGAGCTCCGCCGGTTCGGGCAGCGAGGGGGACTCGAACGCCCGGCACGTCCGGCGGACCAGCTCCGCGGCGTCCCCGGTCACCGGAGACCGGAGCAGCACATCGGTGATCACCAGTGGGCTACCGGGGCGCAGGGTCCGGGCGATCTCGGTGAGGGCGGTGGTCCGTTCGCTGATGTGCATCATGGACTCGATCGCCCAGGCGCCGTCGAAGGACGCCGCTTCGAAGGGCAGTGCGCGGGCGTCCGCGTACCGGAAGTCCACCTGGTCGGTGAGCGCGGCGGCTTCCGCCCGGGTGCGGGCGAGGCCGATGTCCTGGTCGCTGACCGAGATTCCAGACACACGGGCGCCGGTGGCGCGGGCGATGCGCAGGGCGGGTCGTCCGGTTCCGCAGCCGACGTCCAGCAGGCGCCGGCCGGGTGCGGCGGCCAGCCGTCCCGCCACGAGGTCGGTGAGGTGGTCGGTGGCCTGGTCGAGCGAGCGGCCGTCTGTGTCGCTGTCCCAGTAGCCGACGTGAATGTTCCCGTCGACGGCCGCGCCGTTCATGGTCTCGGTCTCGGTCTTGGTCTCGGTCTGCTCGTCCGCGGGTCGGCTGACGTCCGGCGGCGTGGCGGCGTGGTGCGCGGCTGGGTCGTTGGTCATCGTGGCCTCCCGAGCATGAGGGGCGTGTCAGCTGGTGAAGAGGCTCATCTGCCGTATTTCGCCGAGTGAGCGGTCAGAGGTTTCCGGTACGGACGTACGTGCTGTCCCTGTAGGTACGCGCTGTTCCTGCTGAGGTGGACGGCCGAGAACAGCAAATGCGTGGAACTCCGGCAGATACCCACCGTGCGCCCGCGTCCAGGAGGCCGGGGCCGCGGACGCCTACGCGTTGACACCGCTGAGAACGTCCGTGAGGCGTCGTCTCACGTAGGGCATCCGGAGGTGGCGTATGGCAGCGGTGAGCATCGAGCGACCATCTTCCTGGGGGACGCGCAGTTCGTCCAGGGTGCCGGGGGAGAGCGACTTCTCCGACCCGTTCAGGACGGCTTCTCCAGGAGGCCGCGGTCCAGGCGTGGTCCAGGCGCGGTCTGCGGTCCGCGGGCGGTGAGCAGCGGGCAGCCAGCAGCGGGCATTCGTGGGTTTTCCCGTAGGCCATCGGAGCTATTCGTGCTGCCTTTCCCCGTCGGGTGCGGTGTCGGTCGTATCACTCGTTGAGCTGTTGCTGCCGAGTGCTTCGCGTCGGTTCGTGCGAGTCTCGCTTCGATGGCTTTTGCCGGACGGAATCAGGAGTCGTTGGATGCAGGGTTACGCTGCCGATCGCCCCGGAGGGAAGCAGCTTCGCGACCTGACGAGAGAGCAACTCGCACGGTACTTCGCCGATACCTGGGAGACGTACGAGACGCTCTTTCGTGGGGTGCGTGATTCGACGGAGTCCTACTGCGTACGTGTGCACCCGCTCCGCCTTCCTCTCGTCTTCTATCTCGCGCATACCGCCTCGTTCTATGTTCAGAAACTCAAATTGGCCGGGCTTGTCGGCGGAAGCGGGGAAGCCGAGTTCGATGAACGTATGGAACGGGGGGTTTCTCCGGAGGACCCCGACGAGCTGGCCGGACTCACCGAGTGGCCCACTCCGGAAAAGGTGTGGGCCTACCGAAAGCGTGTCCGCGATGTGGTCCTGAAGGCCATCGAAGAGGTGCCGCTGTCTGCCACCGTCGCTCCCCGGTCACCCCTTCGAGCTCTGCTCATGGGCATCGAGCACGAGAACATCCACCTGCACACCTCCCTTCCGCTCATCCGCCTGCTGCCGCCTCGGCTGAAGCAAGCTCCTGAAGGATGGCCGGCCATCGTGGACGAACGCGCGGGTGCGCCGGGGGCGGAGGCCCCCGACGAGCGGTTCGTGCAGTGTCGCGGCGGTCCGGTCCGATTCGGCGATGAGCGGCGAGAGGCGGACCGATTCAGGTGGGACAACGAGTGCGGTCGCCGGGAGGCAGAAGTCGCGCCGTTCAGGGTCAGGTCTCATCCGGTGACCAATGGGCAGTTCCTGGAATTCATCGAGGACGGCGGGTATGAGGAGTCCAGGCTGTGGACGACACACGGAGCGCGCCTGTTCCTGGACCGGATGAGCAAGGGGCACCCCAACGCGTGGCTTCGGACGCACTCTGGCGGCTACCGGTATCGCGGTATTTTCGACGACATCGACATGCCGTGGGACTGGCCCGTGGAAGTCAGCCGACATGAGGCCGTCGCCTACGCCAACTGGGCCGGGGCGGCACTCATCTCGGAGGAGCAGTTCCACGCGTTGCTGAACCAGGAATTCGGCGGCGTCGAACAGGTAGCGGACAGGATCGATGAATTCAATGTGGGCCTCCGGTTCGGCAGCCCGCGCCGTGTACGCGGCGGCGACGGCGCAGTGCTGGGCCGCAACGGAGTCGACTTCATCGGCAATGTCGCACTGTGGCTGAAGGACGACTTCACCGCGCTGGGCAAGGGTTCTTTCCACGTGGACCCGCTGTACCCGGATTTCTCCGAGCCGTGGTTCGGTGAGGAGACCGGCACGCTCGCCGGCGCCAGCTACGCGGCGCGCGGCCACATGGCCGATATCGGGGTCATGCGGGACTTCATGCAGAACCACATGGACCAGCTCGCCGGCATCCTCCTGACAAGGCCCGCGCAGTGACCAGTGAACGGCACATGCGTCAGACCCACCTCATGCGGGCGGCAACCTCGTTGGGGATCCAGGTGCACGACCGTATGCCGGAAACCGGTATCGACCTGGTCGTCTACAGTCACGGCACGAGAACCATTCCCGTGCTGGAGGGACGCTACGACGACCAGCTCCGAGCCCGGGACTTCTTCCTCACCGAGGACAAATACGCGACCAAACTCCTCCTCGACCAGGCCGGGTTCGCCACCCCCGCGGGGTTCGTCTTCCAATTCGGCGGATCCGATTGCTCCGGCAGCCTTGACCGCTCCGATCGCTCCGACGAAGTCGACCGCTCCGGCAGCCCCGGCAGCCCCGGCAGCTCCGACCACTCCGAAGACGATGCCCGTGTGCACCGTTTCGCCGAGGAAGTCCTCACCGAAATGGGCGGAAGCCCGGTAGTCGTCAAACCGCGAGACGGGATGCGTGGCGACGCCGTGCGCATGAATCTCGCCACCGCCGATGCCGTCGTCGCGCACATGAGCGCGTGGCGGCACCGTTTTCCGTCCTGGATCATCGAGGAACAGGTCGACGGACACGATCTGCGGCTCCAGATCGTCGGCGACGAATTGGTGGCCGCGTGCGTCCGTAAGCCCGCCTACGTCACCGGCGACGGACAGACCCCGCTGGACGCGCTGATCGAGGAACACCGTGCCAAGATCAAGGCCGCCAACCCCGGCAACCGACTCGTGATCGACACCGAGACGGAGGACCTTCTCAAGGACCAGAGCCTTGAGCTGAAGGACACGCCGATAGCCGGGCGGGTGGTCCGGCTCAAGAACTCGGCGAATCTCGCGAAGGGCGCCGTCGCGGTCGATGTAACCGATGCCCTGCACCCGGATTTCGCCAAGTGGGCTTCCTCAGTGGCCGAGTTGTTCGACACGAAGATCCTGGCGATCGATGCGATATGCACGTCCCCGGACCAGCCGCCCGGAGCGAACGTCAAAATCCTGGAGGTCAACACCGCACCGGAATGGGTCCATCACACATGCTCCGACAATGGCACTCATGACATCGCGGCACGCATCCTGCGTTACTGGTTCGATCTCTAAGAAGCGACGTCGGCCGGCAGGGTCTTCTCGAGGAGCGTGAATGACTTGGGCACTCCGCCCGGCAGCGGTTTGCGCTCCTTTTGGCCGATGACCCGGTAGCCGTTGTCCACGTAGTAGGCGTTCAGGCGCGCGTTGCCGGCCAGGCAGTCCAGGCGCGCGTACGTTCGCCCCACCTCGGCTATACGGCGCTCCGCCGCGCGCAGCAGCCGTTGCCCCGTCCCCGGCTCGGCGCTGCCGCGGTCGACCATCAGCCGGTGTACGTAGCCGGCCTCCGGCGGTTGCGGCCCCCAGGCGTCCTCGTCGTCCCACCACAGCTCCCACGCCCCGACCGCGCGGCCGTCGGCCTCGGCGATCCAGATCTCGCCATCCGCCATCACCTGGCGGAAGTGGTCCTCGTCCAGCTCGCCGGGCTGCCACTGGCCGGTGACGCCCCGGGAGAACATCCAGCGGGCGGCGTCGTCGCGCAGGCGGACGAGCGTGGCGAGATCGGAACCGTCGGCGCGGCGGGAGTGCAGATCGTTCACGCCTTGATCTTCGCACGGCCGTTCGTCGCGGTCTCGTCGCGGAGGAGAGCGTGGACCGGTCGGAGGGATTCGGCGAGCAACTGCTCGGCGTACTGCTGGACCGGGCGCGGCTGATGCCGCCGCAGCTGCTCGCCCCGCTGGTCGCGGAGGAGGTGGCCAAGGTCGGCGGCCGCGACGTCGCCACCCTCTTCATGATCGAGTGGCACGGGGGCGCCGCCGAGCACCTCGCGATGCTCGACTGAACACCCGCCTCCGGCGCCGACAGGCCACTTCGGGGGTGAGGCTATTCGTACGGCGCGTACGCCCAGAGCTTCGTAGCCGCCGACAGTGGCGTCCCATACAGTGCCGAAGGCATGACGGCACTCGCATCCTTCACCTTCGTGCGCCACATCGACGGGCTCCGCTACCGCTTCGAACGTGACGGCGAGCGCAATGGCCGCCCGGCCTATCGCAGAACGGACGGGAACGTGTGGTGTATCTGGTCGCCGTCCGAGGGCTGGCACTGCGAGATCGCTGACGGACTCGTCACCGCCCGCCCCCTCCATAGTCACGCTGAGGAACCCGAACCCCCGGCCACCGTCTGGCGCAGCTTCAAAAACGACCGCTCCTACCTCTACGAACTCCGGACTCTCGACTCCGAAGCGTGATCCACCGGACAGTTCCTCGGGTAACTCGGGTAACTCGGGTAACTCGGGCAAGGGGACGGCGTCGATTTCGTGGTGTGCGTCGGCCCCGCTGGAAAGGCGTCCGGCGTCGTCCAGTACCCCTTGTCGGTATCGCCTGGGCCCTGTTCGTAAGGTTGCCTGATGAATAGGCATGTACGTATTTGCTTCATCGGTGACTCTTTTGTTCAAGGGATCGGCGATCCGGAATACCGGGGCTGGGTCGGGCGGGTCCTCCAGGACACTCCCGGTGACATCACGGCTTTCAACCTCGGCATTCGGCGCAACACCTCCGAGGATGTCCGGCGCCGCTGCTGGCAGGAGGTCGGGCCCCGGACGCTGCCTGGGGCCGACAACCGACTGGTCGTCTCCTGCGGCAGCAACGACATGATCGAGGAAGGCGGCAGGGTCCGCGTCGACCCGGCCCAGTGTCTGGACAATCTGGAAACGCTTCTGGACGACAGTCTCCGCCAGGCTGTCGCTCCGCTGGTGGTGGGGCCCCCTCCGGTCATCGACGCGGGTGAGCCGCATCTGCGGCGGGTATCGGCACTCGCCGACACGATGGCCGCCCTCTGCCGGTCGCGAAGCGTGCCTTTCATCGCAACGACCCGGGGCCTGGCCGACGACCCCACCTGGATCCGGGAAGCCATGGCCGGCGACGGCGGCCATCCAGGCAGCGGCGGCTATCGGAAACTGGCCGACATCGTCCTCAGCGGCCAGTGGCACGAATGGATCGCCCAACCCCAGCGGACAGGCGGCTGAAGGGCCCACAGAACCAGCCCGCGGGCGGTGAACCGGAAGGCGGTGAACCCGAGGGCGGTTATCCCGCGGCGGCGAACCCGAGAGCGGTGAATCCGCGAGCGGGGAAGCGGCGAACCCGCGAGCGGGGAAGGGGAAGAGGAAGAGGCATACGGCACGGCGGCCTTCGTCAGGCCCCCACCGTCGATGCCCGCGTGGAACCGGCGAACGCGGTGCCGGCGGCTGCGGCGGCGACAAGGGCAGCGGACAGGAAGGCCCAGGAGGTGCCGCCGGGTTGGTCGGCCATGGGGCCGGCGACGGCGGTACCGGCTGAGCAGCAGACGACGGTGAGGCTGGCCACCCATACATAAGCCTCGTTGATCATCGCGGGCGGCACGATGTCGGCTACGAGCCCGTTCAGCACGATCAGTGTCGGGCCGGTGACGAGGCCGCAGAAGAGCGAGCCCGCGGAGAGGGCCGGCAGGTTCGGCGCGGTGGAGAGTACCGCCATGCCCGCGGCGAGCATGAGCAGTAGCCGCGACAGGCGGCGAAAGGGCGGTCGGCCGCGGTTGTCGGCGCCGAAGAGCAGGCCGCTCAGCAGGCTGCTGCCGGCCCACAGCGACAACAAGAAGCCTGCCGCCATGCCCGTACCGCCATCCCCTCCGGCACGGTGGAGGGCGGCAGCCGGGATCGCCACGTCGGTGATGCCGAAGGCCGTCGACACCGCGGCCGTGCACCACAGCACCGCGCCGAAGCCGGGGAGGCGGAGGGGGCCCAGGCCCTGGGTCCGGGTGGGGCGGGGGCGGAGCGGCTGTCGAGTCGCGATGTTCCGGGCGAGTACGCAGGTGCCTCCGACGCAGCACAGTGTGGACAGGACCAGCGCCGAGGTCACGTCGGCGATCAGCAGGGTCCCCGCGACGAGCAGGGGGCCGAGTACGAATACGAGCTCAGCGCAGACCGTCTCCGCGGCCAGGGCGTACGAGCGCAGTCCGGCCTGCTCGGAACCCCTGTCGGTGCGCAGATACCAGGCCGCGCGCACGACCGCGGTGACCGGCGGTGTGGCGGCCCCGGCGAGGACGAGCAGCAGCAGGAGCACAGGGCGCGGCGCGTCCTGATGGACCGCCGCGAGCAGGCCGAGCATGGCCGGCAGATGCACGGCGCACACCGCGTACAGGACCGGTGCGGGGCGGATACGGTCGCACAGTCGGCCCAGGGGCGGACCGGCCATGGCACTGGCCACGGCGTAGAGCGCGCACGCCACCGCGGCGAACGCGTAGCGCCCCGTGTGCTCCTTGAGCAGGAGCAGCAGCGCCAGCGGGTTCATGGCCGTGCCCAGGCGGGAGACCACTCCCGTGACGAGGAT
Organism: Streptomyces sp. NPDC050617; assembly: GCF_040654795.1. Classification (NCBI taxonomy): domain Bacteria; kingdom Bacillati; phylum Actinomycetota; class Actinomycetes; order Kitasatosporales; family Streptomycetaceae; genus Streptomyces; species Streptomyces sp. NPDC050617. Next base: position 85,078 of record NZ_JBFAIS010000027.1, on the reverse strand, counting down.
GCCGGGCCCGCCCGGTACGGTCCGCAAGGCGGAGTACCCGCGCAGGCTCCGCGCAGCGTGTCGCATCAGGAACGGGCGGCGTGCCGCATCACGAGCGGTCGGCATCGGCGAGGATCAGCTGGGTGGTCATCGCGCCGTCGTCGTCGTTGCGCCGGGTATAGGAGAAATCCTCGATCACCAGGCCGCCGGAGCGCAGAAAGGCGCAGAACTCCTCGCTCGCCCACTCGCGTACGTGCGTACGGTTGTCCGGCGGTCCGTTGAACTCGGCCTGTCCCGGCAGCACTTTGCGCTCACGAGCCGGTGTGGAGAGCACGGCCCTGGCAGCTCCGCCGAGAAGCAGCGCGCGGAGGGCCGTCACGGCGACTTCGGGGCGTACGAGGTGTTCCAGCACATCCGAGCAGATGACGACGGAGCGCCCGACGGATTTCCGGTCGCCGAGCAGCCGGACGTTCTTCTCCAGATCGGCTTCCACCCACTCGCCGAAGTCCCAATGGGATCGGCACCATTCGATGTTGGCGCCGTAGTCGACGCCGATGAAGTGCCAGGAGGGGTGTTCAGCGGCGAGCCCCGCCAACTTCTCGGCCCGGCCGCAACCGAGGTCGATGACCGTATCGCAGCCGTGCTCCAGCGCCACGGCGGCGGCATACGGGTAGACATCCGGCTGCCATACGATTCCGTCCTCGTCCTCGTCGACGAAGTAATCGGGTGGAATGCGCTGCACATATCCGGGGCGGAGGAAGTATGCGTCCCGTCCCGTTTCGAGTTCCTGTGACGAGCCGTTCGGATGCTGTGTCGATCCGTCCGGATTCTTCTCCGGTGTATCGGTCATCCTTCTTCCTCTCGGGGCTTCCGCTCAGGGATTCGGAAGGCGAGGAAGCATCGAAACCCACGCCTTGACCTGGCGAATTCGGATGCTGACACGTGCAACAGCAGCCCACAGTGACACGCTGGACGAGCCGGGACAAGAGGCAGCCGCGGTGCCGTCGTACCTCGTGCCGCCGTGAGCGGTCAGGACCCCGTGAACCGGGGCGTGCGCTTGTCGAGGAACGCGCTGATTCCCTCCTGCCCGTCAGCGGACTCGAAGAGTTGACCGAGCGCCGCCTGCTCCGCCGAGAGCGCCGCGTCGAGCCCCTGGGCCACCCCGCCGTCGATGACGCGCTTGGCCTCACGGACCGCGAGCGGTGCTTGCGTCGCGAGGAGCACGGCGAAGGCCAGGGCCCGTTCCATCAGCGCCTCCGGCTCGGCGACCTCGGTCACCAGGCCCCGCTGGAGGGCCTCGTCGGGGCGGACGCGGCGGCCGGTCATCACGAGTTCCTTGGTGAAGCGGGTACCGGCGGCCCTGGCCAGCCGCTGCGTGCCGCCGCCTCCCGGTATGAGGCCGAGCGTGACCTCGGGCAGGGCGAACCTGGCACGGGCGGAGGCGACGATGAAGTCACAGCAGAGCGCCACCTCGAACCCGCCCCCGAAGGCGTACCCGTTCACGGCGGCGATGCTGGGCTGCGGCAGGCGTTCGAGGGCGTCGAAGACCTGGCGCGACATCCGCTGGTACTCCAGGAACGCGTCGGCGCCGACCCCGGAGTACTCGCCCACGTCGGCGCCCGCGATGAAGCCGCGACCGGTGCCGGTGAGGACGACCGAACGGACCTCCCGGTCCTGCCGGACGCGTACGATCTGCTCTCCGAGCGCCGCGACGAGTTCGCCGGAGAGCGCGCCGAGCTTCTCCTCCCGGTCGATCCTCAGGACGCGCACGACACCGCCGCCGTCGACGGCATGGTCCTGGACCGCCAGATTCCGGTGCGGATGGTCGATCTCGCCGGCCACGACGGCCGGCCGCTGCTCCTGCCGCGCGGTCACCGGCCCTCACCCACCAGAGCGGTCAGGCTCTCCGAGTCGAGGACCTCGCCGAGGACGGCCGCGGTGTGCTCGCCGGTGCGCGGCGGCGCGAGGCGCTGCCGCCATGGCGTCGCACTGAGCGAGATGGGGCAGCCCACCAGCTCGATCGGCGTCCCCGCCGGACCGTCGAGGGTGACCAGCAGGTCGGAACCCTCCTCCCGCAACTCGTCCACCGCCTCCTTGGTGGTACGCACCCGCGCCGCCCAGATGCCCTTCGGGAGCAGCGCGTCGAGCCAGTGCTGGACCGTGTTCGTACGGGTGACGTCCTCCAACGCCCGCTTGGCCTCGTCCCGTTCGGCCCAGGCGTCGAAATCGGCGAGGGCGGCGACCCCCACGGCGTCGGCGACCGTTTCGAGCGGCGCCATCGCCACGGCCAGCCACCCGTCGCGGGCCTCGTAGACCCCGAACGGCGCCGACAGCCACGCCTGGCCGATGCCGGAGTCGGACCGCCGGTACTCCGTGCCCTGGTTGACGAAGGTCGAGATCTCCTGGCACTGCATCGCGATGGCGGTCGAGTACAGATCCACCTCCACCCGCTGGCCGATGCCGTGGGTGGAGCGGGCGATGATGGCGGCCATGATGCCGTTGGCGAGGGTGAGCGCGGTCGCGTGGTCCACGATGGCCGTCCCGGCGGGGGTCGGCGGATCACCCGCGCGGCCCGTCGAGGCCGCGAGCCCGGACATCGACTGGATCAGGAGGTCCTGGCCCGGCCTGCCCTCCCTGGCGAACGCGGTGTCCTGGCCCCAGCCGGAGCCCGAGCAGTAGATGATGTCGTCCCGTACGGCCTTGAAGTCGTCGTAGCCGAGCCCGAGCCGGTCCATCACGCCGGGGCGGAAGTTCTCGACGACGACGTCGCACGTCGCACCCAGCCTCAGCAGCGCTTCCTTGGCCCGCGGGTCCTTGAGGTCGAGCGCCACCGAGCGCTTGTTGCGGTTCATCGCGAGGAACGCCGCCGACTCGCCGCCGACGTACTCGCCCATCATGGCGAGGTCGCGTTCCCACTCGCCCTCGGGGCGTTCCACCTTGATCACGTCGGCGCCGAGGTCGGCGAGGACCTGGGTGGCGAATGGGCCCAGCATCATCTGCGTGAAGTCGAGGACGCGGATGGCGTCAAGCGCTTGCATCGTCTTGTTGTTCCTTTCGGCTGGATGGGTGGGGACCAGTCGGGTTGTTGGCTCTGGCGGTATTGGTGGGGTTGTGGGGGTTGTTGGGGTTGGTCGGGTTAGTAGGGCTGGTGGGTTTTTTGGGGTTGGTCGGACAGGCTCCGCCGCAGCGCCTTCCGGTCGACCTTGCCTGCGGCGTTCCTCGGGATCTCGGGTACGGCGCGCACGGCGACGGGCTTCTTGTAGCCGGCCAGGGACGCCGCGCACGCCCGCGCGATACCGGCGAGGACCTCGGGGCCGGGCGTGCCGGTGGCCGGGCCGCCGTCGAGTACGACCGCGGCGTTGACGCCCTCGCCCCACACCGGGTGCGGCATGCCCAGGACAGCCGCCTCATGGATGCCGTCGACCGTGGAGACGACGCGCTCGACCTCGGCGGGGTAGACGTTGAACCCCCCGGTCACGATCATCTCGCTGGAACGGCCCAGAAGGCGTACGTAGCCGTCGGCGTCGATGTCTCCCAGGTCGCCGGTACGGAACCACCCGTCGGTGAACGCGGCCGCGGTCAGCTCCGGACGGTTCCAGTACCCGGCCATCACGGTGTCACCGCGTACCACGACCTCCCCGTCCACCAGGCGCAGCGCCACCCCGGCGGCGGCCCGCCCCGCCGACCCCAGACGGGCGGGGTCCCCGGAGGCGTGGTCGGCGGGCGTCAGCACCGTGAGCGGCGCCAGGGCCTCGGCCAGCCCGTAGAACTGGGTGAGGATTCCGGGGAAGACCCGCTGCGCCCGTTCGAGCGAGGCGACGCCGAGGGGCGAACCGCCGTACGGGATGGCCCTGATGCTCCGCGGCAGGGGCAGGGGCAGGGGCACCGGCTCCTCGGCGGCGCGCGCCAGGCGGTCGAGCATGATCGGCGCCAGCGGGAGGACCGTCACCCCGAACGCGTCGACGGCCTCCAGGACCGCGAGCGAATCGAAGTGCGGCATCACCACCGTGGCCGCGCCGCTCACGGCGCAGTCGAGACCGATCGACCCGCCGAAGTGACTCATGGGAGCCACGGCCAGGACGACGTCCCCGGGACCGATCGCGGGCAGTTCGCGCAGCGCACGGGCGGTCTGGGCCACCCAGGTCGCATGGGTGACGACAACCCCCTTGGGGCGGCCCGTCGTCCCCGAGCTGTACATCAGCATCGCGATGTCGGAGGGGGCCGGCGGGGGCCACGCGGCGTGCGGCGGGGGCGGTGGATCCGCTGTCGCTGATGCCCCGGACGCCGCCGACGCCAGCGAGTCCGGAGAGAAGGGGGCTGCCGTCTGGCCTGGTGGGGGCGCCTGGTTGGCCTGGTCGGAAGGGGCCGTCGTGTCGGAGCAGACCGCCACGTGTGCCGCCGACCCGACCGCGGCGAGCGCCGCGCGGATGTCGGCCTCCGCCTCCGCGCGGCAGCAGACCACCCGCGCGTCGCAGTCGGCGGCGATGTCGGCGATCTCGCGTGGGTGCAGCCGGGGGGAGAGAGCCACTCTCACGAGCCCGGATCCGAGCACGGCCCGGTCGAGGAGGCGGAGGATCACGCTGTTCGGCAGCGCGAGTACGATCCGGTCACCGGGTGCGGCGCCCATCGCGGCCAGTCGCGACAAGGCCGCGTCGGCGAGAGCGGCGACCTCCGCGAAGGTCAGCCAGCCGGGTTCCCGCTTGGTCGCTGTTGACTCGTTCCTCTCCGGCCCTGTACCCGGCTCCTTCGCCAACTGCGTTGAACGTAGCGCCGGGTGGTCTCCGTACGCGGCTTCGATCCGCGTGAACTGTTCGGCGACGGTGCGGGGGAGCGGGCCATCGTCTGGGCGGGGGAGCGGGCCATCGTCCGGACGGGAGTGCGGGCCGTTGTCCGGGTGGCGGAGCGGGCCGTCGTCCGGGCGGGGGTCAGACGCGGACATGCTTGCGCCACAGGTGGGTCAGCTCGGTGGCGAGAGCCTGCGGCCGTACGCCGTCGGCCACGCCGCTGTGCAGCGTGTGCGCCGCCGCACGCTGGTAGTCCGGGTAGCCGGGGAGCCGGGGCCGCAGGAAGGAACGGTCCATCGTGGCGAGCGTGTCGCGGTAGAAGTGCGTGACCTCGGCGTCGACCCGCTCGTCGGTCCATACGGAGCGGCGGCCCGCCTGCCCTCCGGCCTCGTGCGCGGCGCCGGCCTGGATGTCCGCCGACGTCGCGAACCGTACGAAGGCGGCGGCGTCGCGCCCCGCTGCCGACCGGGCCGAGACGGCGAGCCCCACCCCGCCCGTCAGCGTGCCGACGGGGGCGTCACCGATACGCGGAGCGTCGCCGAACGCCACGAGGGCGTCACGTGCGCCGGGCCGGGCGTAGGTGATGTAGCCGAACACCAGCGGGGAGTAGAGGGCCGGGTCGCCGGGGCGGGCGAGGCGTTCGAGCACAGTGATCGGGTCGCTCGCCACTGACGCGGGCGCGCAGAGCGACAGCAGGCGGCCCGCCCGTTCGATGCCCTCTTCCAGGAGCGCGGGCTCGATACCGGCGTCCCCCCACCAGGCCGGGCGGCCGTCGTCGCCCCGGCGCCAGTCCGCACACGGGCCGACGGCGGTGTTCGTGACGGCCTCGCACAGGGAGAGCACGGTGCCCCAGAGATGGGTCGGGTTGGCCGCCAGCAGTACGGACTCCCGTCCGTGGCGCCGCGCGAACTCGTCGACCTCGTCCCACCGGACCGGTATCTCCGTACGGGCGACGGCGCCGGCGCGGTGGGCGCTGACCATGCACGCGGCATCCACGGCGCCGCCCCACTGGTGCCCCTGCCAGAGGTAGCTGGAGTCGCTCGCGCCGGCTGAGTCCTCGGCGCGTTCGGCCAGTTCCGCGGGGAGGAGCACGCTGTCCAGCGGGAGCAGGGCGTCCGCCTCCACCGCGTCGCCGATGAACGGGTGGTCGAGCGCCACGAGATCGTAGGCCGCCGCCAGTTCGGCGACCGGCGTGTCCTCGAACTCCCGGAGCGAGCGGACGCTCCAGTCGATCGCGATACCCGTCCTGCGCTCGAACTCGTCCCCGCCGGCACGGAGGGCGTCGATGCCGCGCGGGTGGTCCCAGGTAATTCCTCGAAGGCGGCTCGCGTTCCGCATCAAGGCATCTCCTCGTCTGGCTCGTGTGGCTCGTCCGGAGTGTCGGGCACTGGTTGGTAAAACGTCTTACCAGACTAGCCTCTCTACCTGGAGCTGGGCAAAGGGGAGTTTGGTCAGCTACTCGCGGGCCGCTGGGGCGGGCGGCAGGGCATGCGTACGTGGAGCACGTACGTACGTGGAAGCGCGAACGTCCACCGCGGCGGGCTGACGCGCCAGGGACGGGCGGCGGAGACCCCCGGCTCGCGTGCAGGGCAGGGCATACGCATGCGAACGGGCGAGGCAAAGCCGGGGACAGTCCTGTCTCGGGCGTGGACCGACCGTCAGGTGTATGCGACGTGCGGCTCTAGGCACGTACAGCAGGGACGTGGTGCACGACCCGACCCCTCCCCGAGTCGTACCGGCTCGCTCAGCAGTGCGCGGCATAGCGGACGCACCCGGACGGGGTGTGGCCGCTGTCCCACTGATGCTGCGCAGTCACCAGCACCCCGCCGGCGAGGAGAGCCACCAGCAACTGCGCGATCGCCGCCCAACGGGCACGGAAGACACCCGCGAGAACCGCCATGCCGAGTGCGGAGATCAGCAGCACCTGGACCCGCCCGATGTGCGCGAAGGTGGCCGCGTCGATCTGACCCTGTTCGCCTTGCGCTGCCCATATCTCCAGGCCGAGGCCGAACATCCAGTCCAGCACGAGCCACGCGATCTCCAGCAGGAACAGCGGGATCGCGAGGGCGAGGTCCGCGCCCCGACGCGTCGGCTGCGACCAGGGGCGCCAGGGCTTCGGATTCGGAACGGCGGTCGTCATGGCCGCAGGGTGCCGAGTCTGACCGTGAGTACGCATGAGTACGCGTACTCAACTGCGGCCTACCCGGACTGCCCCCCCCGCTCTCAGCAAGTCGCCGGCGCCGGAGAACACCGGCGACAACACAAGGGCGCCGGCGACAACACGAGGGCGCCAACGGCAACCGAGGCAGGACACGCGTAACCGATGAACGACGACCACGACAGGGCACGCGTCACCGACGAACGACAACCGCGACAGGCCACGCAGGGCCGGCGAGAGGCGAGGAGGGACGCTCGGCGTGGGCGGCGCGCGCCCGGGACGGCGCACCCGAATCAGCGGCTCGCGGGCGGTGCGCTGGACTCGCGGATCACCATGGCGGGAGCCGGGTTCGCGATGCTCTCGTGCCGGGCCTGCTCGTTGTTCATCTGACTCAGGAGAAGAGTCACCGCCCTCGCGCCGAGCTCGAAGAGCGGCAGCTTCACCACCGTGAGCCGGGGCCGGAGGAAGTCCGCGACGAAGACGTCGTGGAGGCCGACGAGCGAGACGTCGTCGGGGACCCGTACCCCCATGTCGTGCGCCGCGCTGAGCGCGCCGACGGCGGAGAGGACGTTCGCGGCGAATACGGCCGTGGGGCGCGCGGGCGCCGAGAGCAGTTCGCGCATGCCCCGGTACCCCTCCTCGGCGGTGTGGCCGCCGCGGAAGACACGTGACTTCGGCGCTTCCAGCCCGGCGGCCGTCAGTGCGTCGGCCCACCCCTTGCGCCGACGGGCCGCACGGCTCCGGGGGCCGTCGACCTGGAGCAGGCCGATGTGCTCGTGGCCGAGCTCGACGAGGTGGGAGACGGCCAGGCGGGCCGCCGTGTAGTCGTCGACGGCCACGCTGCCGATGGCGCCCCGCGTGTGGTCGTTGAGCAGTACGGTCGGCACCTCGCCGGACGCGATCTTCGAGACCAGCGAGTCGGCGGCGTTGCCGGCCCGCTGGAGGAGCAGGCCGTCGATCGCGCCGCCGGAGACGAACCGTTTGAACATCTCGTCGTCCGTCGCCAGCGCGTCGACGTCGGACAACATGAGGGCGTAGCCCGCGTTCGCCGCCGCGGCCTGGGCGCCGGTGATGATCTCGCTGTAGACGGGGTTGCTCGCGTCGTGCACGGCGAGACCGATGACGCCGACCCTGGCCTTGCGCAGGGCGCGTGCCGCGTAGTTAGGCGTGTACCCGAGCTCGGCCGCCGCGGCTCTGACCCGCTGCTTCGTCTCGTCCCGTGCGCGGAGAGTGTCGTCGCCGTTGAGCAGCCGGGACACGACCCCGACCGACACCCCTGCCCGCTTCGCTACATCAGCGAGAGTGGCCATCGCGTGCATTCCTCCCCAAAGCTGATGCACACCCTAGCCTGACCAGCGTCGCGCCCACCTCGGAGGCACCCCGCCACCGCCGCGCCTGCGCCGGAGGCACCCCACCACCGCCGCGCCCACGCCGAGGGCACCCCGCCACCGCCGCGCCCGCGCCCGCGCCGGAGGCACCCCACCACCGCCCCTGCCCGCCACGACACCGGCGCCCCCCCCGCTACGACACTGCCCCCGCCCGCCGCCGACGCCCCAGGTGACTCCCGAGCAGGTAAGGAAGCGTCCGGGACCGCCCCTGATGCACGGACCGCAACGCTGCTTGACGACGTAGTGGCCGACGCTTACTTTGACTTTGGTAAAACGTCATACCAGATCGTGCAGCGACCTGGTTCCGAGCATCGAGCGACCGGCATCCGCACCTCGCGCGATAGTGGCGCCCGCCTGACCGCCAAAGGAGACCCGGTGGAGACAAAGGGGTCCGGCAAGGCCAAGACCGTCGTCGCGGCTGCCGTTGGAAACTTCGTGGAGTGGTATGACTTCGCCATCTACGGCTACTTCTCACCCGTTCTCGCCAAGACGTTCTTCCCCGATTCCGACGGGCTGACGGGTCTGCTCGCCACGCTGGCCATCTTCGGAGCCGCGTTCGTCCTCCGCCCGGTGGGCGCGGTCGTCTTCGGTCACCTCGGCGACAAAAGAGGACGGCAATGGGTGCTGTCCATCGTCATTCTCACCATGTCCGGTGCGACCACGCTGATCGGTGCGCTGCCCTCGTTCGCCTCGGTCGGAGTTTTCGCGCCGGTCCTGCTCACCGTGTTGCGTCTGGTCCAAGGGTTCTCGGCGGGCGGCGAGTTCGGCGGCGCCGCCTCGCTGCTGTTCGAGCACGCGCCGGCCCGGCGGCGTGGCCTGTTCGGGTCCACCCAGGCCGCGAGCATCGCCGTGGCGCTCGCCCTCTCCGCGGGCCTCGGCACGGCCCTCACCAGCTGGATGAGCCACGATTTCCTCTACTCGGCGGGGTGGCGCATCCCCTTCCTGCTGGGCCTCCCACTCGGCGTCGGCGGTTGGTACATCCGGCGGCACGTCGAGGAGACCCCCGCCTTCACCGCCCTGCGGGAACAGGGCGAGGTCGCCGACAGCCCGGCGAAGGAGGTCTTCCGCGGCCACTGGCGCATGATCATTGCGGGCACCGCGGCCATCGTCTCCTGGACCGCGGGCGGATACGTCACGCTCCAGTTCCTGCCCGCCTTCTTCGACGGCGTACTCAAAAGGAACCTGTCCGAGGGCCTGACCGCCTCGCTCGTCGGCCTGACCGCCTACGCCGGGTTCATCGTGCTCGGCGGATGGCTCTCCGACCGCGTCGCGCGCTGGAAGGTCATGGTGACGGGCGCCGTCGGCCTGGCCGTACTCGCCGTACCCTGTTACCAACTCCTCATCCAGGGCAGTGCGTTCAGCATCGGACTCTCGGTCGTCCTCTTCGCGGCCTTCCTCGGACTGACCGCCGGCCCGACCCCCGCGATGCTCTCCGAACTCACCGCGGACAACGTCCGCAACTCGTACCTGTCGATCGTCTACTCCATCGCGAACGCAGCGTTCGGCGGCTTCGCGCCCTACATCGTCACCGCCCTCATCGATTCGAGCGGCGACCGGCTGTCCCCGGCGTACTACCTCATCGGACTGGAGGCGCTGGCCGTCGCCGGGCTCGTGGGCATCGCCGTCCACCTGCGCAACCGTGCCCAGCGCCAGCCGAAGGTCGAGCCGGCGCGTACGGGCGTGGGCGCGGGATCAGGTGCGAGTTCGGGTGCGTAGAAAACCCAGGTCTTCGCGGGAGTGCGCTGCTGGGCAGGACTTTCTTCTGCGGGTGTACGGGTGTACGGACGTACGGGCGTACGGGCACGAGTTCCCTGAGAACCATTCTGCGCTCGGCGCGCTCATCGCCCGACTCCGCGAATCAGCTCACGTCCGCTCTGGACGAACCTCGTGCCACCGGGTCCAGTCTCCGGGCCCCGGGCCCGCGAGTTCGTCGGTGCGGGCGGGCCTCCAGGCAGGACCTGCATCGGCGACGTGCGGCGGGCCGTCTACACTGCCGCCCAGTCGATGCGCCCCCGGTATACCGGTATAGGTGCCCGCGCGACTCGGCGGCGTCGGATGGCGGACAATCAGGGGGTAACGTTCACATACCCGACGGAGTTCTCATGACCACGCCCCCGGACACCGCGCCCGCCCCCGAGGAACTTGTCGCCCCCGCTGTCGGCGACGTTCCTGCCGAGGAGGCGAATGTGTGGACGGAACCCCTCGCCGCCGCGGAGGGCGCCGCCGCCCCCGCACTTCCGGCGCCCGCCCAGGAGCAGGCCCCCGCTGGAGAACCGGGCATGGCTGAGGAACCGGAGTCGGCCGGGGAAGAGGACCCGGGTTCGGCCGGGGAAGCCGAGACCGATGCCCAGGACGCCGGCGAGGGCGGCGAGGGCGGCGAGAGCGCTGTACGGCGGGACGCGCGGGAGTTCGGGGCGTTCGCGCGGACGGGCGGGTGGACGTTCGCGCTGAAGGTGGCGCGGAGCGTACGGCCCGGCGGAGCGCCCGCGGGCCAGGCGGACGAGCCGGAGCCGAAGGTGTCGGCGAAGGAGTTCGCCCGGCTCGCGGGCTGCTCCGCCGAGCGCGTGATGCGGTTCTGGCGGGCCTGGGACCGGGCGGCGGACGACGGCGTGGTCCCGGTGTTCGAGGCGCTGTCGCCCGGCGTGGACATCGACCTCCCGGACGCGGACGTGTGGCTCGGCTACTACACCTCGCGCTCCAGCGCGGACTCGACGCGCGGCCAGGCGATCTCCGCCGTGGCCGAGGCGGAGGGCATCCGCCCGACCAAGGCGCTGGAGGTGGCGGAGAACCCGACGGCGCTGCGCGCCGCGATCCTCGCCGATCCGGGCACCGCGCAGGCGGCCCGGCACGCGCTGCTGGACCGGCTGGAGGACGACCCGGAGCTGGCCGAGGAACTGGCCAAGGACATCGCCCGCACCGGCGAGCTGTCCAAGACAGTGGCGTCGGCGGCGCGCGTGGCGTCCTCCGTGGAGTTCGTACGGGATGTCATCGACAGCGGTGAGATGACGACCCCCAGCGGCGAACGCGTGCCCGCCCCGGAACACGTCGTGACCGAGGCCAAGCAGCACCTCGCGCTCATCGAGGGACTGGACGCGGAGGACGAGGCCCCGTACGTCGCCGACGCGCAGAAGACCATGCGCACCCTGGTCGCCGAGGCCGTCGAGAGCGACCCGCAGCTGCGTGCGCACGAACGCCGGTCGCGGTTCCAGGGGAAGGTGCGCAAGGCCGCCAAGGCGTTCGAGGAGCTGACGCTCGACGACGCGGCCGACATCTATGAGGAGGAGCTCCTCGAACAGCTGGAGACCCTCCAGCGGGCGATCACCGACTGCATCGCCGAACTGCGGGCGTCGGCCCAGGCCGAAGAGCCTGTCAGGGACGGCGACGACCGTGGTGAATAAGACGGTGGGGTGAGGCGCCCGCGCCGTATCCGTGGTCGGTGCCGGCAAGGTCGAAGCCCGCGCGGTCGAGTGCGGTCTCGAGCTGGAGGGAATCGAGACGGGCCCAGCGTTCCTGGACCTCGGTGAGCGCGTGATCGCCGACGCGAAAGGACTTCTCGATCAGCACGTGATCCGGCAGCGGCGTCTGGCGTTCCCATTCCTCCACCGTCCCGCAGGCCTCGGGGCAGGGTTCGGCCAGCACGAGACGCCAGTCGGTCGCGGTCCGGGTGTCGAAGTTCCCGCTCACGTCGATGTGGATGTGAGCGCCCGGCGGCAGTACGCGCGCGGCCTCGGCGAGCGCCCGCCGCCGGTCGTCGGCGGTCGGCAGGAGCTGCAGCGTCGAGTACGGCACGACGACGGCGTCGAACCGGCCGCGCAGCGGCAGTTCGCGCATGTCGGCGCAGACGGGCGCCAGGCCGCGCGCCTGCGGCATCCGCCGCAGGCGCGCCGGGCTCGTGTCGACGGCCGTCACGCCGCGGTCGCGGTGCTCGGCCAGCGGCACCGCGACGCGCCCGGTGCCCGCGCCCAGCACGAGCAGCCGGTCGTCCCGGTCGGTCAGGTTCAACCAGTAGGCGATGTCGCGCTGCTGACGGCGCAGCCGGTGCTCGTTGTGCCAGTCGTACAGGAGCGCTTCCCACTCCTGCGCTGCTTCCGCTGCCTCCGGCGAGGCGGGAGCGCTCGTTCGCGCGTACGGTCGGGTCCGGGCGGGCGCTGCGTTTCCGCGCCCGTTCATGGCGTACGGCTCATGGTGTGCGGCGGCGGCACCGGGTAACGGATGAGGTCCTCCTCGGAGATGAGGTCGGATGGCGTCTGGCGTCGATCGTGTGTCGTAGCCGCGACGGGTTCCGTATTCGAGAGCCCCGGCTGTCTCCGGGGAATCACTCTCAAGCGAATCACTGCCCGCGGAGATCTGATGCATCCGTGCTTCGGGAATATTTTTCTCCTGGAGTGGAGGTATCGTTTTTCCTCGGCAGTCTCATTCCGTGCCCGGGGCGGCCGTTCAGCGATATGGGCCTCGAAGATTCGATGATCGTCCTATCGGAGACCGGACATTCGTATCATCGATACTACTGTTTCCATGTGGATATTTCGTCACCGGATTTCCGTCGATGGTGACGTCAGAGGGGTGTTGACCGCCCGCTCCGGACGATGCTTGACTATTAACGCGGCGCGAATGCCATGCTCTATGGCGTCGCCGCATTTAGCTGTTGTTCATCGCGGACGTTTCGCGTGTGCTGACCGCCCAACTCTTGAAAGGCGCCGAGTCGCGGCACGGTGCGCGCCGCTTCAGTGTGCCTGTCTGCAAGGCCGTAGCCGTCCCCTGCTGCTGATTGGGGCTCACCCGAAAATGGCGAGTGCGGTAACGAGCGTCCGTTCCCGTGCGGAGATCTGGAGGGGTTTTTCCGCGGGGGAGCGGCGCGAGATCGGCGTCGTGATCGTGTCCACCTTCCAGAGCCAGAGCGCTTCCACGCTGCTGCTCATGCTGCTCTCGCTGCTCGCGCTCGACATCAGCGGGTCGTCGGCGAGCGTTCCGCTGGTGGTGGCCGCCGGAGCCCTTCCGCCCCTGCTCTTCGTCCGCTGCGTGCGCGCGGTGAACCGTCTGCTGGACGAACGGTGGGTGATGCTGCTGTCCGACGCCGGCGCGTTCACGGTCTCGTCGGTCCTCTGGATGCTCGTGCGCCATGACAGCGCCCGGTTGTGGCACGTATACCTCGGCATGTTCCTCTTCTCGACGTTCGGCGCCTTCTACCTGCCGGCGATGCGGGAATGGGCAGCCGGCCGGACCGGCGGCCTGGAGCAACTGACCTGGCTCAACGCGATGCTGGCCGTGGCGACCCAGGCGTCCGTCGTCGTCGGATGGGCGGCGGGCGGCGTACTCGCCGCATCGCTCGGCATCGCGACGTCCCTGCTGATCTGCGTCCTGTCGTACAGCGTCGGGATGGTGCTGCAGTTCGTGGTGTTCGTGGTCGCCGGCCGGGCTTCCTTCTGGCGGACGCCGACCGGCCCGCCGCGGGAGAAGGGGGCGCCCCGGGCCGTCGCGACCGCCTCGGCGGCCGGTGCGCGGAAGGACACGGCCGGGACGTGGCAGGACATGTGGGCTCCCCGGCGGCTGGGTCTGTTCACCGCGTCGCTGCTCCTCCTGGAGCTCACGCACACCCTCGCGTTCAGCATGTTCATCCCCCTCCTCACCGCGGGCGACCAGGACCGGTCATGGGTCGCGGGCATCGCGAACGCGTCCTTCGCGCTGACCGCGGTCATCAGCGGGCTGGCCATCTCCGGCGGGGTGTTCGGACGGTACGCGCGCGCCTTCGCGCCGCATATCGTCCTCACAGGCTTCGCCGTCCAGGCCGTCTTCGGACTCACCGCCGCCCACCCGGCCCCGGCCATCTGCCTCTACGCGCTCGTCGGCCTGCTCAGCGGTGGCGACAGCGCGCTCCAGAGCGAGGTCCAGGACCGCTGGAGGCCAGTCGGATCCGCCCAGGCGTACGCCGTCTTCGGCGCGGTCCACGGACCGTCGCAATTGGCCGGCGCGCTGCTGATCGCCTGGTTCCTCTCCCGGCTCCCGGTGCGGACGCTGTACGTCGCCACGGTCCTCACCTGCGGGGCGGCGGCCGGAATTCTGCTCCTCGTGGCGAGGCTGCGGACTCCCGCCGGGCCGTTGGCCGGACAGGAGGCGTGAGAACCGGTGCCTCTGTGCATCGAGTGTGCGTCGAGCCCTCTGTAAATCGGACCTCTGTAAATCGGACCTCTGCGAATCGGGCCTCTGCGAATCGGCGCCCCCGAATGCCGGCGGCCCGAGTAGGCAGCCAACGCCACAAAGGCTGTAAATGCCGCCAACGCCGCCGCCAACGCCGCCGCCAACGCCGCCGCCAACGCCGCCGGTAACGCCAACGACGCCAACACCGGCAACTCCGACAACGCTACGAACGCCGCATCCGCGGCAGTCCCGATTTCCGCTCCCCGCATTCCCACGAGCAGCCGAAGACTCCGGCGAACAGTGCGATGAAGACCCCACCGAGCGTGAGTTCCGACGAAAGGGAAGTGACGATGCCGGACATCGCTGTCTACGGCCTGGGAGAAATGGGCGCGGACATCGCGCGCTGCATTGCCGGGAGCGGGCGGGAACTCGCCGCCTATGACCCCGTGGTCGACCTGTCGGGCGAACTGCCCGGCCTGCGGCAGTGCGCCTCCGCGGGCGAGGCCGCCGACGGAGCGCGGGTGCACCTGGTCGTACTCAAGAGGCTGAGCGACCTCCAGTCGCTGCTCTTCGACGACGGCGGACTGTGTGCCTCGGCCCCTCGCGGCTCCCTCGTGGTGCTGCACACCACGCTCACCCCCCAGACCGTGCGCGAACTGCACACACGGGTGCGGGACGGGTACGGGCACGCGCTGATCGACGCGGCGCTCAGCCGACGCGGGGGCAGGGTCAGCGAAGGGTCCCTCTCGCTGTTCCTCGGCGGCTCCGGCGCCGACATCGCCGCCGCCAGGGCCACGCTGGAGGTGTACGCCGACAACATCGTGCACGCCGGTCCCACCGGCGCAGGCATGACCGTCAAGCTCTGCAACAACTGGCTGCTCTACAGCAACCGCAACGCGGCCCTCCAGGCGCTCAGGACGGGACGGGAGCTGGGCGTCGAGATCGATATGCTGCGGCAGGCCCTGGCCACGTCGACCGGGGCGAGCTGGGCCCTGGCGCACTACTCCGAACTCGACGAGGGGATTGTCGCGGGCCGCGGGGCACCTCGCGTCGCCCGCGACCGCACCGCGTCCGAACTGGACATGGCGCGCGAGATGGCGGCGTCCGTGGGTGAGCCGCCGACGAGCCTGCAGGAGGCCTTCGCACTGATCGCCGCGATGTGAGCCGGCTGCTGAGAGCGGTGGCGTGAGGCGCTGGCGTAGTGCGTTCGCGTAAAGCGCCTGTGTGAAGCGTCTGTGTAAAACGCCGGTGTGAAGTAGTTGCGTGAAGCGGCTGCGTAAAGCGGTTGCGAAAGGAAGAGCGAAGACGGGGCGACGGCGCCGTCAGCGCACGCACGTGCACAGCAGAAAGGCGGAAATGCGCAGCACAGCCCTCCACGGGAACGGACTGTCCGTTCTCGCCCATACCCTCCCCGTCCCGTTATGGAATTCGGCCCTCGCCGCGAAGATCTACGGACGCACGCTCGACGTGGTGTGCTTCCGGCGCGGCGACAGACCCGTAGGAATCTGGGTCTGCCCGCTCGACGGCGGCGCGGAGGCGCCCGCCGCCCAGCGGCCCTACCGGCTGCTGCCCTACGCCTCGCCCTGGGTGGCTCCGGAACTCCACCCTCTCGACCGGCACCGGGTGATCGTATCGATGACGACGACGCTGATGGACCACGTGGAGTCGGTCGAGCTTCCGATGGATCCGCACTTCGGCGAGGCCGCGGCCCTCATCGAAGCGGGCGCCGTCGCCCTGTGCCGGCACACCCGGATGCTCACCCCACTATCGGGCGGCGGTTTCCGGGCCGCGTACGCACCGACCGTGCGCAACCACATTCGGGCGGCGGAGAAGAAGCACACTGTCGAACGCGTGAAGCCGGAGGAATTCGATTTCTCGCGTGCGATCGTGGGGCAGCACGCCGCCGCTGTCGCCGCCCGCCGGGAATCCGGGATCGCGGTGAGCCGGGAGAGCGCCGCCCTGTGCCTCGCGGCGGTGGACGGCCAAGGGGTCTGCCGGGGCCAGGCGTTCGTGCTCCGGTCCGCCGGGACGGCGATCCTGATGCATTCCTGGTTCGACTCTTCGGGGGCCCGGGGCGTACCGAGTCTGCTGGTGGACCGAGCCATCGATACGACGGTCGCCGAATGGGGCGTGACCGCATTCGATTTCGAGGGCAGCGTGCTGCCCACCATCGACCGGTTCATGGCCGGATTCGGCGCCCGCGCCGTCGCGTACCCGCATATCAGGTGGCAGCGCTCCGACCCGTCGCTGACTCCCGAGGCGGAATTCGGGTGACCGCGAGATGACGCGAACGATGCTGTGGACGCCGTACTCATGGAGACGAGGCCCCGGCCCCGCCCCGAGGAAGGACTGACGCATGGTGTCCTTCGTGGACTGGAACGGCCTTACAGCCGGCCAGGCCGAGCGCTGGCGAGCTCTCTACGCCCGGTACGGCACCAGGGTCCAGCAGTCGCCCGCCTACGCGGAAGCGCTGCACCGAGCGGGCGAGCGCCTGCTCGTGGCGGTCGGCCGGGACACGATCGTCCTCTTCGCCGTCAATGCGACGACGCTCCAGACCGTGTGCAACGACGTGCCGATCCTTAGCGCCGAATCGCCCGAATCGACCGAATCGACCGAAGCAGCTCAAGCTGGACCAGCCGAACCAGCGGGCTGCAAGCAGCTGTTCGCCGTTCTGGCCGGCGCTCGGCGGGTCACCGGCCTGTCGGTGTACGCCCCGCTGGTCGCGGCCGAGTACGCCGGTGTGCCGGAGAGACCGCAAGGAGAGGGGTTCCGCGCCTGGCCACGGCCGCCCAACTCGGTGGTCGACTGGTCGCTAGAAGGCGCCGACCTCTGGCCCCGCGCCCTCGGCCGCGGTACGTCCCAACTGGCCCGCAAGCGGCGCCTGGTCGAACGGGACGGCCTGGTCCTGGACTCGGGACGGTCCGGTGCGGCGGCCGCGCGGGACATGCTGGCGGTGGACGGCAACTCCTGGAAGGCGGCGCGCGGCCAGAGCATGCGGCAGCGCGGCACGCAGTCGGAGGTCTACGGCGGACTGGTCCGCGACGGCCTGCTGACGGTCACCTTTCTGCGGGACGGCGGTCGCCCGGTGGCCTTCCGGCTGGACGGCAGGGTCAAGGACCGCCTGACGTGCCTGAAGTGGTCCTACGACGAGGCGTACCGCCGCTACTCGCCGGGGCTGTACCTGCTCACCGTCGGCCTGACGCGGCAGTGGAGCGGCGTCGGCATCCGTACCGTCGATCTCTTCGGCGGGCCGGACGCGCTCAAGGACCTGCTGTACAGCGCGCGGACGCGGCGCGCGGACCTCTGGTACGGGAGTCCGGAGCTGGGCGCGGAACGCGCCGCGGAACGGCGGCGGTTGGACGCCCTCACGAGCAGGGCTTGGAAGGCGGGGAGGGGGATCCGGCATGCGTACGGGTGACGACGTGCACTCCGCGGTCGTGGCAGGTGACGACGGCTGCGCACCGGCTGTGGCGGACGACGACGCATGTGCCGCTGCCGTGGCCGAACTGGCCCGCCGGTTCGGGCAGCCGGACGCCGCGCTGACGGCGACCGGAGCCGCGGCCCTCGAAGTGGCGCTGGAGATCCTCGGAATCGGCCGGGGCGACGAGGTGGCCGTTCCCGACCTCGGCTGCCACGCGCTCGCCGCGGCGGTGGTGCGCGCCGGCGCGACACCGGTGTTCATCGGCGTCGGCGCGTCGCTGACGCTGAACCCCGCGGACGTCGCGGCCTGTTGGTCGCGCCGCACCCGCGCGGTGATCGTGCCGCACCAGTACGGGCTGCCCTGCGACGTACGGGGCATCGTGGCCGCCGTGCCGCCGGACGCCATGGTGATCGAGGACGTGGCGCAGACCTGGGGCTCGTACGTGGGGAAGACGGTCTCAGGGGCGACAGGCGTCCTCGCGGTCACCTCGTTCGGGCCGTCGAAACCCGTCGCCCTGGGGGCCGGCGGCGCTGTCCTCGGGCCGGCCGGCCTCTTGGCCGGAGCGGTCGCGCAGGACGGCGCCGGGGACCGGCTCCTGAACCGCGTGCCCTCTCCGGCCCGGTTCCCCCGGCCCCTGCTGGAGCGGCTGCCCGGCGCGTTGCGGCGCGCGGACGAAAAGCTGGCGGCACGGCGGGCCGTAATCATGGAATTCCTCGCCGGTGAACTGTCCGCCAGTTTCCGCCTGCCGCCGCTGCCGCCGGACAGCGGTGCGGCGTGGACGAGACTGCCGCTGTACCCGTTGCCGCCGATATCCGAAAGACCGGTCCGGGAACTGCGCAGAATGCTCGAACACCTCGGCGCCGTACAGGAATTGCACCCGGTTCCGCCGTCGGGGCTGCCCATGTTCCGGAGGGTGGAGAAGACGATCGTCCCCGGCGGGAAGAGGCCCGCCGACCCCCTCCTCGTAAAGCTCTCCTCGTAAAGCCCTCCTCGCAGAGATTGGATGACTACATCGTCATGACAGTGGTGAATCCCCACCAGTTCTTCGACTTGCCGTCGGAATCCCCCGACACCTTGCCGTATTTCCACTCGGTGCTGGGCGACGGCCAGCTCTTCCGCTACGTCGAGAGCGACCGGGAGTCGGCGAACACCGCCCTGGAACGGCACTTCGCGGACTACTTCGGCAAGGAGGCCGCGGTGGCGGTCGCCAACGGCACGGTCGGCCTGCGCCTCGCGCTTCAGGCCGCCGGTGTCGGACCGGGCGACCGCGTCCTGGTCAGCGCGTACTCCTTCATCGCCTGCGCCATGGCCGTCGCCTCGGTCGGCGCCGTGCCGGTGCCGATGGACATGGACAAGCCGCTGACCGTGGACACCACGGCCGTCAAGGCCGCCGGGGGAGCGGTCGCCGCCGTCATGGTCGTACACGTCCAGGGCCACGCCGTACCGGCCGGGCGGCTGCGCGAGCTCTGCGACGCACTCGGCGTCCCGCTCATCGAGGACGTCTGCCAGGGCGTCGGCGCCGCCTCCCCGGACGGCCGCGCGGGCCGGCTCGCGGACATCGCCGTCACGAGCTTCCAGCAGTCCAAGCAGATCGCGTCGGGCGAGGGCGGGCTGGTCGCAGGCGGCGCGGAACTGATCGAGCGCGTCTACCGGCTCTCCGACCTCGGCGCCGTACGCCATGGCGGCGGGCTGCCGGACTGGGACGACGAACGGGCCGTACTGGCGGACAATCTCCGGCTCACCGAGCTCCAGGCGGCGCTGGCGATGGATCAGGCCCTCGCGCTCGACGACACCCTGGCCCGGCAGCGAGTGAACCGGGCACGGCTCAGGGAGGCGCTGGGCTCCGCGGTCACCGTTCTGGACAGCGAGCATCCCGCGGGCGACGCCGGCTCGCACACCCTGTTCGTGGCCCGCACCGCCCTGGACGCGCAGCGGTTCTGCGAGGCTTTGAAGGCCGAGAGCGTGGTCGCCCGGGTCGTATGGAAGAAGACGTTCCGCGAATACGGGGTGTTCCGGCGGTCAGGGCTCGCCGACGAACTGTCCTCGCAGCGGTGGCCCAAGACGGCGGTCGCGCTGGGGCCGCGCATTCTCAGCGTCCCGGTCTCCAAGTACGTTCCGGAGTCCGGCGTCGCGCGCGTCGCCGAGGCCGTGCTGAACCACCGCCACCACCTCGCACGGGAATGGTGAGGCGCCGGTGAAAGGCATCGCACTGCTCCTGCGCGGGCTCCCCGGCACCGGCAAGACCACCACGGCCGCCCTGCTGCGCGACACGCTCGTACCGTCCGTCCGGGTCTCGAACGACTCGGTGCGGTACATGGCGCAGCCCCGTGATTTCAGCGACTTCACGCTCAAGGCGTCCGAGGCCGCGTGCGTCGATCTCGCCGTCTCCTACCTCGACAGCGGGTTCACCCCGGTGATCGACGGGGTCTACGAGGACGTGGAGTTCCTGGCAGCCCAGGAACTCCGGCTCCGCCGCAAGGGCCTGCGACTCGTGACGATCACCCTGCGAGCGACCGTCGAGGACCTGCTGATCCGCAACGGCGCACGCGACCCGCTCGCCCGCATGGAGGAGAGCCGGATCAGGGAACTGCACGCGTCGTTCCAGTCCTTCGGCACGGTGCTCGATGTCGGGGACAAGCAGCCGGAGGAGGTCGCCGACGACGTACAGGATCTGCTGGAACTGATTCCGGAGTCGGCTCCGGGGGAGGTTCCGGCGCTGATTCCGGGGCTGGATCCGGGGCGGATTCCGGGGGGTGAATCCGCGCCGTGCGCCGGTACTGGTACTCGTACCGATACCGGTACGAGTACCAGTACAGACCTGCTGTTCCTGCGGCACGGGGCGCCGGAATACCCGCCGGACGTCTACCCCGACCCCTTCACGATGGGCCTCTCCCGCGAAGGGCGCGTGGAGGCGCTCGCCGCACGCGCAGCCGTCCAGCGGTTCGCGCCCCACGCCGTCTACACCTCCGACTTCAAGCGCGCGTACGAGACGGCCGAGGCGGTGGCCGGGGGGCTGGGAGCGGACATCCAGCGCTGTCCCGCCCTGCGGGAGCGGGTGTTCCACCAGTTCATCGGTGTGCCGTTGGGCCGGGTGCGCGAGCTCCTCGGCGACGAGGCGGACCGCGTGCTCTCGGGCAACAGCGACCTGTGGGAACACCCCGGCGAGGAGACCCTGGCCGCGGCGCAGCGCAGGACGCTCGCCTTCTTCCGTTCCCTCGCCGCCGAACACCGCGGCCGACGGGTCCTGGTGGTGGGCCACGGCGGCCCGCACGCGTGGCTCGCGGAGACGGCACTGCGCGCGGACATGACCGGCGTCAGGAGCCTGACCTGGGAGACCGGCCACTTCTCCCGCTTCCTGCTGGACGGCGACGAGGTGTGCGTGCGGTACCTCAACCGGACGCCTGACGATGTCGCGGGTGGCGGTGGCGGTGGCGGTGGTGATGGCGGTGTCGGTGTCGGTGGTGAAGGTGGCGCCGGTGGTGGCGGTGGTGCCAGTGGTGAAGGTGGCGCCGGTGGCGGTACGAGGAAGGGGGCACTGTGATGGGACGACCGGCCGGCCGTTCCGTACGGCCTCCTGACCGGACCGGACAGCCCACCGACTGGTCTGAACAGCCCACCGGCCGGTCTGATCAGTCCGACGGCCGTACTGAACAGCCCACCGGCCGTACTGAACAGTCCGTGGGCCGGACCGCGCGGATCGCCGTGGTGGCGACCCCGTTCGGTTTCGGCCCGGCGTCCAAGGCTCACGCCATCACCCAAGTGCTGACCGGGCGTTACGGCATGCGCGTCCAGTACTACGGTGCGGGCTCGGCGGGCGACTTCTTCGACGCGCAGGGAGGGGCCCGCGCCCGTCCCATCGGCGTTCAGGCGCTGGAGCGGGAGCCCGGGCTGCTGGCCGGCTACGACGCGATCCTCAACGTGCTGGCCCCCGAGCTGATCCGATCACCGGAGACGGCCGGGATGACGTACTACGTCGACAGCCTCGGCTTCATGTGGCAGCCGGCCGATATCGCGGCGGGCAGCCTGCTCCGGCGGGTGCGCGGCTACTTCGCGCAGGACGTCTTCGGCAGCGCCGCGCACCTCACCGCGCTCGGTGTGCCAGGCGTACGGGCGGTGTCCGGCATCGTGGCGCCTCCAGCACTGCCGGCACCTCCAACGCGTACAGCCCCTCCGACACATACGACACCCGCGACGCCCGCGACACCTCCGGTTCCTTCCTCTCCTCCGGACCCCGCCGGCCCGCCCACCGGCCGCGCGTCGGAGGGCGGAGCGCCGGCCCGTGCCCGTACGCGTGCACCTGCCCGTGTCCTGGCCCACCTGGGCGGTCTCGGCAACCCGGCGGGCAACGGCTCGGCGCACGCGTACCTGCCGCTGGTGCGGCAGCTTCTCGGCGGGCTCCGCCGCGACGACTACGAGCTGACGGTGGCCATGAACCAGGCCGGCGACACATTCCGCCTGGCCGCCGGGACAGCGGTGCGGCACCTCTCCGGCACGGACTTCCAGCAGGCGCTGGCCGACTGCGCGACGGTGCTCAGCTCACCGGGCCTGACGACCCTGATCGAGGCATCGCAGGCGGGCCGGCCCTACGTGCCGCTGCCGCCGCAGAACTGGAGCCAAGTGGTCATCTGCGAACACATGAGCCGGCATTCCGGTCAGGCCGTCTGGCCGTTCCTCGCCGAGCGGTACCGCGCGATCGACGTCCGCGCGGCGGAGGCGGCCAAGGCGGCCGCCGTACGGGAGGTCAACCGGGACCTGGCCGTCGACGCGGAGTTCGTACGGGAATACGGCCTCCTCGCCCGACGAGCGGTACGTGAGGGCGAAGTGCCCGCTGTGGGCGCCCCATTCCGCGGTGCGGCCGAGGTCGCCGCGGCGGTCGCCGCCGACCTGGGCGTATCAGCCGGAGCCGGATATCTGTCGATGAACGCGGGGGCACGATGACGGAACAGACACGGGGAAGCCTCGCGGCGACCCTGCGATCGCTCGCCGGCGAGGTCGAGAGCGCCCGAAAGTGGAGCCAGACCTCCCGGTCCCTGGCCCGGGAACGCGTCGCCACGGTCTTCGGCTCGGCGCGCACCCGCCGGGGAGAACCCGCCTACGCGATGGCCCAGGACCTCGGCGCCTCCTTGGCCGCACACGGCTGGACGGCCGTGACGGGCGGCGGACCGGGCATCATGCAGGCCGTACGCGACGGGAGCGGCGAGGTCCTGTCCCGAGCGGTGCGGATCGACATCGAGGGGGAGGCGCCCGAGACCGTGCTCGACTCCGCCCGGTCGATCACCGTCGGCACGTTCGCGCTGCGCAAGCTGCTGATGACGCACGACATCGACGCCCTGTTCATCTTCCCCGGCGGCGTCGGCACCTTCGACGAGCTGTTCGAGGTCCTGGTCCACCAGGACACCGGTCGGCTGGGCCGGTTTCCCGTCGTCCTGATGAGCCCCGAGGGCGAACGCCTGTGGGACGCGTGGCTGCGCTTCATGGACGAACACGTCGTCCAGGGCGGGCTGGCCGATCCCTCCGTCCTGTCCGGACTGACCGTCGCCGGGAGCGTCCAGGAGGCCTTGGCGGCGGTGGCGGCGGTGGCGGCGGTAGCGGACCCCTGGAGCGGGGGCGGCGAGGACCGCGGGGTTCCGACGTGCGCCGGCACACCGCGCACACCGTCGGCCGGCCTCGGAATCGAGCCCGTATGAGGGGCCGTATGACGGGCGGTATGAGGGGCCGTATGAGAGGTCGTCGTATGAGGGACCGTATCGGTCCTGGGGAGGTGTGACGATGCGGGTGAGCGTCGTCATCCCGGCCTATAACGCGCGGGATTCGTTGGAGCTGTGCCTGCTCTCCCTGTCCCACCAGGAAGGATGCGGTACGGCGTACACGGCGGAAGTGATCGTGGTGGACGACGGCTCCACGGACGGTACGGACACGATGGTCGCCGAGCTCGGCGGCGGCCTCGGCATCCGCGTCCGCTGCGTCCGCGAGCCGCGCACCCCGGCCTCGGGCCGGGCACGCGCCCGCAACATCGGGCTGCGCCAGGCGACCGGCGATCTCGTCGTCCTGCTCGACGCGGACCAGGTGGTCGCGCCCGCGTTCCTCGCCGAACACGTCGCGTCGCACACCGGGCAGGAAGCCCTCGTGGTCCTCGGCCCGCGGTTCCAGCTGGGGGAAGGGGCGGCCGACCGGGAGCGGCTGCGCAGCGGGTTCAGCCTCGAAGCGCTGCCTCCGGTGGTGCGCGGCGACGAGCGCGAGCCGGTCTTCGCCGCCCTGGACTGCGGGCCCGACGATCTGGAGACCGCCTGGCACTCCATGTGGACCTGCAACGTCTCGGTCCGGCGGAGTCATCTGACGGCGCTCGGCGGCTTCGACGAGGCGTTCCTCGGCTGGGGGCTGGAGGACAGCGAACTGGGCTACCGGCTGGCGCGGGCCGGCGTGCGGTTCGCCCGCAACCCCCGCGCCGTCGTCTACCACGAGCACCGGCCTGGCGTCACCGCCCGGATGCACCGCGAATGGCGCCGCAACCTGGCCCGTTTCGAGCGCAAGCATGACGACCCGGTCGTGGCGCTGCAACGCGTCTTCGGCCCGGTCATCGACCCGGCAGCCGGATCGGAGCTGACCTGGATCGAGAGCGCCGTGCGGTTCGAGCTGGCGGCGCGTGCGCTGCGCGGACACGGCCGTACGCCCCTCGGCCTGCTGCCCGAGAACAGCGGTGCGTCATGAACAGACCTGTCCCTCCACCGCATGACGCCGCCCCCGGCAGACCTGTCACCCGACTCGTCTACGTTCCCACCAACCGGCCTTTCGCGGCCGCTTTCCAATCGGTGGTGGCCGAGACGGTCGCGTTCCAGGAGAGCTCGCCCTTCTGGGAAGGGGCTGTCGCCGATGTCCGGTTGCTGGTCATCGACGATTGTTCGCCGGAGGTTTCCCGGCGGAACGGGGAAGTGGCCGAGCGGGCCGTTCGCGAGCACGGCTGCGACATCCACGTACTGGCGTCGGACGGCTGGCGGCGCCTGGCGGACGAGATCGTGGCAACGGCGGCCCTGCCGCTCGCGGAGGCGGCCGCCGCGCGGTCGGCCCTGGTCAAACCGAGCGGCTCGTACGGAGCCGGGCCCAACAAGGCGGCTCTGGTCGCGGCGTTCACCGGCGCCGTCTCCCTGCACCGCCGCGACAGCGACCAGATCACGGGCGTGGACCAGCGGACTGGCTGGTCGCCCCTGCACGTAGAGAGCCGGCTGCTGTCCCCAGACGCCACGGCGCTACCGGGCACGGAAGCGTACTGCGTCGGCTCGTCGTTGACGGGGGAGCCCACCCGCGACCGCCGCGATCTTCTGTACGACTCCCCGGACTTCGCACGCCGGATCGACGATCTCAGCAAGCCGCTGCCTGGAACTCCACGGCTGTCTTCTCGGCTCGCACCGGTGCCCGCGCGGACCGTCGTCGGCGGTGGCGGTGGCGGTGGCGGTGGCGGTGGCGTCGGCGATGGCCCCGGCCACGGCGTACAGGTGGACCGGGACGACACCGGACTGGTGGAAATGGGCATCGCGGCCCTGCGCCGGGTGTACGAATGGATTCCCGAAATGCCGGCCGTCGGCGTCCTGGGCAGCGACTATTTCCAGAAGGGGCTGCTTTACCAACTCGCCCTGCCCGTGTTCCACCATGAGTTGCGGGCACAGCACGTGTACGAACAGTGGCGGGCCGAACAGCGCGACGCGCGGCACCTGGGCTGGTACGCGCTCGCCGAGCTGCGCTATTCGATCCTCCGCTACCACTGGAACGCGTTCAATGAAGCTTTGAAGGCCGACCGTGAGCAATTGCTCCGCGCGGACGGCGGTTTCGACTCGCCCGCGTATGGCGCGCTGTTCCTCGACGCCGCGCGGCGCGGCGCCGACCGGGCCGCGCGTCTCCCGCACGAGTACGTCGCCGTCTACAAGGAAGCGGCTGCCACAGCCGCCGGGGAGGTACGGGACCGGCTGGACATCCGCGTCGCGGCACTGGAAACGGCGGTGGACGCTGCTCCGCTCGAAGTCGCTGCCGCCATTGAGGAGTTCGCCGGTCTCGTACGGCTTTGGCCCACGCTCGTATCCGCTGCCGCCCGCATCGGGCAGCGGTACGGGCGACGGCTGGAGCGGCTGGACCAGGCGGACGGCCGGGGGAGTCCGGCGGCGGCCGGCTGGATCCGGCCCGATGAGAAGGGATAACACCTGTGTGTGGCATCGCCGGAGTCCTGCTGAAAAGGCCGCGAGCGGCCGTACACGACGAAGCCATGGTGAGGCGCCTGGCCGCCTCCCTGGTCCATCGCGGCAGGTCGGGGGAGGGCGCGTACGCCGACGAACTGGTCTCGCTGCACTCCGCCCGGCACGCGGTCATCGCCATCGAGGAGGCGCGGCAGCCCCTCCGCGACTGCGACGGCGTCTACACCATGGTGGGCAACGGGGAAGTGCTCAACTACCGGGAGATGGCGACGCGTCTGCCGTCCGAACGGCGACGACGCCTGCCGCCGGGCGACCTTCAGGTCGCGCTGGAACTGTTCGCCGCACGCGGCGCCGACGGCTTCGAGCCGCTGCGGGGCCCGTTCGCCCTGGCCGTATGGGACGGCGACGAACTGACGCTGGTCCGCGACCGCCTGGGCGAACGGCCGCTGTACTACTACGAGACCCCCGACCTGTTCGTGTTCGCCTCCGAGGTCAGATGCCTGGAGAGCGCGCTCCGAGGCCGCCTCGCCCTGGACGAGGCGAGCGTTCTCTCGTTCGTCGGCCTGGGCCGCATGACCGGTGACCGCACGCTCTACAAGGAGATCAAGTCCGTCGCCCCCGGAGAGGTCCTACAGATCAAGGGCGACCGTGTGAGGCGACGTCAACTGGCGCCCGTGCCAGACCTGTACGACGCGTCCCGCAGCCCTGGCGACGAGGCCGGGGTGCGGCGCCTCATCGAGCAGGCGAACCACCGCATGCTCGTGGCGGACTGCCCGGTGGCCGTCGGGTTCTCCGGCGGAGTCGACTCGACCGTGGTCCTGAAGGCGGCGCTGGAGGGGGCGGACGTCGCGGCGGCCATCACCCTCTTCTCCGAACGCGGACCGGGCATCGACGAGAACCTGCGCCGCGCCCGCGCCGTCGCCAAGGTCATGGGCGTCGACCTGATCGAGGTGCCCTTCACCATCCCGTCCCTCGACGACACCGTGGCCCTGCTCGACGAGACCCTCGACATGCCCGCCGCCGAACCCCTCGTACTGCACAACAACGCCCTGCACACCGTCGCCCGCGACTACGCCCGCGTCCTGCTCGGCGGCCACGGCGCGGACGAGGTCTTCGGCGGCTACGACCGTTACACCGCTCTCAAGGACGACGCGAACCACGCCGCCACCTCGGAATGGATGAGCGCCTCACCCTGGGAGAGGTGGCGCCGCACGGCAGGCTGGAAAGCTTTCGTCGCCGAATGGGCCGGCGAAGCCTTCGCGTCACAAGCCGCCTTCGCGTACGCAGACTCCGATCACGCGGACTTCGCGCATACCGACCTCAGCCGCGCGGACTTGACACCTACCGGCTCCAGCAGCTCGGACTTGACACATACCGGCTCCAACCACGCGGGCTTCGCGTATGCCGACTTCAAGACCACCGATGCTCTCGACCGCCCGTTCCCCTACGAATTCGCCGAGAACAGCGACCCGGTGCTCTTCGGCCAGGCACTCGACCTCTTCCGCCTGATGACCTACGACAACTTCCGCGCCACGGACGAGAACGGAATCGCCCGAGGAGTGGAAGTACGCTCCCCCTTCTTCGACCTCGACCTGATCGCCGGCGTCTACGCCCTGCCCGTACACCGCCGCATCGTCCCGCATACCAAGAAACACTTGCTGCAGCGCACCCTGCACGGCACCCCGATGCAGGACATGTTCGCCGCCCGCAAAGTCGGCTTCGACGACGCGTTCTCCTACTCGGACTGGATGTCCGAGAACTGGCCGGAATTCTCCTCCACCATCACCACGGGACCGCTGGCCGAACTCAGCGTAGTACGGGCCTCATTGCTGCAACGCCTCTCCGAATTGGACTGGCGCTTGTTGTGGCGGCTGTTCTCCCTGACGGCCTGGTTGAAACGCCGGGAACGCTTCTGAACGGAGAAGGCACGGCACCGGGCGGGGGGTGTTTCCTCAGTCGGCCGTGGGGGATGGGGCGGACCGCATGTGCTTGGCTCGTTCGGCGCTGCAGACCTGCATGCCGAACATGCGCAGGCGCCACATAGTCGTCGTTTTCGACGATGCCTTGAGGGTGTCGGCGCTGGGTAGTCCCTGCTCGTCGTGGGCGACGTTGTTGAGTGCGTATTCCTTGCCGTCGGGCGCAGTGAAAATGATCGCGAAGCCGCTGTAGTGCGTCTTGACGCAGGAGACTGTCCCCTTCTGAGGCTTGACCGGCCAGGCGTCGCCGAGCTGTTGTGCGTTGACGGACTGCGGATTGTGGGTGGCGGGGGGCCACTTCGTGACGGCGTCCCGTTCCTGAGAGCAGCCGGCGAGCAGGAGGACGGCGGACAGCGCGGTGACCGTCGAAACGGAGGCCATGAGTTTGCCGCCGCCTTTCTTCCCGCGCGGGTGTCTCCGGTGATGAAGAGAGCCATCGTCGCGATGCCGTGACGATTCCTGGCCGGGAGTGGAGCGCATTGGCATTAACTCTTTCTGCTACGTGATGTAGCAATTACGGATGGAGGGACGCACGGTCCGTGTGTCTCCTCGGGAAGCGGTGAGCGGTGAATGGTGAGCGGTGCCCAATGGCGGATCGTCGGTTGGATCAGAGCAGAAGGGCTACCGTTGCAACGGCGGCGACCGCCGCCGCGCGCACCGTCCAGGCCTGCCAGGTCGGGATCGCCTGGGGCGGGCGGGCCAGGGCCTGAGCCCGGTGGGTGAGCGCGACTCCCGGATCGAGGAACCCGGTGCCGCCTCCCGCCAATGCGACGTCCTGGTGAGCCGAGCGGCTCCTGGCCTCAATCCGCGCGCACAGCGCCTTGGCTACCGCCGCGGCGCCTTCGGTCTCGCGGGCATACTGGTCCGCCCATAGCTCGGCGGTCAGCCGCAGTTCGGCAAGGACCGCTTTGCGGCCGGGGATCCACCACCACGAGCGCAGAACGCACGTTGCGACGAAGATCCACAGCGGGTGGCGCGCTCTGGCGTGGGCGCGCTCGTGCTCGATGATCGCTGACGCCTCGGCAGAGTTGATCACCTGGGGGCCGAGGATGATACGCGGGCGCAGCAGGCCGACCGTGGAGGCTACGTCCTGAACGGCCCGGCCCGGCGCTGTGGTGATCCAGATGTCGCCATACCGCTGCGGCGCCAGCATCGCGACGGCGCGTCCCGTACGTACCGCCTTGGCAGCCCCCGCGGCGAATGACACGACCAGGCAGACCAGAGGTGCTACCGAGGCGGCGAGCATGAGCTGTGTCGTGAGGGCTGTCAGTGGGTGGCGGCCGTCGACGTCTGTGATGCCGCTGCTGATCCCCCATGCCATCGGTGCCCGCCATGGCAGCGCGTCGCGCAGCGGACTGTGTGGAACGTAGGGGACCGCCAACGCCATGAGCGGCGTGACGGCCGTAGCCATCGCGAGAATGAACCGCTCGCGGGCCGGCAGCCGCACTGATAGGCGGCGGAGGAGGTGCCACAGGCCGACCGCGACCAGTGGACACCAGCAGGCGAGCACCACCTGGGGATAGCCCAGCCAGCTCGCTCTCACGAGTCGGCCTCCGGCTCAGCCCGGTTGGCCCCTCGGGCCTCGACGTCTTCCTGTGGCTCGGCGATCCCGGCCAGCAGGGCGCGTACCTGGGCCAGCTGCTCGGCATCACCGCTCACGGTCTGGACGAAGTTGGCTACGGCCAGGTCGCCGAACCCGTCCATCACGCGGCGCACCTGCTCGGCCGCCACATTCTGCTCGACTTCGCGGCGGGTCTGCTCGGGCCAGTACACATAGTGGCGGCCCTGCTTCTCCCGCCCCAGCAGACTCTTGACGACCAGGCGCTCCATCACGGTCTTGACCGTGGTGTACGCCTGGCCACTGCCGAGGCGTCGAGCGCACTCGGCGACGTCCATTGCGCCCCCTGACCACATGACATCCAGGATCGCCAGCTCAAGTGGTCCGAAGTGACCCTCCAGGCCGGAGCGTTGGGACTTTCGCCACGATGACATGCTACGCAGTGTAGCAGTTGGATTTCCGACCCACAGGGGATCGGTGTTTGCTGAATGGGTTGGTGCGCCGGGGAGGGGGGTCTTCACACTGCGCGGTGCTGTCTACGTGCAGTGTGCGAGGTAGGGCAGTCCGAGAGAGGTCTCCCCTCGGGCTGCCCAGCCTGGCCTGGCGATGTTGGGCTCAAGCGGGCGGCGCGGCCGGGGGGCGGAGGCCGAGCCACTGTTCGGAGTCCCAGGCCTGGAACCGCTCTACCTCGGTGAACCCCAGCTTCGCCGCGAGGCGCATCGAGCCGATGTTGGCGCTCTGGGTGGTGAGCACCACGGGCTCGCCGGGAAGGGCGCCGTCGAACCAGTCGAGTGCCGCCGCGCACGCCTCGGCGGCGTACCCGAACCCCCACGCTCGCGGCAGGAACAGGTAGCCGAGGTCGGCTTTCCCCCTGGCGGCCGGGCGGCGGTGCTCCGTCGCCCTCCTGAGCAGGACCTGACCGATCATCGAACCATCGAGCTCGACGACAAAGCTCCCGGGCCACCGCTCGGGAATCGCGGGTATCTCGCGCTCGAGCTCGTCACGCGGGCGCGGACCGCCGAGATAGGCATGCACCTCTGGCGAGGCGAGCAACTCGACGAACCCCGCACGGTCTTGGGCCTCGGACTCGCGGAGCACGAGCCTCTCGGTCTTGATCGGCTCCGGCGGCCAGGTGATGGGTCCCAGGTCTGACATGCGTGCACGCTACAGCAGATCTTCTCGCAGGGCGTTGCGGGATCAGCAACTTCAGCGGCGTCGCGAGGATCTCTTGCATTGCATTGCATTGCATTGCGTTGCGTGGCGGCGGGGGTGGGTCGGGGCCGACTGCCTATCGGTACGCGGCCGGGGTGTGCCGAATTACGCGACGACCCATCAGGGCCCCGGAAGAACTCCACGTTCAACTGCATCTGCCGCTTCCGTTCCGCTCCCGGCCCGCAGAGGCCCTGTACGGTCCCGCGGTCGTCGCGGTACCGCACAGGGGGCGCGCGTGCCTGCGTGGCGCGGTTCGCCTCCGGTTCTGCGGTCAGGTGGCGGCCCCGGAAGCGTTCGCGGTGAGTGAGCGCCAGCGAGTGTCAGTGAGCGCCGGAGTGAACCTGGCCGGGCCAGACGTCGATGACCACCTGGTGCTGCTGCCGGGTACGCGTCGCCGAGGCGCCCGAAGCGTAGTTCCTCTCGACCCGGGCGGCCTCGGCCGCGTTGGGTTTGGCGTTCGTGCAGGAGGGGCCTGGGCCGTGGCCGGACATGAGTTCCGAGCACGGGCCGTTGTAGGTGTCGCGCAGCCCGAGGATGTGCCCGGTCTCGTGTGCCGTTATCCGGGTTACGTCGTAGCCCTGGTCCACCGCCTGCTGGCCGAGCTGTACGTTGCCGCGGCCGCCGGGGAAGATCGGCCCCAGCGTGGTCATCGGCCAGCCGCTGGTCGCCTTGTAGATGTAGTCGGCCCGGCCGGGGGTGCTCGTCGGCTTCAGCTGTACGTTGTGCACCGCGGCGTTCCAGATCTGTACGGCCTGCCGGACCGCGCCCTTCCACTGACCGGCCCGGCTGTCGTCGTAGGTCAGGGTGACCACTGCCCGGTCCGCGTGCGGTGCGGGGGCCGCCGAGGCGACGCCGACCGTGGTGCTCAGCAGGGCAGGTATGAGTGCCGTCAGAACGGCCATTCGCTTGCGCATGGGACGGGTGCGCCTCCTCGAGTCTCAACTGCTGCACGTAGTAAAGAATGTAGACGCGGACATGACAACCCCCTGGCCCCTCCCTCGGTTCTCGAGAGCCAGAGGCCTTCAAGTCGGTGCGGCATGGACGACGGTGACAGCGGGGCCGGATCGGATTGGATTGGATCGGCCCGGACGGGACAAGCGGCAGGGTGCAGGCGATCATGGCGTGTAACAGTGATCGGCCAGGCCACGCAGCCCCGCCGTGAAGATGCCGGTGCGGAAGGTCTCCGTCAGCTCGTCGGTGTCGGCCCGGTCGCAGTCGAAGGCCACCGACCAGTAGATGAACGTCTCGTCGGTGGCGGTAACCGGCGCGACTCGCATGGTCGCTCGGTACGACTGCACTGGGTACGGGGAGCTGACGATGCCGTAGGTCAGGGACAGCGCGTGGTCGTCCAGTGCCAGGAGAGATTCCACGACGGTCTCCCCGTCGGACATGGACAGGGTGCGGACGCAGCCGACGCGGTCCGGTGCGTCCGAGCTTGTCAGTACGCAGCTGGTGACGGCGGGTTGCCAGGCGGCCAGGCCGCCGAAGTCGCGGACCGCGCGCCACACCCTGGTGACCGGAACCGGGATGACAGCGCTGGCGAATGCTTCGGGCATGAAAGGACTCAGGTTCTGTTCTGATCTGATCTGAGCGGAAGGGGTCGGTGGTCGGCGGCCGAATGCCGTGCCGCCCTTCCCCCGGCCTGTCGTCCCGGGAAAGGGCGGCAGGGGGAGCCAGCGTGCGGTCGGCGGCGCGGTGACCTGTGGCAGCGCCAAACGCTACGAGGGCGGCCGCAGACGCGGGAGGGTGCGCTACGGCTACCCAGCCGTACTGGCCCGACTGCCGCCGCGCTTCGGTGGGGGAGTGGTACGGGCCCGGCTGCCGCACCCCGATGGGTCCGCGGGTAGGGGCGCGACTGCCGCCCCCCGGCGGGCTCCGGAATGCGGGCCCGGCCTGCGCATCCGGGTGGGTGCAGCGCACCCACGCCCCGGCGCCGGTCCGCGATTAGCGTGGCGGGCATGGAAAGCGAGAACGAACTCGGCGATTACCTCCGTGCCCGCCGCGCGGCGGTCGGGCCGGCGGACGTCGGACTGCCCGATGACGGGCCCCGACGGGTGCCGGGGCTGCGGCGCGACGAGGTGGCGCTGCTGGCCGGGATGAGCACCGATTACTACATCCGGCTGGAGCAGGGGCGCGAGCGGCGCCCGTCCGAGCAGGTGCTGCGGGCGATCGCCGGGGCGCTGCGGCTGGACGACGCGGCGGCCGCCCACCTCTTCCGGCTGGGCCTGTCCGTCTTCGGGACGGCGGCCGCCGCGACGACCGTTTCGCCGGCGTTGCTGCGGATGATGGACGGCATGCGTGATGTGCCGGCCTTCGTGGTCGGGTCGGCGCAGGACGTACTGGCGGCCAACGCGATGGCGCGCGAGCTGTACAGCGGATTCGCCCGTTACGACAACCTGCTGCGGATGATCTTCCTCGATCCCTTCGCGCGCGAGTTCTACGCCGACTGGGACCACGCCGCGCGTATCGCGGTGGGCAATCTTCGGGCGTCCTCGTCGCAGTTCCCGCAGGACGAGAGGATCGAGCGGGTCGTCGGCGAGCTGAGCGTGCGCAGCCCCGCCTTTACGGGCTTGTGGGCGCGCTACGAGGTCCGCCCCCGTACCCACGAGGACAAGCACTTCCGCCACCCGCGCGTGGGGGAGGTGCGCCTGCACTTCGAGGCGCTCGCCGTCACCAGCGCCCTCGGACAGCACCTGTCCGTCTACAGCGCGGACCCCGGCAGCGCCGACGCCGACGCCCTGGTCCTGCTCCGCCGGCTGTGCGAGCAGAAAGAGGAGGCATCGACAGGCCAGGCCACGTCCTCGAAGGAAGGAAATATCCGCTCATGAACGTCTCTCTGTCCGACGCCGCCGGCACCTCCGAGATCGCGGGCAAGAAGGTCGCCCGTCTCGGGTTCGGCGCCATGCGTCTGACCGGGCCCGGGATATCTCGGGGTACGGGGGGGGAACCCGATGACCGTGCGGAGTGCGTCCGCGTGGTGCGCCGCGCCGTCGAACTCGGCGTGCCGCTGATCGACACTGCCGACTCCTACGGCCCGTACGTGAGCCGGCCCGCCTCGGCGGCCCGGTCGACCACATCGCGGCCGCCCACCGTGCCATCCCGTCGCAGGTGGTGCCGGCCTGGCTGCTGGCACGCTCCGGAGTCGTCCTGCCGATCCCCGGTACGTCGAAGGTCGCGCACCTGGAGGAGAACCTGACCGCGGCGACCTTGCGGCTGAGCGACGCGGAAATAGCGGAAATAGACGAACTGACCGCCGCCGCCACGGCCTGACGACCGCCCCAGGAAGGCGGCCCCCCGCTCGTAGAAGCCCATAGCCCAAAGCGCTGCCCCCTTTCCCGCCCCCCGACTGCACTCACCCCCCTGTCTGCACCGAAGAAGAGAAGAAAAGACGCACACCATGCTGCTTCCCTCCGATGAGGCGGGCCGAGGCCGGCCCGTCGTCCTGCTGCACGCCCGTCCCACCGACCGCACCATGTGGGCCGCCCACCTTCCCCTGCTCGCCGACGCGGGCGTACGGGCCATCGCCCTGGACCTGCCCGGCCACGGTGACGCGCACGTACCCGCCGACCGTGCGGCGGCCCCCTGGACGGACGTGCTCGACACGCTCGACCACCTCGGGGTCGACCGCTTCGTCCTGGCCGGAAACTCCCTCGGCGCCCTGACGGCGCTCCAGGCCGCCGTCACGGCGCCCGAACGGGTCGAGGGCCTGGTGCTCGTCGGGTACCGGCCCCACGACCAGCCGGCCTCCCCGCGTCTGCAAGCCGCGTGGGACGCGGAAAGGACGGCACTCGCCGCCGGCGACCTGGACGCGGCGGTGGCAGCCGGCGTCGAGGCGTGGACCTCGGCCGGCGCGAACGACGACGTACGCGCCCACGCGGCACGTATGCTTCGCGCCCGACTCACCGAACAACTCGCCCACGGCGAGCCGCCACTGGCCCCGGACCCGCTCGGCGAAGGCACGGCGGCGCTGCGAGCCCTCGTCGCTCCCGCCCTGGTCGGCGTCGGTGAACACGACATGCCCGACTTCTTCGAGGGCGGCGAGGGACTGGCCCGCGACCTCGACGCAGGCCGGCCCGTGGTCATCCCCGCCGCAGGACACCTCGCGCCGCTGGAACAGCCTGAGGCGTTCTGCACCCTGCTACTGGACTTCGTCCGCCGCCTCCCGGAGCAGTAGCCCCGCCCTCTGTAAAGACCACCTCTCACGGCGCTGCGGCACCGCCTGCGAAGATATCTGCTCTGCTCTGCTCCGCTCTGTTCGCGAACTGGGCCAGGGTGTAGCGAGCGCCGGACGTCAGTGCCCCCGGCATTCGAAAGGAGGGCGCGCGTAATGACGGATGGTGTGCGTAATGCCAGAGCTGGCGAGGCAGGGGCCGAAGTGTTGAGGGAGCCCGCGTTGGAGCTTGTGTCGGACGACGATTCGCTGGGCGGTATGCGCCCGTTGCTGGAAGGGAGCGAGGCCGTCCTGGGGTACGAGCCTCAGGAGGGTTTCCCGGATCGTTGCTGGATTCTGCACGCCGTCTCCTTGGGAGGGAAGAGCGTCACCTGGGGCGACGTATTGGCGCGGGTCGGCAAGCGACTTGACGACTGGCCGCACACCCCTTCCTTCAGGGTTTTCGAGGGGCTGGACCTGCCCCTCGAAAACCTTGAAGGGCCGGGGGGGGGGAAATCGACCGTGGCAGTCTGGTCCGCCTGGTCGAAATCCTTTCCCGCCACAGCCTCTACGGAGCGCGGACACAGTGCTACTGGGCACAGGCGGCCATCGAGGACATCGGCCGGCCGGTTCAGGCACGCCGCGGCCGACTGGACGAGGCCATTGCCCACCACGACGCCTGCGCGTGGCCCGACCGGACCGTGGGGACCCAGTTCCCCGCGCACTGGTGGCCCCTGGAGGGTTCCTGGTTTGTTCTCAGTGACTGGGACCTGAGTGCGACCGAGGTCTTCGGCGCCCCGGCCCTGATCGCAGACCTCCTCGCCGATGACCGGCTGGACGCCGTGCGGCACCTCAGCATCGCCGAGGTTCAGGGCAACTCCGCGAAATGGCGCGAGCGGGCGAATTGAGCCCGCTGTGCATCTCGTCGCCTGCCGCGATCAGTCCGTGTCGGTGGCGGCCAGGACGGTGAGGCATCGGGCCCCCGGAGCGACGGAGGCCAGGCCGACGTCCCACGCCACGCCCTCGAACCACTTCGTGGCGGCCCCGAAGCTGTACCAGTCGCATGCCTGGGCGCTGCGCTCCACCTCGTCAGGCGCCGCTTCCGCGGGCGCTCCGGACAAGGCGGCGACGGAACGCCAGGCTGCCAGGCGTCCGTAGGCGCCGTACTCGCCGTTGTTGTACGCACCGCCGGTCGATGCCGCCGCGAAAAGGATGTGCCAGGCGTTTTCCGGGTGGCAGGCGGCGAGTGCCAGGCGTTTGCGCGGCCCGACCCCTCGCAGGCACTCCAGGTCCAGTGACACCAGTAGATCGGGCAGGCTCCCCGCCTCGACCGACTCGGCCAGGTCGTACGTCCGGGTCTCGCTGCGTCCGTTGGACTCCTCGGCCCAGTTGGCCACGGCGGCGGCAGCGGCCTCGCTGAATGCCTCCGTTGTCGTCTCGGTTGCCGGTGGAACGCGTGTGGCGTTGCTCAGCGTGGCCCCAGGGCCGTCCTGGGGCCCGTACGGCATCGAGTAGCTGCTCCCACCCACCGTGTAGCTTGGCAGGGGCGGAGCCTCTTCGAGCGCGGAGAGTTCGAGGGGAAGCCAGGCGAGCGGATGGTGGCGCCAGTGCGGTGATGTCGCCCATCTCTCGATCTCCGGCAGGTCCCCGAGCGCCACGCCTCTGAGCACCAGCTCGTGTACGAGGCAGCTGCGGAGTTCCTCCGAAGCGCCGGCGCGTGAGCTGCCGCCCGCGAAGACGACGGTCAGGTTTTCCGGGGCCTGGCCCGCGGCGAGCAACGACGCCGCATACCGGGCGGGCTTCCGCTTGGCGGACCCGGACCCGGACCCGGACGCGGGCCTTGCCCCGGCAGCGGACAGAAGTCGCAATGCCTGCTCGACGTGCCCCTGACCGGGGGTAGTGGTCAACAGGCGGAGCAGACGGTCGAAAACGCTCCCGTATTGCCAGACCTCAGCGGCGCGAGAGCCGTACCTGTTCGCCAGGGCAATGCCGAGGTCGGCCACGAATGCGGCGTCGCCTTCGGCGAGGCGGCTTTCAGCCGTGTTCCATACCTCGGTCACGTTCTTCAGGTCGGGCAGCCGCGCCACGATCTTCTGTATTCGGTCGCTCACGTCGTGTTCCTGTTGGGGGGCGATCAGGGCTGATCGGGACCGATCGGGTCGGATCGGTGGGTCGGGTAAACATATGGCGCGCGAGTGCCTTTATGCACGTCCTAATCGCTCTCTCCGCCCTTACCGCCCCTACCACCCCCTACCGCCCTTATGCGTCTCCGGACCTTCCGGCCGCGAAGGCGTCAAGGCCGGTCAGTTCGGCTGAGAGGGCCCACAGGCGGGCAGCCTGTTCGGGGTCGGACGCGTGGGGGGCCACACCGGTGAGCGGCGTGCCGTCGCCGTCGCCCGTAGCGGGCTCGGCGATGTCGCAGTCCTCGCAGTAGACGCCGCCGAGGCCCTTCAGGCGCGGGGAGGTGGCCGCCCACACCTGCGTCGCCGCACCCTGCTCGGGTGTCTTGAACGTGGGATCCACCAGATTGCCATGCTCGTCGATCCAGCCGGCGGCGATCATCTCCTGCGCGGAGAGGTGCCGCTGCAAGGGGGTGAGGATGCTGCCGGGGTGGAGCGAGAAGGCTCGTACGCCCGTGTGGCGGGCGAGTGCGTCCAGGTGCACGGCGAACAGTGCGTTGGCGGTCTTCGCCTGCCCGTACGCCTGCGTCTTGTCGTAGCCGCGCTCGAAGTGCACGTCGTCCCAGCGGATGCCCGAATAATGGTGGCCCGCGGAGGACACGGCGATCACACGGGCCCCGCCGCGCGCGATCGCCGGCCAGAGGCGGTTGACGAGGGCGTAGTGGCCGAGGTGGTTGACGGCGAACTGGGCCTCCCAGCCGGGCCCGACCCGCTGCTGGGGGCAGGCCATGATCCCGGCGTTGTTGATGACGATGTCGATGTCACGGCCCGAGGCGAGGAATCGCTCGGCGAAGGAGCGGACGCTGTCGAGGTCGGCGAGATCGAGTTCGTCGACCTCGGCCCCCGCGATGCCCTCGACCGTTTTCCGGGCCGTCTCGCGCCGTCGGGCAGGGACGACGACGGCGGCGCCGGCGTCGGAGAGCGCTCGTGTGGTCTCCAGACCCAGGCCCGAATAACCGCCGGTCACGATGGCGAGTTTCCCGGAGAGGTCGATGCCGCGCAGTACGTCTTCTGCGGTGCTCCGGACCCCGAACCCGGAAGCCACCTTGTGCTGAGGCGTAGTCATGAGCCGCACAGTACGAATTGGAGCGCGCTCCATGGCAAGGCGACCACCGCTCGTCCGCGGAGCGCCCGAACCGCCTCGCCGCTGGGTGACATTCGGAGGTGGAACATGTCGGCGGGCTACGGGGACGGGGGCGGGGCGGCCGGTTCGGATAGGCGTGCTGGTATCCAGTTGCCGTGGAAGCCTGCCGGTATGCGGACGGGCACATGGATCTCGGCGATCGGGTCGGCGTCGAGGTCGGCGGCGTCCAGGATGGCCAGGTAGCCGGTGCCACGGGCGCGGTCGTGGGCGAAGGTCATGAGGTAGCCGTCGTCCTCCCGGTCCGGGCCGGCGCCGGAGCGGGGGACGAAGACGGCTTCGCCGCAGGTGTGGCCGGTGGGGAAGCGGTGGGTACCGCGCAGGGCGCCGTGCGTCAGGTCGTACTTGTAGATCTCGGCGTGATCGGGTTCGGCGTCCAGGGTGAAGCTTGTGGTGTAGCCGTAGCGGTGCGGCAGTCCTATGCGGTCGTCGGCGATGCGGGGGTATTCGCTGGGGGTGTCGTCCAGTGGTGTCTCGGTTACGCGGCCGGTGGCCAGGTGGAGTACCCACTGGTGCAGGGCGGGCAGGCCGCCGTTCAGGTCCTGTGGTCCGTGGCGCCACAGGGTCGGGAC
Organism: Streptomyces sp. NPDC050617; assembly: GCF_040654795.1. Classification (NCBI taxonomy): domain Bacteria; kingdom Bacillati; phylum Actinomycetota; class Actinomycetes; order Kitasatosporales; family Streptomycetaceae; genus Streptomyces; species Streptomyces sp. NPDC050617. Next base: position 46,244 of record NZ_JBFAIS010000027.1, on the reverse strand, counting down.
GCGGGTGCCGGTCAGGGTGAGCGTCCCGTGGGATTCGAAGGCGTTCAGGGTGTGCCATACGTAGCAGGGAGCGATGTCGAACCACCGCACAGAGTCGTGCGGTCCGTCCTGTCCGCCCTGCCTGTCCTGTCCACCTTGCCCACCGCGCCCGGTCCGGGGCAGGACGCCGAACCGGGCGTGGTGGCTGTCCTCCCACCGCCAGGGCAGCCCGCCCGCCGCGGCCTGCTCGGCGTCGAAGACGACGGGCAGGTCCATGAAGACGACGTGCCGTGCGGTGATGGCGAAGTCGTGCATCATCGTGGCCCGCGGCACCTCCACGGTCTGTCGTTGTAGGACCTGCCCCGCCGAGTTGGCCCGGTAGTACGTCAGATACGGCGGCCGGACGCGGTAGCCGAAGAAGTGCAGCTCCCCGGTGAGCGGGCAGGTCTTGGGGTGGGCGGTCATGGGGGACTCCAACGCCCCGTCGAAGGTGAAGGCGTCGAGAGTCGCCAGGTCGGGGGTCACCTCGTAGGGGAAACCGCCTTCTTCGAGGGCGAAGAGCCGGCCGGCGTGGGCGATGAGGTGCGTGTTGGCCGTGGTGACGCGGTAGTCGAGCCGCGAGGTGACCGGGTCGAAGGCGAGGGCGAACCGGGACGCGCCGGGCTGCGCGTACAGCGGTGTACGGACGTAGCGGTTGCGATACCAGGTGGCCCGCCCGCCGGCCAGCGCAATGGTGTGGATCATGCCGTCACCGGCGAAGAAGTGCGGAGACCAACCGCTGCGCGGATTGGGCCCGTTACGGAAATACTGACCGCGCAGCTCCTCGGGAACCGCGCCGATCACCGCGCTCGGCTGACATGTGACCTCGGCCGAAACCGGCGCGTTGTTGCCCGACAGATGCAGGGGCGCACGGGAGCCGGATGGCTCCGAAGACATCATCATGGGCCGTCTCCTGCCATGAGGTGAGACCCCCAGCGTCCCCCAGCCCGCCCCCCGACGGCAGTCTTGAACTTTCCCCCGGCCTCAGCCGCACCCGCTGCGCCCCCCCCCGCATGCTGCCCGCGCCTGCCGCCTCTTCCAGGGGAGCGGCCGAGGGCGGCTACGTACTCACCGTCGGCCCCTGTTCCTCGTAGTAGCGCAGATACACCAGGGCTACCGCCGAGGCCCAGGGGAGCCCAGGGAAGTGATGAGCCGCTGCGGTCCCGTACAGCCGTTGTGTCTGTACCGAATGATTCGGCTACGGCGCGGCCGTCGGCCGCGCCGTCGACCGAGTTGAGCGTCGAAGGCCGGTGCACAGGTGGCTGAATTCGGCTTGATTCCCGTGCTTTCAGGTGCTTTCAGAGAAGGTGGGGTTCATGCCGTGCGGACCGGCGGTGACCTCTATATCGGAACGGGATAGCCCCAAGCCGCTACCCGACATGCCGTGTTCAAGGCCCTCCCTACGCCTGCTCGCGGGCTGCCGCCGTCGGATCATCCCGCCGGCGGCGGAGCGATGACGGAGATGCGGGAATGGCGTCCGGATGACCGTATGGGCTCGGGCGGATGGCTTAAAACTCGTCACCATTCGGATAAACATTTTGCAGGGCAAGATCACTGCATTGAGGTAACTCCCACGGCCTCGCCCGGCTGTCCGGGCACCGTGGCCGCTACGGTTCCCCGAGATCGGCGCGAATTCTCGCGGCAACAACTCACCCCAATGCCTAGGCCCCAGTCGGCTGCCCGAGTCGACGCCGCGTGCGTACGTCGTCCGTCGTCACCGCATCAACGAAGGAGAGCCCGCCCGATGTCCACTGAGACCAGCCTGGAACCGCTGATGGGTGCGCCCCGGCAGTCCAGTCTGAGCACCGAGGCCGCCCGCAACCTCGCCACCACGACCAAGACCGTTCCGCAGATGCAGGGGATCACCTCCCGGTGGCTGCTGCGGGCGCTTCCCTGGGTCGAGGTCAAGGGCGGCACCTACCGGGTGAACCGGCGGCTGACCCATACCGTCGGCGACGGGCGGATCGAGTTCGTACAGGAGGGCGGCGACGTCCGCGTCATCCCCCGTGAGCTGGGCGAACTTGCTCTGTTGCGCGGGTTCGAGGACGTCGAGGTGTTGACCGCGATCGCCGACCGGTGCGCGCGGCGCGACTTCCGCGCCGGGGAGACGCTGGTCGAGCGTGGCGCCTCCGCCGAGCAGATCCACCTGATCGCCCACGGCCGCGTCCGTCTGACCTCCGCCGGTGAGTACGACGACGAGGTCCGCGTCGCGGTGCTCGCCGACGGCGACCGGTTCGGCGACGACGCCCTCCTGGACGACAGCGCCAGTTGGGACCACACGGCCACCGCCGAGACCTCCGGCACCCTCCTGACCCTCTCCCGCGCCGACTTCGCCGCCGTACTGGCCGGGGCGCCGAACCTCCAAGCGCATATCGAGCAGTTCCGCGCGCTCGCCGACCGGCCGCAGAATCGTCACGGCGAGGCCGAGATCGCGATGTCGGCCGGGCACACCGGGGAAGTGGGACTGCCGAGCACCTTCGTCGACTACGAGCTCAAGCCGCGCGAGTACGAACTCTCCGTCGCCCAGACCGTTCTCCGCGTCCACACGCGGGTCGCCGATCTCTACAACGACCCGATGAACCAGACCGAGGAACAGCTCCGGCTCACCATCGAGGCGCTGCGCGAGCGCCAGGAGCACGAGCTGATCAACAACCGGGAGTTCGGCCTGCTCCACAACGCCGACTTCAAGCAGCGGATCCAGCCCCACTCCGGGCCGCCCACCCCGGACGACCTCGACGAACTGCTCAGCCGTCGCCGCGGCACCAAGGTCTTCCTCGCCCACCCGAAGGCGATCGCGGCCATCGGGCGCGGTTTCAACGAGCGCGGGCTCTACCCGACCCACGTCGACCTCGGCGGGCAGCAGGTACCAGCCTGGCGCGGGGTCCCGATCCTGCCGTGCAACAAGATCCCCGTCAGCGAGGAGGGGACCAGCTCGATCCTGGCCATGCGCACCGGCGAGGACAACCAGGGCGTCGTCGGACTGCACCAGACGGGTCTGCCGGAGGAGTACGAACCGGGCCTGTCGGTGCGCTTCATGGGCATCAGCGAGCAGGCCATCATCTCGTACCTGGTCAGCACCTACTACTCCGCCGCCATCCTGGTGCCCGACGCCCTCGGCGTGCTCGAGAACGTACAGATCGCTCGTACGGGCGGCTAACGGGTCCGTACGTATCTGTACGTAACGGGCCGCCTGTACGCAAAGAGTCGCCTGTACGTAGAGGGCCTGTACTTGCAGGGCCTCTACGTAGAGGGGCCGTACGGAAGCCCGTACGCAGAGGGGCTGTTCGTCGACGGCCCTACGTCAAGGCTCGCACGACAGCCGACGACGACCCGGAGTCCGCGCCCGGCGAGCATGCCCGGCGCCTGCGCAGCCCACCCACCTCATCAAGGAGCCACGGATGCCCGTTCCTGGGGTCTCCCTTCCTCCGCCCAGGCCGCCCGTCACCGCGGCCGGCCCCGGCGCCCAGCCCCAACCCAGAGCTCACCAGCCCCAACCCCACCTCGACGCCGCCGCCCCACCCGCCGCGCGACCGCCGCGCCCCACCCTGGAGCGGCTGCTCGGCGGACCCAACGGCCTGGGCACGGCCGGCCTGCGCCTGGCCCGGCGCGGGGAGCCGGCGGCGCCCGAAGCGCGACCGGAGGACGCGCCGGCGGCGGGCGACCCCGTCCTGGGCCTGGGCCGGCCGACGGCGGACGGCTCCGCTCCGGGCCTGTGTCCGCCGGCGGCAGGCGACGCGGTTCCGGGCCTCTACCACCACCCGGTGCCGGAGCCCGACCCGGTGCGGGTCGAGGAGGTCAGCCGCAGGATCAAGACATGGGCCGTGGACGAGGTCCAGACGGTCCCGCCGGAATGGGAGGACCAGTTCGACGGATTTTCCGTCGGCACGTACATGGTCGCCTGCCATCCGGACGCCCCCACCATCGACCACCTGATGATCGCCGCACGGCTGATGGTCGCCGAGAACGCGGTCGACGACTGCTACTGCGAGGACCACGGCGGCTCGCCCGTCGGCCTCGGCAGCCGCCTCCTGCTGGCCCACACGGCGCTCGACGCGCTGCACACGACGCCGGAGTACGAGCAGGAGTGGGCGAAGTCGCTCCAGTCGGACGCCCCCCGGCGTGCCTACCGCTCCGCCATGGACTACTTCTCCCGGCAGTCCACCCCTTCCCAGGCCGACCGGTTCCGCCACGACATGGCCCGGCTGCACCTGGGATACCTGGCGGAGGCCGCCTGGGCAGAGACGGGACACATGCCGGAGGTGTGGGAGTACCTGGCGATGCGTCAGTTCAACAACTTCCGCCCCTGCCCCACGATCACCGACACCGTCGGCGGCTACGAACTCCCGGCGGACCTGCACGCCCAGCCGGCCATGCAGCGGGTCATCGCGCTCGCCGGCAACGCGACCACGATCGTCAACGACCTGTACTCGTACACCAAGGAGCTCAAGAGTCCGGGTACGCACCTCAACCTGCCCGTAGTGATCGCACAGCGCGAGAACATCTCCGACCGCGATGCCTATCTGAAGGCGGTCGAGGTCCACAACGACCTCATGCACGCCTTCGAAGCCGAGGCCGCCGGCCTGGCCGCCGCCTGTCCCGTGCCGAGCGTGCTGCGCTTCCTGAGGGGCGTGGCCGTCTGGGTCGACGGCAACCACTACTGGCACCGGTCCAACACCTACCGCTACAGCCTGCCCGACTTCTGGTAAGAAATGGATACACGTGTGACCAGCATCGAGCACACCACCGCCCAGGGCGCCACCGCGTTCGTCCCCTCCCCGGCGTCGCCCTACCAGGGTGACATCGCCCGCTACTGGGACCAGGAGGCCAGGCCCGTGAACCTGCGCCTGGGCGACGTCGACGGCCTCTACCACCACCACTACGGCATCGGCGAGATCGACCGCGCCGCCCTCGGGGACACCGCCGACAGCGCGTACGAGAAGAAGCTGATCGCCGAGCTCCACCGCCTGGAGTCGGCGCAGGCCGGAGTCCTCATCGACCACCTCGGCCCCGTCGGCGGCGAGGCCGCGCTCGTCGACGCCGGCTGCGGCCGGGGCGGTTCGATGGTGATGGCCCACCAGCGCTTCGGCTGCCACGTCGACGGCGTCACCCTGTCGGCCAAGCAGGCCGACTTCGCCAACCGGCGCGCCCGCGAACTCCGCATCGACAGCCATGTGCGGGCGCGCGTGTGCAACATGCTCGACATGCCGTTCGGCACGGGCCAGATCCGCGCCTCGTGGAACAACGAGTCGACCATGTACGTCGATCTGCACGACCTCTTCGCCGAGCACTCCCGCATCCTGGAGATCGGCGGGCGCTACGTGACCATCACGGGCTGCTGGAACCCGCGCTACGGCCAGCCCTCGAAGTGGGTCTCCCAGATCAACGCGCACTTCGAGTGCAACATCCACTCCCGCCGCGAGTACATGCGCGCCATGGCCGACAACCGCCTCGTACCGCAGACCGTCGTCGACCTGACGGCCGCGACGCTGCCCTACTGGGAGCTGCGTGCCACGTCCTCCCTGGTCACCGGCATCGAGGAGGCGTTCATCAACTCCTACAAGGACGGTTCCTTCCAGTACCTCCTGATCGCGGCCGACCGGGTCTGAGGTCTGCCCCCCCACCTCTTGTGCGCGCCTTGTGCGCGAACGGGCCGTTGGCCCCGCCCCCGGACCGCGGGAGCAGGGCCGACGGCCTCGTGCCATGAGCTGCGAACAGCCTCTGAGCTGCGAACAACCTGCGGGCTACGGACAGGCCGTGGGCGACGAACAGCCCACGGGTTACGCCCCTCCGTGAGCTACAAGCACCCCACGGGCAGTTCAGCCCCGTGATGGCGCAGATGACCGATGGCGGCGGCGAAGGAGTGGCAGTCGAACAGCGCTGAATGCTCCCGTCCGGCAGCGGGCTTGGGCAGCCCCAGCACACTCCATAGGCGGCCCACATTCGACTGCGCAGTCTCCGGCGCCACGGTGTTCAGCCAAGGCCGGATGTTCACGAAGGCCGCGTCGAGAAAGCTGTTCTTGATCTCCTCTCCGCGTGCGCGCGCCCAGGCGATGTTCTCTCCCATCACCACCATGTCGTTGCCGTAGGACAGCACGGTCTGGCCCCGGCAGAACCCCAGGAATTCGCCCAGGGCCTGCGCCGCGGGGACGCCTTCCCTGTCGACGGTCTCCTGGGCGATGCCGGTGAGTTCGGTGAAGTAGGGGGACAGCCGGGCATTGACCGTAGGCGTCACCAGCGTCTCGTACTCCTCGACGACCGAGCAGTCCTCGCTCAGACGCAAGGCCCCGATCTGCACGATCTCGCGGAGTTGTCCTGGCTCCCCCCAATCGTGCTCCAGGGCTCCGGGCCACGATGTGAACTCAAGGTCGAATACAACGAAGGTAGACACCCCGGCACTCTCTCAATGATCGCGTGCGAGGACGGCCGCGTCACGGTATCTCCCGTACCTGTTAATGACCTGTACACACGACATTGACTTGTACAACGAAGAATGGCCGCACTGCTCTCACCGGAACGACCCGATCGAGCCCGTCTCAGTACAGGAGTTATCGGTGACCACAGCCCTTTTCCCGCCCGCGGAGTTAGCGGATCGTGTGGCCGACGACGGCTGGGCCGTCGCACGGCGGCGGCTCGACGCGGATGAGATTCACAGCGCCCGGACTCTGATCGCCGCGCACTTTCAAGCCGGCCACGGGGTGCGGCTGGACGGAGCGCGGGTGCAGCCGGCCGCGGCGCACTTCGTTCCCGGCCTGGCCTGGCTTTACGCACATCCCCAGGTCATCGACCTCGCCCGCGCTGCTCTCGGTACCCGGGACATCGTGTTCACCGGGCACAGCGACGCCCACCACGGTTTCACCCAAGGGTGGCACAAGGACAGCGGCAGTTTGGCTTCGGGCGATCCGCTCTCCGGCTACTTCGGCGAATCGGCGGCATCGCTGTTCCGGGACGCACCCGAGGTGGTGAAGGTGGGCATTTACCTCCAGGATTCGACGAGCGTCAATTGCCTGCGTGTCGACCCTGGTTCGCATCTGCGTCCGGATCTGAAACCTGTACGGCCCCGGCAGGTGCTGATGGACGCGGGCGATCTCGTGGTGTTCGATGTGCGGATCACTCACGCCGGCGCCATGGTTCCCGATCCGGACTCTCTGGAATCCCCGGACTTCGCGGGCTCTGCGGACACTCCGGATCTGGACGCGCTGCGCGAGCGAATATCCGCCTTCGTCACCTTCGGCCGGGACACGCAGCGCACAAAAGCCTTCGCCCGCGCGAACATGGCCCGCCAGAAAGGACAGATGGGCCTCGGCGAGGACACCACGGTGGCCGTGGACCACGGGCACGCGGCGCTTCTCGCGTCCCAGGGGGTGCGTACGTGGGAAGAAAACTGAATCCTCCGGGATCGAGCCCGGAATCCGATCGGCGCCAGTGGGGTTCCGGCCCGGTGACGGGGTGAGCGCTCCTCGGGAGCCGGCGACGCGATACGAGCAGAAGCGCGAGCGGGCGGCGGAGGCGGAGGCAGCGGCGGGAACGGCGGCGAAGGTCCCCGTACGGGCATGGGTGTCATGGGGTGCGGCAGCGCTCACGTACGTCGTCGCCATCTTCAACCGGGGCAGCCTCGGCGTCGCCGGACCGATGGCGGCGGACCGCCTGGGCGTGGACGCCACCGCGCTGTCCGCGTTCGCCGCGGTCCAGCTCGGCGTCTTCGCGGCCACCCAGATACCGGTCGGCCTGCTGGTCGACCGGCACGGGCCCCGCAGGATGCTCACGCTGAGCCTGACGGTCATGGCCGCCGGCCAGGCCCTCGTGGCGGGCGGCGACGCCTTCGCCGTCGTACTGGCGGGCCGCGCCCTGCTGGGCTGCGGCGACGCGATGGTGATGATCAGCGTGCTGCGCCTGATCGCGGCATGGTTCCCCGCGGCCCGTACCCCTGTCCTCGCCCAGGTGACGGTCGTGGTCGGCACCGCGGGCGGCCTGGCGGCCACCCCGCCGCTGTCCGCCGCGCTACGGGCCTTCGGCTGGCAACCCGTGTTCTTCTCCGTCGCGCTGGCCACTGCGTGCATGACCATCGCGGTATGGCTGAGCGTCCGCGATACCCCTGACGGCCGACCGCTGTACGAGCCGGAGAAAGTACCGCCAGTGCCGCCAGTACCGCCAGGGTCACCGATATCGCTACCGCGCGAATCCATGCGGACCGCCCTCGCCGAAGCGTGGCGGCAGCCCACTACGGCCGTCGGGCTGTGGCTGATGTTCACCGTCCACTCCCCGGTCCAGGTGTTCGTACTGCTCTGGGGCTATCCCTTCCTGACCCAAGGCCAAGGGCTGCCCGCCGGCACCGCCAGCTATCTGATCGCGGTGCCGCTCGTGGTCACCATGCTCCTCGGCCCCGTCTTCGGAGTCGTCTCTGGCCGCCGCCCCCACTGGCGCGTACCTCTGGTGCTCACCATCACCTCCACCACCACCGTCACGTGGGCGACCGTCCTGCTGTGGCCGGGGGCGCACGCCCCTCTGCCTCTCCTGTTCCTGCTGGTGACCGTGCTCGGACTCGGGAACCCCGCCGCGGTCTTCGGCCTGGACATCGCGCGCTCCGGCAGCCGCCCGCACCGCGTCGGCGCGGCGTCGGGCATCGCCAACATCGGCGGCTACACGGCCGCGCTGCTGGCCATGATGCTGATCGGCGTCACCCTCGACCACGCACAGGGCCCGGCCGCCGACCCCGACCTCGCGGATTTCCGTATCGCCATGGCCACGCAGCTTCTGCTCCAGGCGATCGGCGTGGTCCTGCTCTTCTGCGGCATGCGCCGGTTGCGCGACCGGTGATCCCGAGGCTGTCCCTTTCGCGAACTCGCCATCGGCGCACTCACCGCTTTCCGGTGCCATGGACTGCCCCGGGAGCTGTCCGGGCTGGTCAGGGCCTGTCCGGAGCGTGTACCGGACCGCAGAGGCGAGGCGGCATTTGTCCTTGTGCGCTTGGTTGCCCATCAGCATGATGACGCTGTGGGGGGCCCAGGGGAACTATCGCCCCGCGATGCCCGAGACGCCGCCGCCTTCGTCGAGTTGATGCGACGGCTCAAGGAGCGTTCCGGGCTGACGTATCGCGAACTGGAGGAACGGGCTGCCCGCCGTGGCGACGTACTGGCGCGCAGCACGCTGGCCGACGTCTTGAGGCGGGGGAGCCTGCCGAGGGCCGACGTGGTGGCCGCGTTCGTCCGCGCTTGCGGGGACGAACGCACCGACGGGGGCGGCCGGTGGGTTGATGCCTGGCTGGAGGTCAGGGCTCGGCTCGCGGAGGAGGTTGAGGCCGTACCCGCGGGCGATGCCGCAGCCGTGTCCGTAGCGGCACCCAGTGCCGAGGCCATCGAGACGGCCGAGAGCGCCGACACCGCTGACACTGTCGAGAGCGCCGAGACCGCAGCTCAGTCGCCGCCCGAAGCCACAGGCGCTACGGAATCCGGGCCGAGCCGGACCAAGGTCCGCCTGGTCACGCTCACGGCCGCGCTCATGGTCCCCCTGATCGCCTCGGTCATCTGGGTTCTGCTGCCCGGCAGTTCGGGGGCGGGGGACGCGAGCTCCTCGGGTGCTCCGACGGTCACCGCCTCGACGGCGCCCGCGGCGCCCGTGGACGGATGGGCCACGATCAGGCCCGCCCGCGCGCCCGCGCTCTGCATGACCGACGGACGCGACCGGGGCGGCGCCTACGGCAGCGCGGTCGCGGTCCAACTTCCCTGTGCCAAGGCCACCGTGCCGCGAACGTACCTTGAGCCTGCCGGTGAGGGCCTGTACCGCATCCAGTGGCACCACCCCCAGATGGGGAAGGGGTGCCTGACGGTCGTGGGCGACGGCCCGGTGAAGGGCATGCTCGAACCCCGGAACGACTGTGCCCAGGCCACCCTGTTCCGCCTGGAGGCCATCGCCGCCGACAGCGCCGATGGATTTCTGATCCGCCCGGCCGACAGCGGCCGGTGCGTCGGCATCGCTGACAGCGTCGCCGCTGAAGGAGCCGAAGCGGTCGAACAACGATGCACTGGCGCGATCGGCCAGAGGTTCCTCATCCGGAGGGGCTGACCGTATCCGACCCGGGCGCTGTCCGGATGCGGCCCGGACACCGGGCCCGGCCAGGCCGGACAGGTGGGGAGCCGTCCGGGACAGCCCCGTGGTGTTGTGCCCGCCGGGCCGCACACAGCACGCTCCACTTCCACCACCTCTAGTCGCGCCGCTCATCGGCGACGCGCCCTCAGGAGAAGGAGCCTCAGATGACCACATTCGTGCAGGCGCTCACCGATCGCCTCGTAGAACGGTTGCTGCCCGGAGAGACAGCTCATGCGGTCAAGTGCCGCAGGGTCGGATCGAAGTGCATCAACGGCAGCTGCGGCGGCCAGAAGAAGTACACCCAGTACCGGGTGAACTGCGACGACGGCAGTTGGTAAAACGAGTACGGCCACTGCGGCTGCTGATGCCGGCTGCCCCGCCGGACCCTCGGTCCCACCGACTGATCAACTGAAGCAGTAGGCCGGGGGAGTCAGGGGGGCCAGGGGCCCCGGTGGCCGCACGTGGGGAGGCCACCGGGGCCCCGTCTTCGTATCCCGTCAGGCGGAAAGGTGTGTCTCTCGCTATGGAACTCGCCGCGGTGTCCTGTCGGACGCTGCTCGTAGTCGTCTTCGCAGTCGCGGTGGTGAGCAAACTCAGCAGCGCGGAGTCCTTCAGCGCGTTCGTACGCTCCGTACGGGAGTTGGCCGGGCTGTCTCCGAGCCGTGGACGCGCCGCGGCTCGGCTGGTCGTCGGGGCGGAGGCGGCCGGGGCCGTCCTGCTCATGCTGCCGCGGCCGCGGCCGCTGACGATGGCGGGGTTCGTGCTGCTGGGGTGCCTGCTCGGGGCGTTCACCATCGCGATGGCGGCATCGCTCCGGCGGGGCCTGCGGGTGCCGTGCCGGTGTTTCGGCGCCTCTACGAGCAGCGCGGGCGCCCTCCCTCTCGTACGGAACGGCTTGCTGATCGTCGCGGCGGTGACCGGCGCCGCCGGGACGTTCCACGGTGTGCCCACAGCGCCGGGCGGCCTCGCGGTGGCCGCCGGCACCGGCCTCGTACTCGGTGCTGTGGTGACTGTTTTCGACGACATATACGAGGTGCTGCGCGACTTCCTGCCTGTCGCCGCGCCGAAAGGACACGGGTGACCATGGCGTATCTCATCGCGGCCGTCGTGCTTGTCGGGGCGCTGTGCCTGCTCGACCTCCTGCTGACGGTGGGGCTGATCCGAAGGCTGCGCGCCCAGCAGGCCGCGCGCACGCCCTCGTACGCGGGCGGGTTCGCCGGCACAGGGATGGACCGGGGGATGGATCAGGGGATGGATCAGGCAATGGACGAGGGAATGCTTCCGCCGGGCGCGCTCGTCGGGGCCTTCGAGACCCGGACCGTCGACGGGAGGCCCCTTCGCAATCGCGATCTCGTGGCTGGGGGTGGGGCGGGAGCGGGAGCCAGGGGCGGGACCGGGACCGGAGTACGTGCCGGGGGAGGTGCCGGGGCCGGGGCCGTCGTGGTGTTCCTGTCTCCCGGCTGTCCTCCGTGCCACGCACAGTTGCCGCGGGTGGCGGCGGCGCTCGGAGCGGCTCCCGTGAACGGCGCCGTCGTCGCCGTCGTCGCGGGCGGGGCGGACGGCGACGCCGAGACCGAACAGATGGTGACGGAACTGGGACCGCTCACCACGGTCGTACGGGAATCCATCGCGGGACCCGTGACGGAGGCGTTCGGGGTCCGCGCCTTCCCGTCCATGTGCCGGGTCCGCGCCGCCGGCGACGAACTCGTGGTGGACGCCGTGGGCGAGCACGTGCTGCCGGCTCCCTCACCCGCAACCCGGTGAGGGCGGAAGCGGGGTCCTCACCGGGACCGCGACGGCTGGCCGGAGTCTTCCGCGCGGCGACCGGGCTGGCCTTCAGAGCCGCGCCCCGGCACGTAGCGGCGCTCACGCTGCTCGCCGCCCTCGGCGCGGTGCTGCCCATCGCCTTCGCGTGGACGGTACGGACGGTGCTGGACCGGCTGGCCGCGGGCGGCGGGCTCGCCGCGCTCCTCGCGCCGGCCGGGCTGCTCGCCGCGGTGGGCATCCTGGCCGCCGCGGTGCCGCAGCTCGCCCAGTACGTACAGGCCCAGGCACAGCGCGCGGCCGGGCTGCGCGCCCAGGACTCCCTCTACCGGGCCGTGGACGCCCTGACCGGGTTGAGCAAATTCGAGGACCCACGGTTCCTCGACCGGCTGCGACTGGCCCAGCAGGCCGGGGGCATGACGCCGACGCAGGCGGTCAACAGCGGACTGGGGGCGCTGCAGGCCACGCTCACCATTGGGGGTTCCTCGGCTCGCTCATGGTGCTGAGTCCGGTCCTGGCCGCCGCGGTACTCCTGTCCGGGGTGCCGGTGCTGGTCGGAGAACTGGCGATGAGCCGCCGACGGGCGGCGATGTTCTGGGACATCGGCCCCGTGGAGCGCCGGGAGCTGTTCTACTTCCAGCTCCTGACCAGTCCGCGGGCCGCCAAGGAGATCCGGTTGTTCGGCATCGGCGGATTCCTGCGCGGGCGGATGCTCGCCGAACGCCGCCGGGCCGACAGGGCCAAGCAGGCGGTGGACCGCCAGGAGGCAGTGATCCAGCTCGAACTCGGCGTACTGGCGGCCGTGGTCGCGGGTCTCGGCCTGCTGTGGGCGGTACGGGCCGCCGGACAGGGCCGTATCAGCGTCGGCGGCGTCGCGCTGCTCGTCACCGCGCTGCCCGCCGTACAGGCCGCACTCGCTTCACTGGCGAGCGAGATCGCGGGCGGCCACCAGGCGCTGCTGCTCTTCGACCACTACGTCGCGGTCCGGGAGACCGAGGACGACGTGCTGGTGTGCGCCGACCCCCGACCCGTGCCCCGCCTCAGGAAGGGCATCGAACTGCGGGACGTCTGGTTCCGCTACGGCCCGGAGCACCCCTGGGTGCTGCGCGGCGTGAATCTGACGATCCCCGCGGGCAGTTCCGTCGGCCTGGTGGGACTCAACGGAGCGGGGAAGACGACGCTGATCAAGCTCCTGTGCCGGTTGTACGACCCGGACCGCGGCCAGGTGCTGTGGGACGGGACCGATCTGCGGGCGTTCCATCCCGCCGAGGTGCGCGGGCGCATCGGGGCCACATTCCAGGACTACATGGAGTACGGCTTCACCGCCGGCGAGAACATCGGAATCGGCGATCTGGACCGGCTGACCGAGCAGCACAGCATCGAAAAGGCCGCCCGACTGGCCGGAATGCACGAGTTCATCGCCGCCCTGCCCGGCGGCCGCGGCTACCGGACGCTGCTGAGCCGGACCTTCTTCTCGGAAGAGGAGAAGGACGATCCGGTCACCGGCGTCGTCCTGTCCGGCGGGCAGTGGCAACGCCTTGCCCTGGCCCGGTCGTTCCTGCGGGACGACGCCGATCTGCTCATCCTCGACGAGCCGAGCTCCGGCCTCGACGCCGAGGCCGAACACGAGATCCACCTGCGTCTGCGCGACCACCGGGCAGGTCGTACCAGCTTGCTGATCTCGCACCGGCTGGGCGCGCTCCGGGACGCGGACCTCCTGCTGGTACTGGAGCACGGCCGGATCACCGAACGCGGCACACACGACGAGCTGATGCGGGAAGACGGCGCCTACGCCCGCCTGTTCACGATGCAGGCTCGCGGCTACCGCCGGGGGAGGGCGCTGACGCCGTCCGGCACCACGGCGCCGGAACCGGAACTTGACCTGGGCAAGGCGATTCCGTGAGACCGATCCCGTGAGCGTGAGGCAGCTCTCATGAGGTCGATGCCATGAGGTCGATGCCATGGAGGCCAAGGCCATTCGTTCGCCGGCCGGCCCCGATCGCGCCGTTCGTCCTGGTCGCGGCACCTCTGCTGGGCGTACTGCTGGCACGACGCCGCTTCGCCGTCATCACCGTCGCCGGCGCCAGCATGGAACCGGCCTACACGGGCGGTGACCGGGTGCTGGTCCGAAGGCTCGGCCGGAGCCGGAGCCGGGGCCGGAGCTGGGGCCGGAGCTGGGGCCTCGGGGTCGGTGGGGGGATCGGCAGGGGGGATGTGGTGGTGGCGATGTGGCGCCCACCCTCCGGTGATCCACCGGGCGAGCTCGCGAAGGCGATAGCGCCGGCGCTGACGCCGCCACCGACGCCCCCGGAACCTCGTCAACCGGGCGACGAGCCGTCGAACACCCGAATTCGACTGATCAAACGAGTCGCGGCGGGCCCCGGCGACCTGGTCCCCGCAGGCTTGGGCCCGGCCCTCGCCGCCGATGCCGGTCGGCCCGTACCGCCGGATCAATTCGTGCTCCTCGGCGACAACACCGCCCACAGCCACGACTCCCGTCACATCGGCTATCTCGAACGCGGCGACATCCTGGGCGTGGTGATCCGCGGGCTCGAACGCCACCGATGACATTAGATATCCCTCTTTATCTCGATGAATGCCTGTTGCCGAGGCTCGATTGGGCGGGGCACCGGGCAGATAAGGACACATTGGCGTTCCGTTCGGCGGAATCGATCTCATCCGGAGTATTGCCTGGTCGGGGTGGTCGTCGGGGTGTGCGTGGGGGATGAGGGCGGGGCTCGTGCGGAGGCTGACGTACTGATCGGTGCTCGCTGCCCGGTTCCTGTTCTTGCAGGTCAGCCGGTTGAAGATCGAATTCGGCCGGGATGAGGGAGCCGGTGGCGAAAAGTAGTTCAACGTTAAACCAAGTAGGGTATTCTGATTGAGGAGTCGGCAGCCACCCGAGTGCCGGTCCAAGACCCAGCCTCGTCAAAGGAGATGACCCGACGTGAGCCAGACCCTTCCTCTCCGCCTCCACCACCACGCATGGGTGACCGACGACCAGGAAGCCACCCGGCGCTTCTACGAGGACGTGCTCGGCCTGCCTCTTGTGGCCACGTGGACCGAGCGTGAGGTGATGCGCGGTGTCGAACGCGTCTACTGCCACACCTTCTACGGCCTGGAGGACGGCGGCGCCCTGGCCTTCTTCCAGTTCGCCGACCCCGAGGACCAGAAGGAATTTCAGACCGAAATCAACTTCACTCCTCTCCGTCACATCGCCTTCAAGGTCGAGCAGGGGACGCAGGACGCGATGTGGAAGCGGATCACCGAGGCCGGCTATACGGAGCCGGAAACCATCGTGCTGGATCACGGATTCTGCGTTTCGCTGTACATCACGGACCCCAATGGGCTGAGGCTCGAATTCGCCGTCGACCACCCCGACGTGGAGAAGATCGATGCCGAGCGACGCGCGACGGCCCACGCCGACCTCGCCCGCTGGCTCGCCGGCGACCACACCAGCAACAACTCCTGGCGCTGACCCCCGCCGCGCCGGACCGAACCAAAGCCGAGGGCGCGTTCACGTGCCCGTACGGCATGAAAACGCGTACGGTCCGGCGCGACTCCGGAGTGTTGCTATCGAGCCGGGCTTTCCCGGTCTCCGGCCTTGAGGCCCATGGGTCTTGTGTGGTGGCAGCAGGCACGACGCCGTCGTGCTGGCGGCTGGCGAGTCGCTGATGTCTGCCCTGCGTGAGCGCATAGTGGGCGATCGGCTGACGCCACCGCCTTCATGGGAGTGGGCCACACGTGTCCGCTGTCCGCCCTGCGCGGAGGAGGTGGATGGGGAAGGGCGTAATGGCGCGATGAACGACTCGGTGCCGGCGACCGGTGCGGGATTCCCCTTCCTCGCGCCGGGTGGGCCGCGTATCCGGATGACGCGGATGGGTACTTTGCGTTTATGGCTGACAACTCAAGGGAGTTGCGAGGGTCGCGGGAAGCATTGGAGCGGCGGAGGCCGACCGCGTCGGCGGTCCTCGACGGTGGGGGAGGGGAGGCGGTGGCCGATGCGGAATACGGGGCGACTGCGTGCCAGGCGGTCGTGCTGGCGGGAGGGTTCGGGCAGCGGTTGCTTCCCTTGACGCGTGATCGGCCGAAGGCGATGGTCGAGGTGTGCGGCACGCCGATCCTGCGGCGCCAGATCAACTGGTTCGCCGAGTCCGGAGTGGAGCACGTCACCATCGCGGCTGGGCACCTGGCCGCCGTCATCATCGACTATCTGGAGTCGCACAAGCTGCCACTCCGCGTAGAAGTGGTGGTGGAAGAGCGGCCGTTGGGGCGGGGCGGAGGACTCAAGCGGAGCGCCAAGGCGTTGCCGTACCCCGATGAGCCCTGGCTCGCCGCCTACGGCGACATCTGCACCTGCTTCCCCCTCGCGGACATGTACGCCCATCACGTACGGCATGGCGCGTCGGCGACCGTGGCCCTGGCCCACCCCACCCGGCCGCGTGCCGGTGTCGAGTGCGACGAGCGGGGCCGGGTGACGACGCTGGAGTCGGCGCGGCCCCCGTCTCCTCGGGTGAACGCCGGCATCTACCTCTTCGACCCCGACGTGATCGGCCTGCTCCCCGATGAAGGTGACCACGTGCCCAGTACGCTCGCCCGTCTGATCCGGAGTCGCCAGCTCGTGGGGTACCCGGTGGACGTTCCATGGTGGGCCGTGAACACCTCCCGAGATCTCGCGGACTTGGAGCGCGAGCTCGATGGACGGCCGTCTGCGCACCGGGTGTGACGGCCGGGGCACTCCCGGCTCAAGCTCTGACGGCGTACCTCACCGAAGGCAGGCAGAGGCCACCGATCGGCAGACAACTGCCCGGTAGTCCCCTGCCAGGCAGTCACCTGTCTGGAAGTCCCCTGTCCGGCAGTCAGCCGATCGGCATGGGCGTCGCCTGGAAGACGCCGTCCGGGTCAACCGCCTCCTTGATCGCCATCAACCGGGCGGTGTTGGAGCCGTACAAGTGCGGGTGCTGGTCAACCGCCTCCGGTCCGACCAGGTTCTGGTAGCCGCCCGGGAACGCGTGCGGGGTCAGTTCCCGCGACATCGTCTCCGCCCAGGCGCGGTGCCGCGCACCGTGGGCGGGGTCGGCGGCGTCGGTTGCTCCAGTGGTGGCAGCGGTGGAAGTGGTGGCAGTGGCGGCGGTGAGAGCAGTGGCGTCAGAGGAGGCGGGCCAGATCGCCACGATTTCCGCCATCTGGTGCGGTTCCCGCCGGACGAAGGCGGTCTCAGCGGGGCCTACCCGGCTGGCGGCGCCGTGGAAGTG
The DNA here is from genome assembly GCF_040654795.1 of Streptomyces sp. NPDC050617. Lineage (NCBI taxonomy): Bacteria > Bacillati > Actinomycetota > Actinomycetes > Kitasatosporales > Streptomycetaceae > Streptomyces > Streptomyces sp. NPDC050617. The sequence goes on along the minus strand of NZ_JBFAIS010000027.1, from coordinate 29,124 downwards.
GTGCACCGAGATCGCCGACATCGGCGAGGTCAACGCCTCTCCTCCGGCGATCAGCACGTCGATGACGTCCGGGCCGAGGTCGGGGACCGAGCGGGTGCGGATGCTGACGCCTCGCCCGGCCGGGAACATCGCGTCCCGTTCGGCCACCGCCGCGGCGTGGTTCACTGCCACGAGCTGCGCCATCGCGGGCGTGCCCAGGCGGGTGAGGCGTTGTACCGGGCCGTTCGGATCGATGCCTACGGCCGGGTCCCCGCACCAAGTGGGCAGTACCAGCACCATCGGGGCGCCCTCGGGCCCCAGCATGACGCAGGTCTGTACGGTCAGTTCGTCCGGGCAGCCCGACTGGATCTCGCGCACCGCGGTGAACACCTGCTGGGCCTGCTTCCAGGGGTACGCGACGCTGCCGGTCACCACGCCGGGCACCGTGTGCACCCGCACGTCGGCCGATGTCACCACGCCGAAGTTGCCGCCGCCTCCGCGCAACGCCCAGAACAGATCGGGCTCGTGCTCGGCGTCGGTCCGTACCGCCGAGCCGTCGGCCAGCACCAGTTCGGCCCCGAGCAGATTGTCCGCGGCCAGCCCGAACCGGCCGCACAACGGGCCGTAGCCGCCGCCCAACAGGAGGCCGACGAGGCCGACGCCGCCGATCGTGCCGGTGACGGCGACCAGTCCCTGCCGGTCGACCGCGGCGAGGACTTCGTTGATGCTGGCTCCTCCGCCGACTGTCGCGGTACGCCGCGCCGGGTCGACCCGTACCGAGCGCATCGGCGCCAGATCCAGCGTCAGCCCGCCGTCGCGCAGCGACCGCCCCGCCCAGTCGTGCCCCTGGCCGCGCACCGATACCGGCAGCCCGAACTTCCTGGCCGTCCTGACGCCTGCCTGGACGTCCGCGGTCGTCGTGCAGCGGAGCAGGACGGCCGGACTGCGCCGTACCGCCGCGTTCCACAAGGTGACCGCCGCGTCGTAGCCGGGCCCGCTGGTCAGCACCTGATCGGCGGGGACCAGGCAGCGCAGCTCTGCCGCGGCCTGCTGCCCCGCCGCGGCCTGTTGTCCCGCAGCTTGCTCTCCCGCGGTCCGTTCTCCTGCGGCCTGTTCTGCCGCGGCCGGGTCGGCCGTCTTCGCCGAGCCGGTGGGGAGTTCCGTGTTCATGTCCACTCCATTTTGGCGGCGACGCCGGCCTGGACGGCCAGGAGACGTCTTCCTCTGGTTCTTCGGACGGGGGTGACGTGACTATCTGTGCCGCCCTCCGCAGGGGACGGTCTACCGCCGATCAACGACCCAGATCAGCGGCCGAGATCAGCGGCCGAGATCAACGACCAACTGGGCGGTGACTGGCCTTGCGAAGCGGAACACGGTTCCGTATAGTTAGCGGAACGAGGTTCCGTTTCAATCATGACAGACGGGGCGACGGCTGACCAGGCTGCCGTCGCGACCACGCTCAGCCCTGCCCGATGGGTTCACGCCCACGAGTGCGAGAGCACCGAAAGAACCGAAAGACCCGAAGGAAAGGCACGACCATGTCCGACCCGAACTCCGCGAACAATCAGCAGGCCACGCCCACGCCCACGCCCACCGCGGTGGTCTCCGCGAAGCCGGTCGTCCTGGCCGCCCCAGGGCGCGGCGAGGACCTCCAGGTCCGCGTATCCGCCCCCGCGACCGGCGGCGACCTGCCCGTCATCGTCTTCTCGCATGGCTTCGGCTGGTCGCTGAACGGCTACGGTCCGCTGGCGGACTTCTGGGCTGCCCACGGCTTCGTGGTGGTGCAGCCCACCCACCTCGACTCCAGGACGCTCGGCCTGCCCGCCGAGGACCCCCGTACGCCGCGGATCTGGCGAATCCGTATCGAGGACCTCACGCGGGTACTGGACGGGCTCGACACTCTGGAGACCGCGGTGCCGGGCCTCGGCGGGCGTATAGACCACAGCCGCATCGCCGTGGCCGGCCACTCCTGGGGAGCGCAGACGGCGAGTACGCTGCTGGGCGCGCGCGTCCTCGGCTCCGACGGCGTTCCCGGCGAGGACATGTCCGACCCCCGGGTCAAGGCGGGCGTGCTGCTCGCCCTGACCGGCCTGGGCGACAGCCTGACGCCGTTCGCCGCCGAGCACCTCCCCTTCATGAAGCCGTCCTTCGACACCATGACCCCGCCGGCTCTCATCGTCGCCGGGGACCGCGACGACTCCGCGCTGTCCACTCGCGGACCCGACTGGTTCACCGATCCCTACACCTACAGCCCGGGAAACAAGAGCCTGCTGACGCTGTTCGAGGCCGAGCACTCGCTCGGCGGCATCCCCGGATACGAGGCCGCCGAGACGACGGACGAGAGCCCCGAGCGTGTCGCCCTGATCCAGCGGCTCACCACGGCCTTCCTGCGCAGCGCCCTCTACCCCGAGGACACCGGCTGGCGGGCGGCGGCCGCCGCGCTGGAGGGAGACCCCAAGCCGCTGGGGAAGGTGCAGAGCAAGTAGGCAACCCTCCTCCGGATTTACGGGCGCTGGCCGGCCCCGCCACCGCCCGGTCCGTCCAGCAGGGCTGCCAGAGCCCTCAGCGCTATCAGAGCCACCGGCGCTATCAGATCCATCAGGTCCACGAGATCCATCAGGGTCACCAGTGCTATCAGCGCTGATCAGGATTGCTACAGGAAGGACGTGTGATGATCCTCGTCACCGGAGGTCTTGGCTTCATCGGATCCCACACCGTGCGGGCACTGCTCGATCTGGGCGAAGACTGCGTCGTGGTCCAGCGCAGCACTCGCGAACTCCCGGCCGTGCTCGCCGGAGAGCGGGTGGAGGTGGAACAGGCCGACGTCGCCGATCGCGACGCCCTGCTCGCGATCGGCGACCGCCACGACATCACCGGCATCGTCCATTTGGCGGGGTCTCATCCCTGGCCCCCTGTCCCGGACGCACCGGTCGAGTCGATGCGGCAGGCGCTCGGCGGACTGCTGAACGTCGTGCAGGCGGCCCAGAATTGGGGTGTGCGGCGCCTGGGCGTCGCCAGCACCATCGGGGTCTACTTCGGCGCCGAGAACGACGGACCGCTGCGCGAGGACGCTCCGCTGTCGATGAGCGCCTCCGCATCGATCCCCACGTACAAGAAAGTCGGCGAACTGCTGGGCGGGTTCCTCGCCGACACGACGGGCATCGACATCGTCGACTACCGCATCTCCGGCACCTGGGGACCGCTCGGCCACCCGGACCCGTTCTTCGCCGCCCCCGCCCTCATCCACGCCGCAGCCCGCGGCACCGCCCCGGATCTCTCCAACCTCGTGGGTCCGGCCTTCGCCGAGGACGGCCTCGACCTCAACTACGTGAAGGACACCGGGCGCGCGATCGCCCTCCTCCAGCTCGCGGAGAAGCTGAACCACCGCACGTACAACGTCGGTTCCGGCCGAGCTACGACCAACGCCCAGCTCATCGCAGCCATCAAGAAGACAGTCCCCGGCGCCCAGGTCGACCTGCCCACCGGAGGCGAAGGCGACGCATCGCACCTCGTCCTCGATATCAGCCGTCTCCAAGAGGACACCGGTTATGAGGCCGCGTACGACACCGAGCGGGCCGTCGCGGACTACATAGCCTGGCTCCGCGCAGGCAACAGCAGCTGAGCCCGGCCTGGCCCGCCCTTGCCGCTCTCCATCGGCTGCCCGCCCGTACCGCTTCGTCGTGCAGGGCGAGCAGCCCCTCCACGCCGACCACGTCGTTGGCCTGGGCTGCCCGGCGCGCGTCAGTAGGGGTGCTTGTTGAGCCTGTTCGCCCATGCCTCGTACGCGGCTTCGCCGAGTCGTGGATAGCTGTGCACCATGCGGATGCTGCGCTCGTGGATCGGCTTCTTGAAGTCCTCGTACTGGAACTCGTCACTGAACCCGATGTCCTCCGTGGCCTTCAGATCGCGGCTGAAGTAGACGGCGTCGAACCGCGACCAGTAGATGGCGCTCATGCACATCGGGCACGGTTGGCCGCTGGTGTAGATCTCACAGCCCTTGAGCATCCGGGCCCGATACAGTTCCCGGTCCGGGGAATCGGGGTCGCGCTTGATGAGCTTCAGCGTGCTCTTGTCCTGGTACTTCAACGCGATCGACGGCGCCTCCGGATTCAGTACCTGAATCGCCTTGCGAATAGCCTCCACCTCGCCGTGCGCTGTCGGGTCGCCGGTCAGCAGGACCCGGTTCTGACCGCGGGCGATGATCTCATCGTCACAGGTGACCACCGCTCCGAACGGCCCGCCCCAGCCGTTCACCACCGACTCCATCGCGAGGCGCACTGCCTCTTTCATGAACTTCTTCTTCGCCATGACGCCTCTCCGGCACCCGTATCCGGCCTCCTCTCCCGGGGGACTCATGGCAAGAAAAGGCAAGTCGGCATATCTGCTTATTCCAGAAGATAGCCGTCATCCCGAACCGGGCAACTCCGACCACCCGCATGGCGGGTAGTTACGGCGGTCGGTCGAGGTCAGGACCGTCCCGCGGGCACTGTTCGCCGATCGGTGGTCGCAGGGTCGTTGCCCCGAGGTGCGGGCCGGGGGAGTCGGCCCCGGCGGGTGTGAGGCGCCGGTGATCAGTCGTCGGTGGCCAGGCGGTTCAGCCATTCCCTCAGCAGGTGCTGCTCGGCGCTGCTGAGGTTCGTCTGATCGGGGAGCGAGGCGCGTAGGGCGCGGGCGGCGCCGGCTGGGCCCGAGTCCTGGACGGTGGGCTGCTGGTTGGTGACGGCGGCGACCATGGACTCTCGCAGAGTGGTGAACAAGGCCGGGTCGCGCCGGTCTTGGGGCAGGGACAGCCAGGTGAGGACCGCGCCGCGCGCCGTGGCGTGGATGATCTGGGCCGCGAGTTCCTCGTCGACGCGGAGCCAGCCGCCGGCGGCCAGCCGCCGGATGCGGCCCATCAGGACCCCCATGCCGGTCTTGAAGGCGGCCGAGTCGGTTCTGGTGGGTTCGGTGTACATCAGCGTGTACAGCGCGGGATTGGCCAGGCCGAACTCGATCGCGACGTCCCAACCGGCTCTCAGGTCCTCGATGGGGTCCTGGGGGTCGGGGTCGACATTCTTGGTGGCGAGGAACGCGGTGAAGCCGTGTTCGGCCACCGCGTCGAGCAGCCCGTCCTTGTCGCCGAACAGCCGGTAGATGGCGGGTGGTTGCAGGCCCGCCGCAGCGGCGACCGCGCGCGTGGTGACCGCGTCGCGGCCGCCACGCGTCAGCAGGTCGATGGCGGCCTCGATGACCAGCTGCCGGGTCTGATCCCGGCCCGGGGACGCGGTGTCGGACTTGACGGCTGTGGTGCCGTCTTCGCTGCGTGGATGCGATGGCATGAATCAATGGTACTGCACGGATGTTTTCGTCGTTAGTATCGATGGTAGCTTATAAGTGGTTCCACTGGAAACGGCTCGTTACGGCATAGGAGTGCATCATGATCATCGTGACCGGGGCCACCGGACGACTGGGGCGTCAGGTCGTCGAGAGCCTGCTCAGGCGTGTGCCGGCGGGTCGAATCGGCGTCAGCGTTCGCGAGCCGCAGCAGGCCCAGGCGTTCGCCGACAGGGGAGTGCGGGTGCGGCGGGGCAGTTTCACCGACGCCGCCAGCCTTGCCTACGCCTTCGAGGGCGCCTCGCAGGCGCTCATCGTCTCCGTCGACAAAATGGGTGAGGAGTGCGTGAAGCAGCACCGCGTGGCGATCGAAGCGGCCGTCGCGGCGGGCGCTCGTCGCATCCTCTACACCAGCCAGATGGGCGCCGACGCGACATCGCACTTCCAGGCGTGCCGTGACCACGCGGCCACAGACGAGTCGCTGCGCGCCTGCGGCGTGCCGTTCACCTCGCTGCGCAACGGCTTCTATGCCATGAGCGCGGTACATTTCCTCGGCCGCGCGGCAGAGTCCGGGCAGGTCGTACTTCCCGTAGACGGGCCGGTGGCCTGGACCGCGCACGCCGACCTCGCCGACGCGACCGCCGCCCTCCTGGTCGATGAGGGCCGTTTCGACGGCCCCACGCCGCCGCTCACGGGGGGACAGGCGCTCACCTTTGATGACATCGCCGATATCGCCACCGGCGTCACGGGTCGTGCTGTGAGGCGGATCGTCGCCTCTGACGACGAATTCCGGCAGCAGCTGACAGGCCGGGGTGTTCCCACGGAGTCGGCCGATCAGTTGCTCGGCATCTTCACCGCGAGCCGAGCCGGCGAGTTCGCCACCGTCGACCCGACCTTGGCCACCCTGCTCGGCCGCGAACCCATAACCCTGGAGGCGATGCTGCGCGAGCAACTGTCCCAAGACTGATCTGGAGAGGGGCCGGTCATCGATGCTCAGGCTTGGCTACGTTCGCCGACGGATACCCGAACGCCTTCAAGCGGCCGAGGCGGAGCCTGCGGAGCCACGGTCTGCCCCTCGCCTCCCTCGCGCTGGCGTGCCGGGCGAAGCCGAACCACGTCCTGGGGGTGGGCGGGCGGTCAGGCCGAGGTGCGGCTGCCGATGGTCAGCTCGACCTCGTCTCCTCGAAGGGTGAACTCTCGGACATGCCAAGAGCGTTGATCGATCCGCGTGCCTGCTCCGGTGGTGTAGGCCGGGACGGCGAGGAAGGGCCCTTCCGGGACGCCGGTGTGCAGCTCCGCGTCAGCGCCCACCGCGTCGGAGAAGCGCAGGTCCACGCCGATCGACCTGGGGGCGGTCGCGAAGACTTGGGGGTCGGGCAGTCCCTGTAGACGGAGGCGGGCGCCTGGAAAGAGGTGCGTGTGGCTGCACAGGGCCGGGAAGGTCTCTTCCTCGGCGGGGCCGGTGGCGGGGTGCGGCACGGTGGGCTCCGGTGGGCGCGGCGGTGATCGGTGCTCGTAGTGTGGCGGCCAGGGCTGGTGCGCCACGGTATGTCAGGGCCACCCGGCCTCTGTGGTCACCTGGTCGGAGCCAGGAGCCAGGAGCCAGGAGCCAGGAGCCAGGAGCCAGGAGCCAGATGCCAGGAGCCGTGGGGCTGCTACGCGCTCGGGCCTGGTGGGCGAGGGCGCGAGCAATCGGCAGGGTTCCGTGCGGGCCCTGAACGCATCGCCGTGGCCGCTGCTCGCGGGGCAAGCACTGGAGCGGCCACCGGCCGCTCGGATTCCGAACGGGCGGTGGCCTGCCTGGGCGGTCGGTGAACTCGACCCCGTGCACGCAGAGGGCGGTAGGAGGCCTGATATCCGGTTTTTCGTTTCGTGTGGGACAGGCGGGCAGGTCGTGGCGATGTCGGTCGACTACGGCCGGGGCTGGGTGAACAAGCCTGGCTCGGTCTCGGCCAGGATCCCGCGGCCGGCCAGCCGCTTGAGCTTGAGGCGGACGTTGTTGATGTTGTTGGGCGCGACCGCCACGTCCATCGCCTCGCACACCTGCCGCGCACGCAGCGGATGGTCGGCCTCGGTGAACACCGCCATGATCTGCTGGTAGGTGATCGTGCCGCCCCGCTGGTCGGACAGCGACGTCTTTCCCTCGCGAGCGCGAGCCGTCATCGCCAGCTGTGTGATCGCGGCGGCGAGTTCGCGGGCAGAAAGGTCCTGCGCCTTCTTGATGTTGGGCACGATGAGACCTCGCGGCGTCGCGACGGCGGTTCCGAGGTTCACGTCACGATGGATGCGGATGAACGCGCCGTTCGGTTCATCCCCATGCGGCTTTCGCGGTCGGAGTCCGGCGGATCGCGCGCAGGACTGCCAGCGAGACGACGAGCAGTGGAGGCGCCTTCGCGCCCTCGAAGGTGCACGCGGAGCGAAGGCGACGGAGATAGTCCATCGTCTATGTCACGTCGACCTCGGTCTACACGCTCGCCTGCGGGGCTTCGCGCACCGAGGCCACCGTCGCCGCAGTCGTCGCCTTCCGCACCCGCGGGCGGGGACGAGTTCGACCTGCGAGTCTTGCTGCGCAAAGCGTGTCGGCGGCGCTGCTAGCCATTTGCGTGTTCCGGCTTGTGCGCCTCCGCTGCGAGGATCCCGAGCAGACCAGGGAAACGTACGTCGATGTCCGACCGGCGCAGTCGGATGCCCTTCCGGTTCCCGTAGTCAATCTCGCAGATCAGTCCGACCTCCCGAAGCGCACGGAAGTGGTGCGTCTGGGTCTGCTTCGAGATCGGCAGATCGAACGAGTTACATGTGCGCTCGCGATCCTCCTCGTCTGCGGCGAGCTCGACCATCACCGCACGACGGTGCTCATCGGAGAGCGCTCGGAGGACGATGCCGAGCTCCATCTCCGCAGCCGCCGGCCCCGAAGGTGTTTCCTTCACCATTCGCTTCCACCTCAGGTCTGATTTGCGTCGTACCTTACGTGCATGCTTCCATCAGGTACGACACGCATCGTACCTAGGAGGAGTCTTGTCGCCCACTCACGCCACCCCCGAGCGTCCATCACCATCGCCGTTGCTGCTGCCCGTCGTGCTGCTGGGCATCTTCGTGATGCCGATCAGCATCACTGGCGCCGCGATCGCGCTTCCCGACATCTCGCGGGACCTCGGCAGCGACCCAACTATGCTGCAGGGCGTCGTCAACGGCTTCAACATCGCCCTGACGATCTCCACGCTGCTATGGGGGCAGATCGGCAACCGGATCGGGCTGCGACGGACGTTCGTCATCGGCCTCGCCACGGTCCTGCTCGGAGCAGTCGGAAGCGCCCTCGCCGGAAACTTGATCCTCCTCGACCTCGCACGGATCATCACCGGCGTCGGCGCGGCCGCCATTGCGACCGGCGGCACCTCGATCATCTCCCACGCCTACGACGGCAAGAGACGCGCGCATGCCTTCGCTCTCCTGGGCACGATCGTGGGCATCGGCCTGGCGGCCGGCCCCACGCTCAGCGGCCTGCTCGTCACGGCGCTCGGATGGCGTGGTGTCTTCGGCGTGGTCGCCGGGGTCGCCGCGCTCGTGCTGGCGGCTGCAGCGTTCAGAGTCCTGCCGGCACCGTCCGCCACGTCGACGGGCGATGCGCCCCGCCGAGGCTTCCTCAATCTGTCGCCGCTGCGCAGCCCTCGCTTCCTTGCAGTCGCGCTAGTCCCCGTCGCCGCATCGTTCGCCTACGTCTCAGTCCTCACCTACGCACCCATCGCGCTGAGCGCCGTCCACGGTCAGGACGCGGCGACCGCGGGACTGTTCATGCTCCCGCTGACGCTCCCCGTCCTCGTCGGCCCGCTGCTCACCGGCGCGCTGATCACCCGCACCCGCGTCTCGCCGCACACGATCATCAACACCGCCATCATCCTGCTCATCACCGGCGACGTGCTGTTCCTGCTGTTCGACCCGAGCCTGTCCCCGGTGCTGCTCGTTATCCCGATGATCCTGCTGGGATTCGGATGGGGGCTCCCCCTCGGGCTCGTCGACGGCGAAGCACTCGCCTCCGTCCCCGCACACAGCAGCGCCGCCGCAGCCGGCGTACTCAACTTCCTCCGACTCGGCAGCGAAGCGCTCGCCGTCGCCGTCTTCGGCGCCGCCCTCACCGCGATCATCGGCGCCCAGCTCAGCAACCCAACTCTCGGTGCCGAGGTCGCAGCCGGGGCCACCGGCCATGCAGCCGTCTACGCCACCGTGTTCCGCATGATGATGATCGCCTGCGCCGTCGTCACCACGGTCATCGGCGCCGCCGTCATCCTCCTGCGCCGAGCCGGCGGCACGCCCACCCCCAACTCCACCGAGGACGAGCTGCCCACTGCGGCGGAGTCGCCCACCGATTCCGTCCCGGTCCTGTGAAAGGAGCCACGATGACGAAGAACCTGGGGTTCCTCTCCTTCGGCCACTATCAGCCCCGCCACCACCTGTCCGCAGCCGACTCGCTGACGCAGGGGATCGAGATCGCGGTCGGCGCGGAAGAACTCGGCTTCGACGGCGCCTGGATGCGCGTGCACCACTATCAGCACCAGTTCGCCAGCCCCTGGTCCTTCCTGGGAGCCATGGCCGCGAGAACTCAGCGACTCGAGCTCGGCACCGCCGTGATCGACATGCGGTACGAGAACCCGCTCATCATGGCCGAGCTCTCCGCCGCAGCCGACCTCATCAGCGGCGGACGTCTTCAGCTCGGCATCAGCCGAGGATCACAGGAACCCGCACTGCGCGGATGGGAGAGCTTCGGCTTCCATCCGTCCGCCGACAGCAACGCCGCAGACATGGCACGCGAGCACACCGACCGCTTCCGCGCCGCCATCGCCGGGACCCCGATGGCGATCAGCGACCCCGCCCAGGCCGGCGTGCAGGTGCCGTTGCCGATCCAGCCGCAGTCAGAGACCCTTCCGCAGCGCATCTGGTGGGGTTCGGCCACGCGACAGAGCGCACAGTGGGCCGGTGAACAGGGTATGCACCTGCTCAGTAGCACCTTGCTCTCTGAGGACACGGGTGTTCCGTTCTCGGAGCTCCAGGCCGAACAGGTCAGGGTCTTCCGCGCCGCCTGGGATCGCGCGGGCCATCGAGGTGCGCCCCGCGTCGCCGTCGTGCGCAGCATCCTGCCGATCGTCTCCGACCGTGACCGATCCTTGTTCGGCCCCGCGGCGCTCCAAGCACAAGAAAACGTCGGCGTCCTTGGAGGTGCCATCTCCCGTTTCGGGAAGAGCTTCATCGGAGAGCCGGAGGCCGTCATCAGAGAGATTCAGCAAGATCACGCAGTGAAGGAGGCGGACACCCTGCTTGTCACGATCCCCAACACACTCGGCGTGCAGGAGAACCTGCGCATCCTCGGCAATATTGCAGAGCACCTCGCGCCAACTATTCACGCCCTGAGAGCGGGTTGACTCAAGGGAGCTATTGGCGGTGTTCACCGAGGCCGACCATCCGCTGCGTGCGCGGCAGGTGTGCGAGGCGATGGACGTGGCGGTCGCGCCCAACAACATCAACAACGCCCGCCTCAAGCTCAAGCGGCTGGCCGGCCGCGGGATCCTGGCCGAGACCGAGCCAGGCTTGTTCACCCAGCCCCGGCCGTAGGCGACCGACATCGCCACGACCTGAGCGCCTGTCCCACACGAGACAAAAAACCGGACATCAGGCCTCGTACCGCCCTCTCAGTTCATCGTGGGGTTCCGGGGCGCCTTGACCCGCAGGACGATCAGCAGGGCGGAGGCGACCAGTACGACGCCGGAGATGGTGAACACGGTGACGGTGCCGCCGAGGCCGAACATCACGCCGCCTGCCGCGGCCCCGCCGGCGATGGCGGACTGGACGCCTACGACCACGAGCCCGCCCGCGCTCTCCGCCTGGTCGGGCACCATGCGGGTGGCCCAGTTCGACCAGGCCACCGACACGCCGCCGAAGGCCAGGCCCCAGAGGATCACCAGGGCCACGTACCCGATCTGCCCGGCGGGGAGGAGCGCCAGGCCCAGGGCCGCGATGCCCATCAGCGCCGGCGTCAGCGACAAGGTCAGGCGCAGGCTGACCTGGAGCAGCCAGCCGGCCACGAGCGTGCCCACGAAGTTCGCGACTCCGAAGACGAACAACAGCAGCGCCAGCTTGTTCGCGTCGACTTTCACCACGTTTTCCAGAGCGGGCCGGATATAGGTGAACAGTGCGTAGTGACCGATGTGAACCAGCAGCATTCCCATGATTCCCACCCCGAAGCCGGGGCGCCGCAGCACCTCCCACAGTGTGCCCAGCCGTGCCGTGCCGCGGGGCGTCATCCGGGGCAGCGTGAATACCTGGAACACCAGCGTCAGGACACCGAGGGCGGCCGCCGCCAGGAAGGTGTTGCGCCAGCCGGTCAGATCGCCGAGGTAGCTGCCGAGCGGCACCGCCACGATGGTCGCCACCGCGATACCGCTGAAAATGATCGATACCGCACGCGGGACCAGGGCCGCGGGCACCAGGCGCATCGCCACTGCCGCCGCCATGCTCCAGAAACCGCCGAGCGCGATTCCCAGCAGGATGCGCATCAGCATCAGCATCGCCATGTTGGTGGCCACGGCCACCAGCAGGTTGGACACAATCAAGAGGAGGGTGAAGCCGAGCAATACGATCCGCCGGTCGATCTTCCGGGTCAGGCTCGCCGTCAACAACCCGGAGAGCATCGCCGCCACCGCCGTGATCGTCACTGCCTGTCCCGCCAAAGCCTCCGATATGCCGAGGTCGGTGGCCATCGGAGTCAGCAAACTGGCCGGCAGGTATTCCGCGGTCAGCAGCCCGAATACACCTACCGCAAGAGAGAACACCGCCGCCCAGGAGGAGGAAGTCGGTTCGGGCGGCACCCTTTCCGCGTCGACGGGTTTGCCGGGGCCGCTACGGGCGTCGGAATCGACATTGGCGTCGGAATCGGCAACAGGCGCGGTGTCGCACACATCACTGCTCAACGGTTTACTTCCCCTGAATCGCATGAAAAGTTCAAGTCAAGCCTGCACGCGAACTTCAGGATGAGCTATGACAGAAAGTCTGCGATCTTTGACCGAGACCCCGGACAGGACCCCGGAGGGGACCCCGGACGAGGGGCCCGAGGGGCAGTTCGCCCTGTCGTCGGACCTCATCAGCGAACTGCTCACCAACATGCGGCTGCGCGGTGTCCGGTACCGCCGCGTCCATGCCGGCCCCCGGTTCGGCCTCACCTTCGACGCCAAGCCCGGACACGTCTATTTCCACTTCCTCGCCGTCGGCTCCGCGGTCCTGCGCACCGAGGACGGGACACTCCATGAGCTCTCGGCCGGCAATGCCGTATTCATGCCCCGCGGCCAGTCCCATCAGCTGCTCTCCGGTCCGGACATACCGGCCCGGGGCATAGAGAGCTTCGCCGCGGTGCCCCTCAGCGATGCGGTCTGCGACGTGGACGCCTGCCCGAGCACCGCCCCGGACGGCGCCGCGCCGCCGCCCAGCGCGATCTTCTTCACCGGCTCCATGGAGTTCGACCTCGGCGGAATGCAGGGCCTCAGCCAGCTGATGCCCGACATCATGCTGGTCAACGCCACGGGAAAGCGTTACCCCGGCCTCATGCCGATCCTCGCCTCCATGAGGCGCGAGCTCTGCTCCGCGCGCGTGGGCTTCGCAGGCATCCTCGCCCGGCTGGCCGAGGTGGCGGCGGCCATCATCGTACGAGGCTGGATCGAATGCGGCTGCGACAGCAGTTCCGGGCTGGTGGCCGCGTTGCGCGACCCCCGCCTGGCCCGCGCCATCCTGGCCCTGCACCGGCGGCCCGGCCATCACTGGACCGTGGCGGAGCTGGCAGCCGAATGCAACGTCTCCCGGTCCGTCTTCGCCGACCGATTCCAGACCACGATCGGCATGCCGCCCCTCCGCTACGCCACGGAACTGCGGATGCTCCTCGCCGGCCAGTGGCTGGCACAGGACACGCTGCCGATCCAGTCCGTGGCGCTGCGCCTCGGCTACACCTCCCAGGCCGCTTTCAGCCGCGCCTTCAAACGCGTCACCGGCCAGTCACCCGGTGCCAGCAGGGGCACCGGGTCCCTCGTCGGGGCGGCTTCCGTCGCCGGGGCGGCGAGTCCGGGCGGTGAGTGAGGGTCGCCAGCGGGGCGCGGTCCGCCGGGCGGCGGCCACTCCTCGCACGGGCGGCCGGTCAGGCGGGCAGCCGTGTGTCGACGATGAAGCTGATCTCGATGACCTGACCCGGGAAGGTCAGCTCACTGACGCCGACGACCGTGCTGACCGGGCGGTGGCCGCCGTAGTACTTCGGGTTGCCCGCGATCGTCGCCTCGGCGTTCTGCTGCAGGTTCACCACGTACAGGGTCTGCGAGACGATCTGGTTCCGGGTGGCGCCGTAGTGGGCGAGCACCTTGTCCATGTTGGTGTAGGTCAGCTCCAGTTGGGCGGCGAAGTCGTGCGCGTGGCGGAATTCCCCGGCTTCGTCGACCGAGACCTGTCCGGAGACGTGGATCAGGTCGCCGGACTTGATCGCCTGCGAGTAGCCGAAGTCGCTCTCGGCGGGCATGTCGTGGTTGAAGACATCGATGGTGGCCATAGCGGTGTTCGCCCTTCTGTCGTGCTCTCTTGTGGTTACTCGGGAACTGTAGGAGAGTGGCCGTTGACCTGGAAGAACGCACTTTTTGGTGACTGGGGAACCTGATGGTTACTAAGCAGCTGCTCAAGGGGTTGCCCGAGGACGCCGACCTGCGGCGGGCGGACTCCCTGGCGCGGGAGATCTTCTCGGACGTCGCCAACAAGTGGGCGTTGCTGATCATCGAGGCGCTCGGCGAGCGCACCCTGCGCTTCAGTGAGCTGCGCGACGAGGTCGAGGGCGTCAGCCACAAGATGCTCACCCAGAACCTGCGCATGCTGGAGCGCAACGGTCTGGTCGAGCGGAAGGTGCACCCCACCGTGCCGCCGCGCGTCGAATACACCCTTACCGAGCCGGGGCAGGGCCTGCGCGCCACGGTCGACGCCATGTGCGGCTGGACCCACCGATACCTCGGCAGCATCGAGGACGCGCGCCGCCGATTCGACGGCTGAGCGCCCAGTACTTCTGGAGCACCTGAGCGTGGGTGCCAGTCCGGTCGCGTATCCGTACCGCTGCTGAACGTGAATCGACAGGGGGCGTCAGATGGGCGAGAGGGCACACGGGCCCGCGCGTCGTGGTGAGGGGACCGGTCCTGGGGCGTTCACGCCGGACGGGAACGCGGTGGAGTTGTACTCCCGGCTTCCTGCCGGAACCGAACCGGAGACCATCGCGCGAGTCGTTCCGCCGGGCGCCTCGATCCTCGAACTGGGCGCGGGGGCGGGGCGGGTGACCCATGCGCTGCTGGAGCGCGGCTATCGCATCGTCGCCGTGGACGAGTCGGAGGAAATGCTCAGCCGGGTCAAGGGGGCTCGTACGGTGCACAGTTCCATCGAGGCACTGGACCTCGGCGAGCGGTTCGACGCCGTACTGCTGGCCTCGCATCTGCTCAACACCGTCGATCCGTCGTCCCGCGACGCGATGGTGCGAAGCTGCCGACGCCATGTCGCCGACAGCGGACGGGTCCTGGTGGAGCGTCAGGGCGATGACTGGTTCGAGTCCCGCATGGCGATGACGTCGGCCGGCCGGACGAGGGCGGATATCGGCATGCGGATCGTGTCCGTGGAACGCTCGGCGCCCGGCGTCGCCGACGTACGTATCGAGTACGAGGCCGACGGCGCGCGGTGGACCCACTCCTTCCGCGCCTGGGACGTACCGGACGCGGAACTGGAGCGCATCCTGATGGCCGCCGGGCTGCGTCTGGTCCGGTACCTCACCGACGACCACAGCTGGGTGGAAGCGGTTCCCGTCTGAGCACCCGCGCCCGCTGCGCGCGCCCTCTGCGAACGCACCTTGCGACCCTCTGTACGTGGCTACGGAATGGTGGTGCTCAGCGGCCAGCGGCGGATCCGGTACGGCGTCCACCACAGAAAGCGTCCCGCCCGATGGATCAGGCCGGGCGGCAGATACCTCGCGACGACCGATGGGGGCACGCCAGTCTCCGGCAAGCCGCGTAGCAGGGCCTGGATCAGCTGATCGTGCTCGGATGTACGGATGACCAGGCGCTTGAACGAGTCGCCGCGACGGTCCCGCACCTCGAGGAAACCGGGACCACGGCGGTAACCGCACTTCGCGGCGTGGAACGAGTCGCGCCAACGGACGACGATGTCTTGAGCGGAGTTGCCGAAGCGGCCGGAGTTGTCGGAGCTTCCCGAGCCCTCGTGGCCGTCGCGGAATACGGCAGTGGGCGGGTGGAGGTGGCTGAGCGGCTGCCACTCGGCCATCGCGTCGGCGCGGGCGCCGGGATCGGCGTCGGTTCCCCGTCCGGGCAGGCGCAGTGTCCAGTCGACGGCGATGCCGAAGGCGGTGAGTTCGCGTACGGCCACGAGTGCCGTGACCGCGGCATCGCCATGGCGGTCAGTCAGGTCAATGACCCTCGGGAGCCTGGCGAACTGAACTCCTTGGGAGGCGAGTTCCGTTACGGCGCCCTCGACCTGGCTGCCCATCAGGTCGACCGTACCGACGTACACCCCCGGTATGTCCCAGGCCACCGGATCGCGTTCTTTCCATAGCGCCAAGGTCACTGGTGCGAGAGGCGGGGCGGCGAGCGGGCTCATCCGGTCCCTCCGGTTCCTCCGGTGGCGGTGACGGTGACGGTGACGGGAGTTGGGGCTGAGGTTGGGGCAGCGGGGGCGGCGGGGGAAGCGGCCAGGGCCGGGGCGAGGGGCTCGGCGCTGTGCAGGCGGCTGCCGTCCAGGCGCATCAGATCCTGGTTGGCGGCCACCGGGGCGACATGGATGCACTGGCCGCCGTCGGTGAAGACGATGCCCATGTGGCGCCAGCGGTCGAGGAGTTCAGTGATCCGCTCCTCGGTCGCGTCCTCGTGGCGGGCCGCCGCCTTGCGCAGCAGGGACGCGGGGGAGTGGGGCATGTCGAGGAGGCGGAAGACGGCCACCTCCAGAGGGTCCGTCAGGTCGAGCAGGCGCCACACGAATCCGGGGCGGGTGTCGACGAGGACGATGCGGTCGCCGAGGTCGCAGTGGGTCAACCGGCAGTGCAGATAGGCGTCCTTCCAGCCGCTCACGGCCCGCTTCAGACGGTCCAGGCAGGACGGCGAGACGCCGAGATCGCGCGAGTCGAAGAGGTAGACCAATTCGGCGAGTTCGGACTCCGGCAGGTCATAGATGTGGCGGTAGTGGGCGGCGGGGCGCAGCTCGTCGAAGCCGAGCTCCGGCTGGTCGAAGTACGGGCTGAAGCGCTCGACCTTGATGCGGGTGGCGTTGAAAGGCGGGGTGAGGTGATGCAGGGCGGGCGCCTGGTCGCAGATCGCGTCGTAGTCCTCGTCCGATTCGCCGGGGAAGCCGTAGAGATAGTTCCAGTTCAGGTTCATCCCGACGGTTTCCGCGTCGCGCAGCAGCCGGACGTTCTGACAGCCGGTCACACCCTTGTCCATGAGTTGGAGCACCCGGCTGCTGAGGTTCTCGACTCCGGCCTGGATGTAGCCGATGCCGGCCGCGCTCAGGGTCCGCAGCTGTTCGCGCCGCAGGTTCGACTTGATCTCGTAGCACAGCCGCAGGTCGTAGCCGGACTCCTGGAGCCGGGGCGCCATCGAGGTGAGGTAGGCCATGTCGAGGATGTTGTCGGTGACCCACACGTCGAGGATGCGGTACCGCTCGACGAGGCCGAGGATCTCGTCGACGAACCGCTGCGGGTTCTTGCTGCGGAACTCCATGAACGACCCGTTGAGCCCGCAGAACGCGCAATGGTGCTTCTCTCCCCACCAGCATCCGCGCGAGCCCTCCACGACGATGCGGGGCTCCACCCAGCTGCCCGCGGTGGACCGCGCGTGACGGTCGAAGTAGTCGCCATACTCGGGGGTGACCAGCGCTCCTGGAGGAAGGGGCTTGTCCTCCATCGGGTTGGCGACGCACCGGCCGCCGCTGTCCCGCCAGCACAGGCCGGAGATTCCCGAAAGGCCGCCTTCACCGTCCCTGTCGCTGCTGCCGCTGCCGCCGTCACCTTCGTCGCCGTCACCGTCGCCGTGACGGAGCGCTGTCAGCAGTTGAGGGAAGGTCGCCTCGCCCTCGCCCCGTACGACGAAGTCGACGAACGGGAAGTTCCGGTGCAGCGCCGCGCCCTGCGGGCCGTCGCAGTTCGCCCCGCCGAACACCGTAGCGGCGTACGGAGCAAAGGACTTGACCGCGCGGGCGGTTGCCAGAGCGGCGGCGTTCTGCGCGAACGTCGTGGTGAAGCCGACGACGTCGGGCGCGCCGGCGGCGATCCTCGCGGCGATGTCCCGTACGAACCGCGGGGCGAGTTCGTGCAGCTCCCGAGCCTTGGCGAGCAGCGGCTCGGGCACCTTTTCCCCTATCGACTCATTGAACTCCCGCACGTTCCAGTGCGGTTGCTCATTGAGGGCTGCCGAGAAGATCCATTCACTGTGCCCGGAGAAGTACGAGCTCGCGCAGAAGTCGTACTCCTCGAACGTGAAGCCGGTGTGTGCCGTCAGCCAGTCGACGTAGTCGAGGTTGGCGTGCACGACATCGACCGAGGCGTTCGGGAAGACGTCGAGGACCCGGCGTTTGAGGATGCCGAGGGCGAGTGACGGTGCGTCGATCGCCGACCACGGCATGTCCACCAACACGATGCGCATGACAGTCCGTTTCCTTTCTCGCCGGAACCGTCCGGCGCGTGCGCGGAGGCGGCCGGCGGCCTCACCAGAGCCCGCGCCCGGAGAGCGCGCGGCGGGCGGCGTCGCCCTCGGCCGATGGGGTGGTCCCGAACGCCGCGGCGATCTGCGCGGAGACGGCCCCGCGCGTGACCCCGGCGGGTGTCGCGAAGTAGGCGTAGGCCACGGCCGGCTCCGCGCTCTCCCGCCGGGCGGCAGCCGCCGGGCGGTCCGACCAGGAGACGACGGACCTGGGTGCGTACCGGCGCAGGGCCGCGTGGCCTCGGCCGGTCGTGACGATTCCCTCGACGGCGATGTCGAACGACAACGGCTGCTCGCAGACCAGCGCCGTGAACAGAGCCGTCATCAACTCGTGCGTCACGGTCTCGCGCAGCACGACATACGCTTCCGCCGCGCTACCGCACCCGCCCACGCTCATGGTCATGCCCGCGCCCGCGCCCCCGCCCCCGCCCGCCGTTGTGCCCACGCCCGCGAGTCGGTGGTCCCGGTGCGCGGCGACGAAGCCGAGCAAGTACGAGGCGAACGACTCCTCCACGGAGAGTCCGCGTCCCGCGTGGGGAACGAGCCGGAACCTGCCGAACTCCTCCGAGCCGAGGAACCCGGTGAGCAGTTCCGCGTCCTTGACGCCCGCCGCCGTGAGAATGCGCAGGCTGCGCGGGAACGCGGAAGCGATGCCGCCGCTCCTGCCCATCTTCCAGACGGCATTGCGGAACTGCCTTGCCGCGCTGTTGAGTTCGGTGAGATCGACTGTCTCCAGGCACTCCCGCTCACCCGGCCCGGAGGCGACCGCAGCAGGCCCCTCGGAGGCGAGCCGCGTCCTGAGGCGCTCGTCCAGCAGTAGCCGCATCAGGAGGTCCGTGAGCTGCGAGCCGTTCAACTGCTCCACAGACGTCGCCTTCATGTCAGCCCTGGACGCGGCGGCCCTCATGGCAGCCTCAGGCGCGGCCCTCATGGCGATCCCTCGTGCTGCCACTCGGCGACCAGCGCCCTGAGCCGGTCGTAATTGCGCCGGGACTTCTCCACCAGCCGGCCGTCCGCGCGGAACACCGGGTCTTCGTAGGTGACTCCGATGAGGTTCGGACAGCGCGTCAGCAGATGGGCGGCGAGGTCGATCTGCTCATCGAGGAGTACGCCGTGGTGCAGGTCGCGGAACTTCCCGCCGACGATCTGACAGCCCGACAGGTGAAGTTCGCGGCAGCGGCGCAGCGGCAGCGCCTCGATCCCGTCGAACATGTGAGGGCCGGTGCGCCCGCGCAGCCACTGGTAGCTGAGCAGGTGTCCGACGTCGAGCGTCACCCATACATCGGCGTCCTCGGCCAGCCTGGCGAAGTACTCGAACGCGTCGAGGCCGCCCAGCGCGAACGAGCCGCCCTCGGTGAAGCCGGGGAATTCGACGTGCAGCGGCGGCACCAGGAGCCGCGCGGCCTCAGCCGCGTTCCGCGTGGCGATGTCCAGACCGGGACCGGTGAGCGGCGGCGGCAGTGGGTACGGCAAAGGGCAGCCGCGCAGGCTCCAGATTCCCAAGTCCTCCACCACCCAGGCGAATTGGTATCGGGCGTGGAGCTCATTGGCGAACTCGGCGGCCGACTCGCGGTCGTAGCGCTCGGGCGTGCCCATATTGAGCTCGGTGTGGTGGAACGCCCGGGGCAGGCCGGCGGGCAGCGCCTGCCCGAACCGGTCGTAGGCGCGCACATAGTCGGCCACTCGGGGGAGGGCGCGCGAGCGCGGCTGGAAGGAGTGCGCCGCGTATCCGAAGTCGTCGCCGTGGCGCTGGAAGAAGGCCCTCAGCCGGGGGTGGATGTCGCCGCCGCCGTCGTCCGTGTCCACGAACCCGATGCCCCGCCCGCCGACGCCCTGTCCGGACCACGGCATGTCCACGAGCACGCCGAGCCCGAGCCGACGCGCCGCCCTGGCGTCGGCACTGCGCGCGACGGCGGGAGAGGGCGCGGCCATAGCGGTCATATCGGCCTCCTGGCGTGCTGGGCGGCTGCGGGTGAAGGCAGGGGCGAGGGCGCGGCTACGGTTGCGGTTGTGGTCGTGGGTACCGCCGGGAGCGGTTCGGCGGCCGATACGTCGACCAGACGCGCCAGCAGCCGTCGGCCACGGGCGGTGCGGGCCGTGAGCAGACCGTCGGGGCGCTGTTCCACGTCACGGCGGGGCAGCGCGTAGAACTGCTCCCACACCAGGTCGGCGACCACGATGCGGTCGGGCGCCGCGTCGAGACGGGCGGGCACGGTACGTACCCACGGACGCGGCCTCGCGGCGTCGGGCGGATACGGGCCGCCCCGGTCCGCCGCGCGGCGGGAGGGCGGGTGGGCGGCGCTCACGCGGCCGGGCCGCACCGACCGGAAGACCCGCTCCAGCCGGGCGAGGGCCTCGGCGCGTGTCGGGCCGCCGCGGACCGTCAGCGGATAGCCGACCCGGCCGGTGAGGTAGCTCAGCTCCGGGTTTCCGGCGAGCGGGCCCGAGGTGTCCAGCGAGATCCCGTAGCGCTCCGGGGCCTGGGCGAGCCTGCTGCCCGGTTCGGGCACCAGCAGTTCGAGCGCGTCGATGCCGATGTGCTGCTCATTGGCGACCAGGAACCGCAGGGACTCCTCGAATTCCTCCGGCCGTTCGTCCAGGACGTGGCCCATCACCGAGAACCGCAGGGTGATCCCCGCCCCGGTGAGGTTGTCCACGATCCGCTGGTAGTCGGCCGCGCACACGCCCCGGTCCATCAGGTCGAGCAGGCGCTGCGAGTTCCCCTCGTATCCGACGGCGATCATCGCGCAGCCCGTCTCGGCCAGCGTCCGGCAGAACTCCGGCTCGGTCAGGCTGGGTTCCAGCCTGCTGCGCACCCCGAACCGCACCCGAACACCGCGTTCGCGCACAGCGCGCATCGCCTTCGCGATCAGACGCAGATTGGTGTTCTCGTCCACGATCGCCACGAACCGGGTCCCTGTGTCGCGTACCACTGCCTCGACCGCGTCGGCGATCTGACGCACGGTGGCCTGCTGGTAATTGCCGGGCGAGAGTGACCTGTTGCCGTACGCGCAGAACGCGCAGCGCCCCCAGTAGCAGCCGATGCAGGAGATGATCGCTGCTTCCAGGCCCTCGTTGAGGTACGAGCGGACGGGGAGGCCGGTGTGGTCGGGCGGCCCGAGTTCGTGGAACCGCAGGGCCGGCTGCCGACGGGAGCGTACGGAGGGCCCCTCGCGCGAAATCCAGGTCATGCCGGGAACGGAAGCCGGAGGGGCAGTGCAGTTGTGGATGTTGTGGGGGTTGCGGCCGTTGCGGTTGACCGCGCCGTCGTGAGTGCCGTGGGTGTCGAGGGTGTCGAGGGTGTCGAGCCAGCGTTCGAGGGGTTCCTCCCCGGCGGTCCAGCACAGCGCGTCGACCGTGCGGCGGAGGCCGGGCAGGTCGGCGAGGTCCGCTTCGCGGAGCATGATCTGCTGCCCGCCCAGGCAGATCCTGCTGCCCGGTGCGAGTCTCCTGACCCAGGCGGCGATCAGCAGCGCGGGGCCGAGCTGGCTGAAGAACGCCACCGACAGGCCCACTACACGTGGTTGATGGTTTGTCAGGAGCTCGGCAACCAGGCGGTGGAGCACCTCCACCGCGGTCCCGGAGGCTACGGGCGGCCGGTCCGCTGCCCATCGCACCGCACTGTCGAGGTCGCCGAGGTCGCCGAGGTTGTCGACGTCGCTCAGGTCGTTGAGGCCGGGCCAGGCCGATGTCAGGAAGGTGTCCTGGACGAACAGTTCGAGCGCCTGCCGGGCGAGCCGTATCGCGCCTGCGGCGCCCAGCTCACCTGGCGGCGCCTTCCGCATGACCTGCGCACGGACCTCGTGGATGTGCCGGCCGAGGGTGCGGACCATCTCCCCGCGGTACCAGTCGCTCATCCCGCCATCGCCCTGACCTCGCGCTGCCGCCGCCTCCAACAGGCTTGGATCTTGCAGCAGTTCGTGGAGCAGGGCGATGTTGAGGTCGGCCTGGTGGACCCGCCGACCGCGGCGCCGCAGATGTCCGGAGAGATACGGCAGGCTCAGATACGGGAAGAACCTGGCTTCGGTCTGCGGCGGGAAGAGGAGGAGCGCGTCGACGGGGGCGCCGTCCACCGCGGGTACGCGCGGCACGGCCCACCTCCTCTTCCGACGGACGGTCGTACATCACGGCGTGCTCCACGTGAATGCGCGAGGCGACCCGAACCCTCGGGAACAAGAGGGTCGGACAGCACGCAACCCGCAGAAACGGGATGGAGCTCAGTGCCCCGTCTCGTAGATGTCCTCCGCCGCGATATAGGCGTAGGTGTGGTAGGCCCCGCCGAGCTTGAGCTCCTTGGAATCAATCACTTCCAGTTCGTCGAGCTCGGAGAATTCATCCTCGACAGTTGCTTCGGGATGTAGAGCGGTCATGATCCCTCCCTGATGGGGAACGTGGCAGGCTGCCTAATGGAAGATCGGTTTCGCACCGATTCGGAGTCGCGTCGACACGGAGTCGCGTTGACGCGGAGTCGCGCCGATTCTGGGCCACGTTGGGTGTGTGTCGCCGGAGCGACTGCCGTACACGTTAGTTCCGGGCGAACTGGGTGCACAACTCCTAAGGAGGCGCTAATGTGCGAAGCGGTCCGAGATCTCTTTTGCGGAGCGGTGAGAGATCGATTCTGTGATGTGGTCGGTCGTAGTTGGCCGTGGATGTACGGGGCCCGGCGGAAAAGGAAATATGCCTTCCCGTAGCACGCATTCCGGTTCCGTGTTCAGCGGCCCTGTAGTCCGAGCTCCGACCGTTGGGAAGGCCAGGAAGAGAAGAACAAGAAGAATGGGCCACGATGGAAAAGTCACGGGACATGGAGCCCATGACGGCACAGGAGTGGAACCTGACATATCGGTTCGGGGAGCCGGTGTGGGACGAGCCGCCCACAGCGCTCCTCGCCCGCCTGCTCGCCCGGCACGTGCCGCCGCCCGTCGAAGTGCTCGACGTGGGCTGCGGGCTGGGCACGACCTCGCGCCGGCTCGCCGAACTCGGCTACCGGGTCACCGGGTGCGACTTCTCGGCGCGGGCGATCGAGCTGGCCCGTGCCCGTACCCCCGAGGCGCTCCCGGTCCGCTTCGCGACGGCCGACGTCACGCGCGAGCCGCCGCCGCTCGGCCGGTTTCCGGTGGTGTTGGAGCGGGGCGTACTGCACGCCGTACCGCGGATGACGGACCGGCGTCGCCTCGTCGCGGCCGTGGCGCGCGCCTGCCTGCCGGGAGGTCTCTGGGTGCACGTCGGCGCGAGCGCCATCACCGTGGAGGCGGAACGCTGCGTGGCCCGAGGCCCGTCCCGTATGGCCGAAGAAACCTTTCTCGCTTTAGTCGAACCCCACTTCACCGTCGTGGAGATCGACTACGCGCCGTTCGGCAGCCGCTGGGCCACCTGGCAGGCGCGGCACGCCGTACTCCGCAGCCGCCCGGCTCCTGACCTCTGACTCCGTTTGACTCCGCTACGCCGTATCCCGCGCTTTCTGCCTTGCCCTGACACCCCTCAGTCGCCGAGTCGCCGAAGCTCCCGTAGTTGCTGAGCCGCTGAAGACCCTGAAGTCGCTGAAGCCGCTGCGCGGGGTGGGGTCTCAGAGAGCGGGGCGCGTGATCGACGAGGGCGTACGTCCCAGAAGACGCCGGGCGGTACGGGTGAAATGGGCCTGGTCGGCGAAGCCCGCGAACGCGGCCGCCGCGGCTGCCGACTCGCGCGGCAGCTCGGTGACCGCGACCCGCAGCCGCGCCCACTGCCGCAGCCGCGTCAGGGGCACGCCCACCGAGGTACGCGCGAGCGCCCGCAAGCGCGGCGCGGAAATGCCCGCGTCGGAGGCGACGGCCTGGAGGGCATCGTCGGAGCCGACGCCCGCCTGCTCCTGGACCGACAGCACCGACAGCACCGACTGGATCGACTGGACAGCCCTGGCCAGTCGGCGGTCGAGGAGTGCTCCCGCCCCGATGAGGTCGGCGAGCTCGGTATGCGCCGCCGCCAGATCGGCCGCGGCGGCCGGCTGGTGGGGAGGGCCGAGAGCGGCCAGCACGCGCCGGCTGCCGGCGGCGTCGAGCCGCGTCGGCCCGGGATCGTGACGGAACATCCAGGGATCGAAGAACAGCGCGACATAGGCCGAGGACGTGGCGCAGGTGTGCACGAGCTGCGGAGGAATGATCATCCCGGCGGCCGTTACGGTCCCGCCGCCGTACCCGACCTCGACCTGACCGGCGAGGGGGAGCACGACCTTCCATGCCGGATGACAGTGCGGGGCGACCTCGAACGCGTCGGACTCGGCGAACATCGTGCCGGCGGGGCCGGTGACGAAGTCGGTGCGGCGATCGTTTTGTTCAAGCGCCCAACTGCGCGACGGGATCATCATCACCGTGTGAACGTTATAGCAACCTTTCTGTTCGGTCTATGGATGATC
The DNA here is from genome assembly GCF_040654795.1 of Streptomyces sp. NPDC050617. Lineage (NCBI taxonomy): Bacteria > Bacillati > Actinomycetota > Actinomycetes > Kitasatosporales > Streptomycetaceae > Streptomyces > Streptomyces sp. NPDC050617. The sequence continues at coordinate 4,692 of NZ_JBFAIS010000027.1, read as the reverse complement.
GCGTCAGGTATCGCACACTTCGTCAAGCCCGCCTATATGCGCGGTCTTATTCCGAGCTGGGTGAGCGAGCTGCTTCCGCGCCGACTCGGCCGGGTCGAATTTCTCGTTGCCGCCAGTGGGGTCGCGGATATTTTCGCCGGTTTCCTGATTCTGCTGCCGTCGGCCCGGACGGTGGGCGGATGGGCCGCGGCAGCCCTGGTCTGCCTTTATCTGGTCTCCCATGTGGATGCCTTGGTCCAGAAGCTCGGCGACCGTGCGCGTCCAAGGCGTCTGCCGATTTTTGAGATTTCCTGCCTGGTCGTCAATTTCGGTTATATCGGATGGGCGGTGGCGATTGCCCTGACCGCGCGGTGACGGGGTGCGGCGACATATGACGAGCGGACCGGCGGAAAGGCGCGACATCTGTCGAGGGACTGAGATCTTCGGGCTGCGTACGGTGTCCGATGGACACGTGACTACACATGACTACACGTGACTGTCGTCGCGAACGCGGTGGTGTCGCCCCACGCGCCACCGGTCGCCGCGGCGTGCAGCACGCGCCGCGGCACACCAGCCGAAGTCGCGACACACCGTCGACGGAAGCCGCGGCGCGCCACGAAGAAAGCATGAAGAAAGGTCGCGGCACGCCATGGACAGAAGCCGTGACACACCATCGACAGAAGGCGCACCAAGCAATGAAACGACCGCTGACCTATCCGGCCGCCCGTACCGAGGACGAACATGAGGTCGTCGCCGGCGTCAGCTTCCCCGACCCCTACCGATGGCTGGAGCGGGACTCGGACGAGACGGCAGCCTGGCAGCGCGCCCAGAACCTTCTGACCGACCAACTTGTGCGCGGTGAACCGCACTTCGAACGCCTGCTGCAACTGGTCGGATACTGCACAGCCGACGGCACGGGATCTCCCAACTGGATGGTCGACCCCACACCCCAGTTCGCCGGCGGGCGCTGGTTCCGGCTCGGGCGGCCCACTGGCGACGGCGGCGCGGCCTACCCGGAGGCGGCCGTGGTCATGGTCGCGGACTTCCCGGAGGAGGAGGGACGGGTCCTGCTCGACCCCCAGGCGGAGGGGATCCAGCACGTCTTCTGGCTCGCTCCCTCCCCTGACGGCGAGACGTTCGCGGTCGGAGTCACCACGGACGGCGGCGAACTCGGAGAGATCCGCCTCTACGACACCGAATCCGGGGACCGGCTCCCCGATGACATCCCGCACCGCGCCCACGGCCCGCTGGTCGTCCCGCAGTGGACGCCCGACAGCACCGGCTTCTTCTACACCGCCGCGGACCCTGCGGGCGACGCGTACGCCTTCCCCGTGTACTACCACCGCGTCGGCGCCGCGGCCCCGACCGTCCCGGAGGCGGTGGACGCCCCCGACGTCCCACTCGTCCAGGTCGACCCCGAGGGCCGGTACGCCGTCGCCACCAGCGTGTGGGCCCTGCCGCGGTACGTCTGCGAACTCCCCGGCCGCGAGTGGCGCCCCTTCGTCAAGGGCGTCGACGCCACGGTGCTGGGCGTCATCGACGGCGACCGCTACCTCGCCGTCACCAACCTCGACGCGCCCCGCGGCCGCGTGGTGGCCATCGCCTTCGACGACCCCGCGCCCCGTGACCCGGCCGGCTGGCGGGAGATCGTGCCGGAGTCCGACCGCGTGCTGAGCCACGTGCGCCTCGTCGGCGGCCGGCTCGTGGTCACCGGCTCCGTGGACACCGAGGCCAGGGCCTGGGTCTTCGACCGTGACGGCGCCGAGCTGGAGGAGGTCCCGCTGCCCCGCCCGGGGGCGTTCCCCAACGACGCGCTGCCGCACAACGCGCTGACGCCCGACGGCCACCCGGAGGACTTCGTCTTCCTCTACTCGACCCCGCGCTCCTCGCCGGGGCTGTACCGCTACCGGCTGGGATCGGGGCAGGTGGAGACGGTGCGGCCGCCGCGTGTGACCCTGCCGGGGGTCGACGTGTCCCTCCGCTGGGCCGAGTCCGGCGACGGCACCCGGGTCCCGTACCACCTCATCCTGCCCGAGGGAGTTGAGGGAGTTGAGGGAGTTGAGGGAGTTGGGGGAGTCGAGGGAGCCGAGAGCGCCGGGAGCGCCGGGAGCGACGAAGGGGCCGGGAGCGCCAAGAGCACCGACAGCGCCGGGAGCGGCGCGGGCCGGAAGGAGCCTCTCCCCACGCTCATCACCGCATACGGAGGCGGTCGCGTCGCCTGGCCGGCTCAGTACCCCGGCCCGCTGGCCGCGTTCGTCGCCTCCGGCGGGGCGCTCGTCATCTCCCACCAGCGGGGCGGCGCCGACCTGGGGTCCGACTGGGCCGACGCCGGCCGGGCGGAGGAGAAGCAGACCAGCTTCGACGACTTGTACGCCATCGCCGAGCACCTCCTGGCCACCGGCGTCACCACGACCGACCGGCTCGCGGTCACCGGGTGGAGCAACGGCGGCATCATGGCGGGCGCGGCCTTCGCGCAGCGCCCCGATCTGTGGGCCGTCGTCGTCGCCCAGTGCCCGATCCTCGACCTGGTCGGCAGCGGCCGGGACCCGTACGGCAGGTTCGCCGTCCCCCACGAGTTCGGCGGCGGCTTCGACGCACCCGACGCCGTACGTCACCTCGCGGCGATGTCGGCCTACCAACTGATCGACGAGAAGAGCAGCTACCCGTGGCTGTACGTGCACGCCGGAGCCGTCGACTCCGCGTGCCCCTCCGGCCAGATCCGCAAGACCGTCGCCCGTATCCAGGCCGCCGCCGGCCCCGACGCCCCTGCTCTCGTACGCATCTGGGACCGGGTCGGCCACGGCATGGCCTCCGGCCGCTCCGAAGCGGTCCTCCACACCGCCTATTGGCTCGCCTTCCTCATGCGACGCCTCGGCATGACGCCCGCGACCAGCGCGTGAAACGGCTGGGGCGCGGGGATCCCAGATGATTCTCGCGCCCCAGCCATGAACCACCCGGCTGTCAGAGCCCTGACTTGCCGGTGGCCCAGTAGGGCTTTGTGGTGACGGCCTGACGCGTCAGGGTCCGGCTGTCGGTGAGTGCGCGCCGTTGGCGCTGGATGGACTGGGCGTGTCCCAGGAGCAGCGCGCCATCGAGACCCGTCGTCGCGAACTCACCCTCGATGATGGCGCGTTCGAGCCATGACTGGAGCGCGTCGCCCGGTGCTCCGATGGCCGGCAGGAAGTGGTATTCGGGCCGGTGCTCGGCGAGCGGCGCGACGGCGTCGGCCGGCACCTCGACGGCTACGATCGGGGCGGCGCTGTTCCGGGCGTACGCGTCGAGGGTGCCGAGGGCGCAGCCGTCGCCGAGGTAGAGGCGCCGGGTTCCGTTCTCGCGCAGCGGGCGGTGCCGTGCGGCCAGCACCGTGGTCCGGCTGCCGGCGCGCAGGAGGCGCAGCCAGGCGGCGCCGGGGCCTTCGGCTGCGGTGGTGGCGAGCACGGTGATGTGTTCGCAGTCCGGGCCGCCCACGGTCCGCACCGAGTAGCGACGGCTGTGGGTGGGCGTGACACGGGCCTGGATCTCTTGGCCGGGGCGCCAGCCGCCGGGCGGCGCCGTGGCGTGCAGCTCCAACTCGATGAAGCCGGGGGCGGGTTCGTGGACGCCGAGCACCTGAGCCGGCCGCCCGATGACGGCGGCAGCGAGGTTGCCGACGAGGGCGGGTGCATGAGGCACGGGAATTCCTCTCTCGTGAGGGCTCGTGACGGATCGTGTGACATGGCGGGGTCGCGTGACGTGGACGGGGTCGCGTGACGTGACGTGGCGGGACGCGTGACGTGGCCGGGTGCGTGACGTCACGGATCGCGCGATGTCACGGATCGCGCGGCCGGTGTCGCGGTCCGCCTGGCCGGCGGATCGCGTGATCACGTCGATAAAGCTACACCGTATAGTGCAGTTAGTAAACTGCACGGTGTAGTTTGCTAGCTGCGCTGTGGCCTGTAGGCTTCACCAGGAGGTACAGATGAGCGCTGCGACGACGAACGCAGATAGGGGCCCGGGTACGCAGGCGCGTACGTACGCGGGTACGGAGAAGACGCTGCGCGAAGGGTCCGCGGAGAAGCGGACGGCGATCCTCGGCGCCGCCCGCGACCTGTTCGTGAGCCAAGGCGTGGACCGCACCAGCATGGATGCCATCGCGGCTCGGGCCGGGGTGTCCAAACGCACCGTGTACGACTACTTCGGCGACAAGAGGAGCCTCTTCGTGGCCATCCTCGCCGCGGTGTCGCAGTCGCTGTCGGTCACCGCGCATCGCGCGCTCGCCGAGCATCTCCCGCCGGACGAGCGGATCGAGACGGTGTCACGGCTGGAAGAGGCGCTCACCGCTCTGGCGGTCGACCTCGGCGCCGCGATCGTCGGCTCCGCCGAGTACGCCGCCGGGTTCGCTCTCGTCGCGCAGGAGCGCCTGCGGACGCCGCTGACCGAGGACGACATCGCGACGGCGGCGATCGAGGAAGTGCTCGCCGAACGCGTCGCCCTCTTCGCCGACGCCGGGCTCCTGGAGGTGGACAATCCGCGCGTGGCCGTCACCCATTTCGTCGCGCTGACCGTCCTGTTGGCCTACGAACGGCAGCCGGTCCCCGCGCATGCCGATCCGGACCGGACCCGCCAGATCATGGTCGACGGAGTGCACGCTTTCATCCGGGCCTACGCGAGGCGCTGACCCTCGCCCTCGATGGCGGCGGCGGCCGGGGTGGCGCGAGGCGGGGCGCGCCCCCC
>NZ_JBFAIS010000026.1:0-129804 GCF_040654795.1 Streptomyces sp. NPDC050617 | reverse complement strand
GTCCCCGCATCCGAAGCCGCCTTCGCGATCTCCTTCACCTTGTCGTCGAACTGCCGGATGTTCCCCGGATTCACCCGCACCGCCGCACAGCCCGCGTCGATCGCCGCGAACACATACTTCGGCTGGAAATGAATATCCGCGATCACCGGAATATTCGACTTCCGCGCGATCACCGGCAACGCGTCCGCATCATCCTGCGACGGACACGCCACCCGCACAATCTGACAGCCCGACGCCGTCAACTCGGCGATCTGCTGCAACGTCGCACCGACATCCGCCGTCACCGTCGTCGTCATCGACTGCACCGAGACCGGCGCGTCGCCTCCGACGGCCACGGACCCGACCTGGATCTTGCGGCTGACCCGGCGGTCGGCGAGCTTGATCGGTACGGACGGCATTCCAAGTGAAATCGCAGTCATCTTGCGAGCAACCCCATGGTGTGGATCAAGGACCCGAGTTCGGCGGGCTCCGGTGTTCGAGATTACGGCACTGGATCAGTCGGAAGCACATCCCTCCCCTCGCCGTACACCCAAACGTAGACGGCCGGACACATAGCGCGTCCGGCCGCCGCAATCGGGTCTTTCGCCGCACTTTCGAGCGGTACGGCCGTACGGCCGGTGTGCCAGGCCCCGTCCTCGGTCCCCCGCCGCGCCCCCGGAGGGCGGGCGGGAGCCCATGGACAGAGCCTAGGTGAGCCGCACCGGATTGACGACGTCCGCGACCAGGACCAGCAGCGTGAAGCAGATGAAGACGCCCGCGACCACGTAGGCGACCGGCATCAGCTTCGCGACGTCGAAGGGGCCGGGGTCGGGGCGGCGGAAGACCCGGGCGAAGGCGCGGCGCACGGACTCCCACAGCGCGCCCGCGATGTGCCCGCCGTCCAGCGGGAGCAGCGGGAGCATGTTGAAGAGGAAGAGCGACAGGTTGAACCCGGCGACCAGGAAGAGCATGGTCGCGATCTGCTGGGACGGCGGGATGTCGAGGTTGAAGACCTCGCCGCCGACGCGGGCGGCGCCCACGACGCCCATCGGGGAGTCGGCCTTGCGCTGGCCGCCGTCGAAGGCCGCGTCCCACAGGTCCGGGATCTTCCCGGGCAGGGCGATCAGCGATTCGACGCCGGAGGCGACCATGTCGCCCATGCGGTCCACGGACTGCCCGAAGGACTGCTGGACGATGCCCGGCGCGGGGCTGAAGCCGAGGAAGCCGGCCTTGACGTACTGGCCGACGACGGGCTTGCCCTTGCCGTCGTACTTCTGGACCTGGTTGGGGATGAGGTCGGCGCGCAGCTCCTTGCGCTGGCCGTCGCGCTCGACGGTGATGGTCGCCGTGCCCGTGGTCCTGCGGATGTCGTCCTGGAGCGTCGACCAGTCGTCGATCTTGTGCCCGTTGAAGCCGACGATCTTGTCCTTCGGCTGGAGGCCGGCGGCCTTGGCCGGCGACGGCTTGGCTCCGGCCGGGCACTTGTCGGTCTTGGCCTGGGCGGAGACCACGCACTCGGAGACCGAGGAGACCTGGGTGGTCTGGGTGTTGATGCCGAAGGTCATCATCACGCCGAGGAAGATCGCGACGGCCAGGACCAGGTTCATGAACGGCCCGGCGAACATCACGATCACGCGCTTCCACGGCTTGCGCGTGTAGAAGAGCCGCGACTCGTCGCCCGGTTCCAGCTCCTCGAAGGCCGCCGAGCGGGCGTCCTCGATCATGCCGCGCCACGGCGAGGTGGAGCGCGCCGTGATCCGGCCGTCCTCGCCGGGCGGGAACATCCCGATCATGCGGATGTAGCCGCCGAGCGGGATGGCCTTCACCCCGTACTCGGTGTCGCCCTTCTTCCGCGAGAAGATCGTCGGCCCGAAGCCGACCATGTACTGCGGCACGCGGATGCCGAAGAGTTTCGCGGTCGAGAGGTGGCCGAGCTCGTGCCACGCGATCGAGAAGAGCAGGCCCACCACGAAGACGACTATCCCCAGGATGGTCATCAGTGTTGTCATGCGCGAGCCTCCGAGGTTGCGTGCGCTGTACGAGCGGTACGGGCGGCCAGTTCACGGGCCCGGGAGCGCGCCCAGGTCTCGGCCTGCAAGACGTCCGCGACCGAGAGCCGGGTTCCCGAAACGGGTTTTCCGTGTTCCGAAACCACTTCCGCGACGGTATCGACAATCCCTGTGAACGGCAGCCGGCCGGCGAGGAAGGCGGCGACGCACTCCTCGTTGGCCGCGTTGAAGACCGCGGGCGCGGTGCCGCCCAGCTCGCCGACGTGGCAGGCCAGGCCCACGGAGGGGAACGCCTCGGTGTCGAGCGGGAAGAACTCCCAGGTGTGGGCCTTGGTCCAGTCCACGCCGGGCGCGGCGTCGGGGACCCGCTCCGGCCACCCCATGCCCAGCGCGATCGGCATCCGCATGTCGGGCGGGCTGGCCTGGGCGAGCGTCGAGCCGTCCGTGAACTCCACCATCGAGTGGATGTAGGACTGCGGATGGACCACGACCTCGATGCGGTCGAAGGGGACGTCGAACAGCAGATGCGCCTCGATGACCTCCAGCCCCTTGTTGACGAGGGTGGCGGAGTTGATGGTGACGACGGGGCCCATGTCCCAGGTGGGGTGGGCGAGCGCCTGCTCGCGGGTGACGGCTCCGAGCTGGTCCTTCGTGCGGCCGCGGAAAGGGCCGCCGGAGGCGGTGACGACGAGCTTTCGGACCTCGCGGGGCGCGCCGCCGAGCAGGGCCTGGAAGAGCGCGGAGTGCTCGGAGTCGACGGGCACGATCTGGCCGGGCCGGGCGGCGGCCTTGACCAGCGGGCCGCCGGCGATCAGCGACTCCTTGTTGGCGAGGATGAGGACGCGGCCGGCTTCGAGGGCGGCGAGGGTGGGCGCGAGGCCGATGGAGCCCGTGATGCCGTTGAGGACGGAGTGGCACTCGGTGCGGGCCAGTTCGGCGGCGGCGTCCGGGCCCGCCAGGATCTCGGGCAGCGGCTCGGCGCCGTACCGCGCGGTGAGGGCCGCGCGCAGGTCGGCGGCCTTGTCGGCCTGGGCGACGGCCACGGCGTCCACCCGGAGCCGGTGCGCCTGCTCGGCGAGGAGGTCCACGCGGCCGCCGGCGGCCGACAGGGCGGTCACCCGGAAGCGCTCGGGGTTGCGGAGGACGACATCGATGGCCTGCGTGCCGATCGAACCGGTCGAGCCGAGGATGACGATGGAGCGGGGGCCGCTCGGGCTTTCACGCGGGGCGTCGGCCGGGGCGCAGCGAAGGTGCGGGTCAGCGAGGGAGTCCGTCATCCCCCCATTGTTGCCGCATCCCTTCCGGGTGCGGCACCGCGTCCCCCGGAACGGTCATCACCCGCCCCACGGGCCTCAGCCGGGCGCGGGCGCGCGGCTGAGGCCGGGGCTGTGTCCGCCGGGGTCCGTCAGCGGATGGGCCGGTGCAGGTTGTCGGTGCGGGCCGGGCCGGGGGTGGCGTCGGCGATCCAGGGGCCGTCGCCGCTGGGGTCGACGACGCCGCTCTCCAGCCACGCGTACGTACCGGACATGACGCCGGAGACGACCTTGCGGTCGAGGTCGTCGGTGTTGGTCCACAGCCGTCCGAACAGCTCGTCCGTCCGGATGCGCGCCTGTTCGCAGAAGGCGTCGGCGAGCTGGTACGCCTCGGCCCCGTGGTCGCCCTGGGCGCGCAGCATCTCGGCCCGTACGCACGCGGCGCTCATGGCGAAGAGTTCGGCGCCGATGTCGACGACGCGTCCCAGGAAGCCCTGCTTGGTCTCCATCCGTCCCTGCCAGCGGGACATCGCGTAGAAAGTGGAACGGGCGAGCTTGCGGGCCGCGCGCTCGGTGTAGCGCAGGTGGCCGCTGAGGTCGCGGTGGCCGGGCGGGGCGAACTCCGCGTAGGAGCTCGGGAGCTGCCCCGGCCCGGCGACGAGCTTGGGCAGCCAGCGGGCGTAGAAGGCGCCGGCCTTGGCCGCCGCCCGGCCCTTGTCGGTGAGGGAGGCGTCGGGGTCGATGAGGTCGCCGGCGACCGAGAGATGGGCGTCGACGGCCTCGCGGGCGATGAGCAGGTGCATGATCTCGGTGGAGCCCTCGAAGATCCGGTTGATGCGCAGGTCGCGCAGGATCTGCTCGGCGGGCACGGCGCGTTCGCCGCGGGCGGCGAGCGAGGCGGCGGTCTCGAAGCCGCGGCCGCCGCGGATCTGGACCAGCTCGTCGGCGATCAGGCAGCCCATCTCGGAGCCGTACAGCTTGGCGAGCGCGGCCTCGATCCGGATGTCGTTGCGGTCCTCGTCGGCCATCTGGGAGGAGAGGTCGACGACGGCTTCGAGGGCGAAGGTGGTGGCCGCGATGAAGGAGATCTTGGCGCCGACGGCCTCGTGCTCGGCGATCGGCTTGCCCCACTGCTCGCGCGCCACCGACCACTCGCGGGCGATCTTCAGGGCCCATTTGCCCGCGCCGACGCACATGGCGGGCAGCGAAAGGCGGCCGGTGTTGAGCGTGGTGAGCGCGATCTTCAGGCCGGCGCCCTCCGGGCCGATGCGGTGCGCGGCCGGGACGCGGACCCGGTGGAAGCGGGTCACGCCGTTCTCGATGCCGCGCAGCCCCATGAAGGCGTTGCGCCGCTCGACGGTGACGCCCTCGGCCGCGGCCTCGACGACGAAGGCGGTGATGCCGCCCTTGTGGCCCTCGGACCTGGGCACGCGGGCCATCACGACGAGGAGGTCGGCGACGACGCCGTTGGTGGTCCAGAGCTTGACGCCGTCGACGATGTACGAGTCCCCGTCGGGCACGGCGGCCGTCGCGAGGCGGGCCGGGTCCGAGCCCACGTCGGGCTCGGTGAGCAGGAACGCGGAGATGTCCGTACGGGCGCAGCGCGGCAGGAAGGCGTCCTTCTGCTCCTGGGTGCCGAAGATCTTCAGCGGCTGGGGCACGCCGATGGACTGGTGGGCGGAGAGCAGCGCGCCGAGCGCCGGGTTGGCGGAGCCGACCAGGGCCAGGGCCTTGTTGTAGTACACCTGCGTGAGGCCGAGTCCGCCGTACTTCGTATCGATCTTCATGCCGAGCGCGCCGAGCTCCTTGAGCCCGTTGATCGTCTCGTCCGGGATCCGCGCCTCGCGCTCGATGCGGGCGCCGTCGATCTCCGTCTCGCAGAAGGCGCGCAGCTTGGTGAGGAACTCCTCGCCGCGGTCGACGGCCTCCGGGTCCGGCATCGGGTGGGGGTGGATCAGGTCGAGCCGGAAGCGGCCGAGGAACAGTTCCTTGGCGAAGCTGGGCTTGCGCCAGTCCTGTTCGCGGGCGGCCTCGGCGACCTGTCGTGCCTCGCGTTCGCTCACGGGTCGTACGGATGGTGCGGTCATGAGGGCTCACCTCGCCGCGGCGTCGGGTTGTACCGATCGGCTACCGACCGGTGCTACTCGTCCGTATGTACCCGATCCGTACGGGCTCTACCAGACCCCGCGCAGAACGGGCGCGGGCCGGCGCGTCCGGCGGGGCCCGCGTGAGGACGAGGCGGCGGCGCGGGTCGTACTCATGATGCCCGGCGGCGCAGGCGGCCGACGGGGCGGGGGAACGCGGCCCGCTCCGGGTACAGGGTTCCGGAGCGTGCCGCGTTCATACGCCGGGCCCGCTCAGAGCGCCAGGTCGGTGAGGACCAGGACGCGCTCGTAGGTGTAGTCCTCCATGGCGTACCGCACGCCCTCGCGGCCCACGCCGGACTGCTTGGCACCGCCGTACGGCATCTGGTCGGCGCGGTAGGACGGCACGTCGCCGATGATCACGCCGCCGACCTCCAGGGCGCGGTGGGCGCGGAAGGCGGTCTGCACGTCGTGGGTGAAGACGCCGGCCTGGAGCCCGTACGGCGAGTCGTTGACGGCGGCGAAGGCCGCCTCCTCGCCGTCGGCCTTCGTCAGGGTCAGGACCGGGCCGAAGATCTCCTCGCAGGCGACCTGCACGCCGGCGGGCACGTCCGCGAGGACGGTGGGGGCGTACGAGGCGCCGTCCCGCTTGCCGCCGGTGAGGAGCCGCGCGCCCGCCTGTACGGCCTCGTCGACCCAGGACTCGACGCGCTGGGCGGCGGCCTCGCTGACCAGCGGGCCGACGTCGGTCGCGTCGTCCGACGGGTCGCCGGTGACCTGCGCCTCGACGGCCGCGACGACCTTCGGCACGAGCCGGTCGTACACGCTCGCGTCGGCGATCACGCGCTGCACGGAGATGCAGGACTGGCCGCCCTGGTAGTTGGAGAACGTGGCGATGCGCTGCGCCGCGCGGTCCAGGTCGGCCTCGGAGGACCAGTCGGCGAGGACGACGGCCGCGCCGTTGCCGCCGAGCTCCAGGGTGGTGTGCTTGCGGGGCGCGGCGTCCAGCAGGGACCAGCCGACCGGGCCGGAGCCGGTGAAGGAGATGACGGGCAGCCGCTCGTCGGCCACCAGGCCGGGCATCCGGTCGTTGCCGACGGGCAGCACGCTCCAGGAGCCGGCCGGCAGGTCGGTCTCGGCCAGCAGCTCGCCGATGACCAGGCCGGACAGCGGGGTGGCCGGGGCGGGCTTGAGGATGATCGGCGCGCCGACGGCGATCGCCGGGGCGACCTTGTGGGCGCACAGGTTCAGCGGGAAGTTGAACGGCGCGATGCCGAGGACCGGGCCGCGCGGGAAGCGGCGGGTGAGCGCCAGGCGGCCGACGCCGCCGGCGTCGGTGTCCAGCCGCTGCGCCTCGCCGCCGTTGAACCGGCGGGCCTCCTCGGCCGCGAAGCGGAACACCGACACGGCGCGTCCCACCTCGCCGCGGGCCCACTTGACCGGCTTGCCGTTCTCGGCGGAGATGAGCCGCGCGATCTCCTCGGTCCGCTCGACGAGCCGCCGCGACACATGGTCGAGCGCCGCCGCCCGTACGTGCGCGGGCGTCGCCATGAACTCGTCCCGCACGGCGTGCGCGGCGGCGACGGCCTCCTCGACCTGCGCCTCGGTGGGGACGCTCACCGTGCCGACGGTGTCCCCGTCCCACGGCGACGTGACGTCGAAGGAGTCCTCACCGGTCGCCTGCCGGCCTGCGAGCCAGAACGCGTGGACGGCGGCTGCTTGGGAGTCTCGAGAAGAAGGCACAGCGATCCCGGCCCTTCGGAAATGGTGCGGATGGATGACTTTCCCCACCGTAGGGGCCGTTCCGGCAGGTGGCGTTTGTCCAGCGCGTAGCAGTGGACGGACGGGGCGCGCCGCATTGTCGGGTCCGGTCCCCCAACCCGGCCGCGCGGCCCTCAGCCCGTAGAAGGGACCGATGTCGCCTTGAGGGCCAGCCACAGCTCCATGCGGACGTCCGGGTCGTCCAGGGAGCGGCCCAGGATCTCCTCGACGCGGCGCATGCGGTAGCGGAGCGTGTGGCGGTGGACGCCGAGGTCGGCGGCGGCGGCGTCCCATTGGCCGTGGCGGGAGAGCCAGGCGCGGAGGGAGGCGACGAGGTCGCCGCGGCCGGTGGCGTCGTGGTCGTGGAGGGCGCGGAGCATGCCGTCGGCGAAGGCCCGTACGGCGTCGTCGGCGAGGAGCGGCAGTACGGAACCGGCGGCGACCTCCTCGTGCTCGACGAGGACCCGGCCGCGCCGCCGGGCCACCGACAGCGCCTGCTCGGCCTGGCGGAAGGCGCCCGCGGCGGCGATGGGGCCGACCGGGGCGGAGAGCCCGACGACGAGGTCGTCGTCGGGGGCGGCGGCGGTGCGCTCGCGCGGCCGCGCCTTGGTGCCGCGGCGCGCCTCGATGGCCCGCGCGTGGGCGGCGCAGGCCGCGACCGCCGCGCCGCCGTCGGGGGCGAGCACGACCAGCCGCCCGCCGTCGGGGACGGCGAGCACCGACTCGCCGGTACGGGCCGCCGCGGACTCCACCGTGTCGGCGAGGACCCCGAGCGGGTCCGGCGCCCCGTCGGCGTCGGCGTGCTCCCCGGCGTCGGCGCTCTCGGCGGCGGGCCCGGCGGCGGCCTCCGCCACCAGCATCCGGAACGGCGCGTCGAGCAGTTCGCCGTAGAGCCCGCCCGCCACGGCCCTGGCGTGGTCGGGCTCGCCCGCGAGGAGCATCCGCAGCACGGCCGCGCCGAGCCGCTGCTCGGCGTCCTGGAGGGCGCGGGAACGCTCCGTGGAGAGGGTGAGCAGCGCGATGGCGGAGTGCACGGCGTACCGTTCGGCGGTGCCCAGCGGCGCGCCCGTGCCGACGGCCAGGACGCCCCGCGCGCGGCGCCCGGTGCCCAGGGACTGGAGCTCGACCCGGTCCGACCCGTCCGGCCGGTCGGAGCCGCCGCCCGCCGCCCGCCCCGCGTCGCCGGCGTCGTCCGCGCCGCCGGCGTCGTCGTCACCGGCCTCCCGCGGATCGCCCCCGACGACCGCGCTGGCGGGCGCCGGGCGCTCGCGCAGCCGCTCGACGTCCCCGCCGAGCCGGGCGGCGCGGCGCGCGGCCCACTCGGGGGCGGCGGCCACCAGCGCCCCCGACGCGTCGTAGAGCGCGGCCCAGCCGTCGAGGTGGGCGGCGAGCCGGGCGAGCAGCGCGGCCGGGCCGTCGGTGCTGAGGGCCGCGCGGGTCAGCTCGCGCTGCGCCTCGAAGCCCGCGGTCACCGCGCGGTACGTCTCGGCGGCGATGGCCGCAGAGACGGCCTTGCTGATCGCGAGGAACGGCGTGCGGCGCGGCACCGCGAGGAGCGGCAGCCCCTCCCCCTTCGCGGCCTCCACCAGCGGCTTCGGCACCTGCTCGTAGTTGACGCCGACCGCGAATCCGAGCCCGACGACGCCCGCGCCGACCAGCCGCTTCACATAGCGGCGCATGGCTGCCGCGTTCTCCGCGTCGATCTTCATCGCGGTGATGAGGAGGAGTTCGCCGCCCTCCATCCAGGGCACCGGGTCGGCCAGCTCGCTGACGTGCGCCCAGCGCACCGGGGTCTCCAGCTTGTCCTCTCCCGCGAGCACGGTGAGCTTGAGCGCGGAGTGGTGGACGAGTGAGGCGAGCGTGGGAGGCATGGCACCTTCGCGGGGCGTTGCTGCGATTGCGCCGTCCCGTATGAACGGCTCTCCTCGATTCTGCCTCAGCGGAGGATTGCGCGGGGAGGGCTCAGCCCTCGGGCCTCGACCCGTCAGCGCGGACCGGACGCGCCCGGCGGCCGCAAGTCCACCAGGACCGGCGGCGCACTCGCGCCCCGCACCGAGGTCACCGACAGCACCGCGTGCCCGGCCGGGACGGAGTGCGCGAGCTCCGAGGCGGACCAGCGCTCGCGCTCGACCTTCCGGGTGGTCACCGACTGCGCCGTCACGGCCCGGCCGGTGACCAGGCGGCGCACGACGTGCGTGGCGCGGGTCAGCGGCTCGTGGGCGATGATCTGGCGGTCGGTGATGTCCCGGTCCTCCACCCACTCCTTGCCCCAGACCTCGGCGAACCGCGCGCCGTCCCACGTCGTCACCCCGCTGAACGCCATGCGGCAGCCGACCGCGCCGAGCAGCGCGGAGCGCAGCGCCTCGGGGACGTCGTCGAGGGTACGGAGCGCGAGGACGGCCCCGGCGTTCGCGGACCGCAGCCGCTGGAGGCCGCGCAGCGCCTCGGCGGTGACGGTGCTGGTGGCGTCGTCGAGGACGAGGCAGGCGAACAGCGACCGGTCGCCGCGTCCCACCGCGCACTCCGTGAACTGCGCGAGCACGAGCCGCGCGAGCATCCGGGACGCCTCGGTGTGGCCGCGTTCGGGCAGGTCGACGCGGACCCGCAGGGGGTGTTCGAGGGCGCGCAGCGAGAACGGCTCGGTGCCGTCCTGGTGGTGGAAGGAGTGCGCGAAGGCGGGCCGGTCCAGGAGCGCGAGCCGGTCCGCGAGCATCGCGCCGACGTCGCCGGGGCGCATCGCCTGCCGCTCGCGGGCGTCGAGTTCGCGGGCGTGGGCGTGCCGGCCGGCGGCGGTCAGCTTCTCGCGCAGGGCGACGCGCGCGGGGCCCGCGGCGCCGTCGGAGGCCGGTTCGTCGAGCAGTTCGCGGAGTTCGGAGACGGTCGGATAGCGGTCATGGGCCGCCCGGAACGGGCCGATGAGCTGGGCGAGCGCGGTCGCCGCGCGGCGGCCGTCGCCGCCGGGGAGGGTGGCGACGAGGTCCCCGACGAGCGCCTCGGCGAGGACTCCGGCCGCCTCGTCGGGGTCGTCGGCGCCGCCGTACAGGTCGAGGGCGTAGGCGGAGCCGGGGCTGCCGATCCTGATGACGACGTCGAAGGAGCCGTCCGGCGCGAGCCCCGCGCCGGACGCGCCCACCGCCACGACGGCGGCCCGCCCGGCGAGCGCCTCCAGGCACAGCGACTCGACCACCGGCCGCACCAGGCGTCCGGTCTTCCCGCAGCCCGGCGGTCCGACGGCGAGCAGCGAGGTGCCGAGCAGCGCCGGGTCCAGCGCGTATCCGGCGCCCCGGTGGTCGTACGGATTGCGCGGGTCCTCGACCGCGGTGCCGATGCGCACCTGGCGCGCGACGAGGTCGTGGTGGCCGGTCCGTACGGGCAGGTCGCGCGCGCCGGAGGGGTGGGCGCAGGCGGCGGCGCCGTGGCGCAGCACGGTGTCGGTGAAGGCGGCGAGGCGGCTGGGCCGGGACCGTACGGACTGCCAGGCGCGGTCGATGCGGGCGTGGTCGACGTCGGTCATGGCTCCGGCGCGCGCGTCGGCGGCCAGCCGGTCGGCGGCGTCGGAGGCGCCCGCGGCGCGCAGTTCGGGCCACAGGGCCGGGTCGCTCTGCGGGGCGGGCGGTGCGGCCGGGGCGTCGGCGTCGTCCCACAGGCGGCGCAGCGCGGGGGCCGCGTACCGGCGCCAGACCTGGGGCCAGCGGCCGAGGCGGCCGAAGACGACGACTATCACGCAGATGACGATGGCGAGGTAGACGCGCTGGGCCCACCAGCCCGCGCCGTACTCGCCGCCGCCGGCCTCGAACCAGGAGTCGGGCGTCAGCAGGGTCAGCGGCCAGTACCAGTAGTCGCCGAGGTAGTTGTTCCACAGCAGGGACCAGAGCAGCCAGGCGCAGAGCAGGGCGACGACGGCGCCGCTGATCAGCTGGCGGCCGGGGATGGCGTCGGGCTCCTCCGGGGGCTTCGGCCGGTAGCGGAAGGCCCAGATTCCGGGGCCGACGGCGGGGCGCGGGGCGCGCAGCCAGGCGAGGAACGGGGAGTCGGCGGCGGGCGGACCAGCAGCCGGAGCGGGAGCCGAAGCGGAAGGCGAAACGGAAGGCGGCGCGGCGGGCGGGGCGGCGGGGACGGCAGGGGCGGCGGGGGCCTCCGTGGGCGGGGTGGGCGGAATGGCCGGAGCCGGCGGCGCGGGGACCGGTCGTGCCTGGTCGGGCACGGCGGCGGGCGGCTCCGCCGGGCCCGGTCCGGAACCGCTCCGTGTGCCGCGTGAGTCGTACGTGCCTTCGGTGTCCATCCGCTGCCCCTTGCCCCCGACCGGAGGTCGTATCCGTGTGCGCGCCGCCGTTCAATCTACTGTTCCCACGAGGGGAGTTCACCGACCCCGGCGGTGCCGTGCCGACCCGGCGCCCATGATCACCCGCAGGGTACGCGCGGGAGCCCGCCGGGAAAACGGACGGCAGGGGACGGTTGGGTGCGGGTGTCGCGGCGGCCCCGAGGAGAACGGCGGCGACCACACGGCGCCCCGGCCCCACAGGCCCCGCGGGCAGGCGGTGGCGGGCCCCCGGCGCCATAGCCGCCGCGGACAAGGCGACGCGCCCACTTCTCCCTAACGGAACATGCCACCGCCGCCCCGCCGCCCCTAGCCTGCGACTAAACGCCCCTTTCGCCCCTCTCCCTGGAGTCCTGCCATGACTGAACTGTCCGGAGGCCCGTCCCTCCCCCAGGAGCGCCGCGTCGTCACGCCGATCCCCGGCCCCAACTCCCGTGAGCTGCAGGCCCGCAGGTCCTCCGCGGTGGCGGCCGGCGTCGGCAGCACGCTGCCGGTGTTCGCCGCGCGCGCGGGCGGCGGGGTGATCGAGGACGTGGACGGCAACTCCTTCATCGACTTCGGCTCCGGCATCGCCGTGACCTCGGTCGGCTCCTCCGCCGAGGCCGTGGTGCGCCGGGCGTCCGCGCAGCTCGCCGACTTCACCCACACCTGTTTCATGGTCACGCCGTACGAGGGCTATGTGGCGGTCTGCGAGCAGCTCGCGGAGCTGACCCCGGGCGAGCACGCCAAGAAGTCGGCGCTCTTCAACTCCGGCGCCGAGGCCGTCGAGAACGCGGTGAAGATCGCCCGCGCGTACACCAAGCGGCAGGCCGTCGTCGTCTTCGACCACGGCTACCACGGCCGTACGAACCTGACGATGGCGCTGACGTCGAAGAACATGCCGTACAAGAACGGCTTCGGCCCGTTCGCGCCCGAGGTGTACCGGGTGCCGGTGGCGTACGGCTACCGCTGGCCCACCGGCCCGGAGAACTGCGGCGCCGAGGCGTCCGCCCAGGCCATCGACCAGATCAGCAAGCAGGTCGGCGCGGAGAACGTCGCGGCCATCATCATCGAGCCGGTGCTCGGCGAGGGCGGCTTCATCGAGCCGGCCAAGGGCTTCCTGCCCGCCCTCGCGAAGTTCGCCGCGGACAACGGCATCGTCTTCGTCGCGGACGAGATCCAGTCCGGCTTCTGCCGCACCGGCGAGTGGTTCGCGTGCGAGGACGAGGGGATCGTCCCGGACCTGATCACCACCGCCAAGGGCATCGCGGGCGGGCTGCCGCTCGCCGCCGTCACCGGCCGCGCCGAGATCATGGACGCGGCGCACGCGGGCGGCCTCGGCGGCACGTACGGCGGCAACCCGGTGGCGTGCGCGGCGGCGCTCGGCTCGATCGAGACGATGCGCGAGCAGGACCTCGTGGGCCGCGCCCGGCACATCGGGTCGGTCATGAAGGGCCGGCTCGCGGCCATGCAGGAGAAGTCCGACATCATCGGCGACGTGCGCGGGCGCGGCGCGATGATCGCCATCGAGCTGGTGAAGTCCGGCACCAAGGACCCCAACCCCGAGGCCACGGCGGCGCTCGCGAAGGCGTGCCACCAGCAGGGCCTGCTGGTGCTCACCTGCGGTACGTACGGGAACGTGCTGCGCTTCCTGCCGCCGCTGGTCATCGGCGACGCGCTGCTGAACGAGGGCCTGGACATCATCGAGGGCGCGCTCGCCGAGGTCTGAGGGGCCCGCGACGGCCTGCGGGCCGGAGCGGGACGCGGGCCGGTCGGCTATGCGACCGGGGGGGGCGCACGGCCCGACGGCCCTTGCCGCGCGCGGGTCTGACAGGCCGTCACCACGGCCCTCGCGTGAAGAGAATGTGCGGGGCGGGTGGCGGACGAGTGACACGGCTGTCCGGCCCGCCCCGCCTGTCGTACGGTTTCCGCGGATGAGAGAAACACCTCGTCCGCAGGCGACTGCGGGCGAAGCCGGGCCGGCGCTTCCCCAGCCCCGACCCGGTCGTGCCTCGCGCACACCCACGGAGTCCTGGACTCCGATTCTCCTCACCGATCGGACGGCCGCCCGCCCCACACCCCCCGGGGCGCGCGGCGCCCCGGTCGACATGGCGGCCCCGGAACTCCCCCCTGCTTCCGGGGCCGCCCCCTCTCCCCCGCTCCGTACG
Source organism: Streptomyces sp. NPDC050617 (assembly GCF_040654795.1). Classification (NCBI taxonomy): domain Bacteria; kingdom Bacillati; phylum Actinomycetota; class Actinomycetes; order Kitasatosporales; family Streptomycetaceae; genus Streptomyces; species Streptomyces sp. NPDC050617. The sequence goes on along the minus strand of NZ_JBFAIS010000026.1, from coordinate 116,253 downwards.
CTTCTCGCGTGCTGCTCTCCTCGCTGATCCCGTCGCTGTGCGCGCTGCTCCTCGCCCTGCTGTCCTGGCAGGCGGCGACGGACGGGCCCGTGCGCTCGCTCGACGAGCGGCTCGGCCACGCCCTCGCCGACAGCGCCCTCCCCTCCCCCGCCGCGCAGTTCTTCGCCGATCTCGGCAACGCCACGGTGGCCGTGCCCGTGCTCGTCCTCGCGCTGGCGTACGCGGCCCGGCGCGGGCACCGCGCCCGCGCCCCCCGGTGGTGGCTGCCCCCGCTCGCCGCCGCCCTCGCGATGGCCGCCGTGCCCGCGCTCGTCGTGCCGCTCAAGAACGGGATCGGCCGCCCCGGACCGGAGCGCATGGCGGGCGTCACGCACGAGGGCTTCTTCCCGTCGGGGCACGCGGCCACGGCGGCGGTCGCCTATGGCGCCGCACTCCTGCTGCTGCTCCCGTACGCCCGTGAGCACGCCCGTACGCGCCGGCCGGCGCCGTTTGTCGCGTACGGGCTGCTTAATGCGTACGGGCTGCTCAACGCGGCGATCGGCGTGGGCCTCGTACGCCAGGGCTATCACTGGCCGCTGGACGTCCTCGGCGCCTGGTGCCTGGCGGGCCTGGTGCTGTGGTGTCTGCACCGGGCCCTGCGCATCAGCCGCCGTCCCGGCTCAGCCCGGCCGCTGCCTCGTGCATCGCGAGCTCCAGGACCGCCGGATCCGTGAGGGTCCCCTCGCCGTCGGGCACGACGATCCAGCGCACGCCGCCGGTCGCGCGCCCCGGATAGGGCACGACGATCCAGGTGCCGCGCCCGGCGCCGCGCACGCCCGTGGCGAGCCAGCGGGCCACCGTGCCCGGCGGCACGAAGAACCCCAGCCGGGAGTCGCCGAAGTCCGCGAGGACCGGGCCGGGCCGGTCGATGAAGCGGGAGAGGACGTCCAGGGTCGGGTAGCCGAGATCGCCGGGCAGGATCAGGACGTCCCAGAGCCGCCCCGCGGGCAGCAGGGCGACCCCCAGGGGGTTGCGTTCCCACTCCCACCGACAGGCGTCGGGATCCGGTGCCACCGACGCCAGCCATTCCACCGCGTTCTTGGCACCCGCGCCGCCACTCATGTCCAAGCCTCCGTTCCGTTTCCGCTTGTGCTGCGTTCACGGGTGAGAGGCCGGTCGGGGTGCGTCGTTACGCGGGTTCGGGCTACCAGTTGGCAGTGACTTGGCGCACAGAAAGCACACAGCCGTACGCCCCCGGCGTGCTCGGGGCGTACGGGGCGCGAGAGGCGCGGCGATCGCAGCGCGACGTGCCTTTACCGGCAGCCCTTCTCCAGCTCCGTACGGTCCGTGCCCCGCCCGGCGCGCTGTCAGTGGCGGCTGCCAGGATCTCCGTATGAGGAACGGGGGCGGGATGAACGGGACGAACGGGACGAGCGGCGACGGGATGAGCGGCGCGACGACCGGCGGGCCGGTGTCCGTCGCGGCGGACGGGCCGCGCTCCGTCGCGGAGCTGACGGCGCTGGCAGCGCGCGGCGAGAAGCTGAAGTACGTCTGCTTCTGGGGGCACCGGCCGCCGCGCGGCGGCGGGGTGGGCAGCGGCTGCTTCAGTCAGTGGTGGCCGGCCCCGTTCACGGTGGACGGCGTCACGTACGCCACCGCCGAGCACTGGATGATGGCGGGCAAGGCCCGGCTCTTCGGGGACACGGAGGCGTGGGAACGGGCCGTGGCCGCGGTCCACCCCAAGGCGGCCAAGACCGTGGGCCGTTCGGTGCGCGGCTTCGACGACGAAGTGTGGCTGCGGCACCGCTTCGGCCTGGTCGTCGAGGGCAGCATGCACAAGTTCGGCCAGAGCCCGGAGCTGTGCGCGTATCTGCTGAACACGGGGTGCCGCGTGCTCGTCGAGGCCAGCCCGATGGACCGGATATGGGGCATCGGGCTGGCGGCGGACGACGAGGGGGCGCGGGACCCGCGGCGCTGGCGCGGGCTGAATCTGCTGGGGTTCGCGCTGATGGAGGCGCGTCAGCGGCTGGCGTCCGCGCCGAGTACGAGCACGGGGGCGGACATATAGACGCCGTAGACGTCGTCGGGGTCGTCGCGGGTGGTGCGGTGGGGGGCGTCGTCGGCGACCTGGACGTAGACGGCGATCAGCGCCGCCGTCGCGACGAGCGCCGCCGCGCCCAGGATGATGCCGGCCAGCGCCCGGCCGCCCGCGTCCGACTCCCCGCGCCGCGCCTTGGCCCGGCCGATGATCCCGAAGACGAGGGCCAGCACGCCGAGTACGACGCCGAAGACGACGCTCGGCGACAGGACCACGCCGATGATGCCGAGGACGAGGGCGGCGATGGCGAAGCTGTTGTCGGCCGCCGGGCGGGCGGGCTGCCAGCCGTAGCCGTAGGGCGGCGGCGGGGCGACGGGGTAGCCGTACCCCGAGCCCATGCCGGGGCCCGGCGGCGGGCCCGGCTGCCCCGGGAACGCCTGGCCGCCCGGCGGCGGTCCGTACGGTCCGGGCCCGTACGCGCCGGATCCGTACGGTACGGGCGCGCCGGGGCCGGTCGGCGCGATCGGCGGGGGCGGTACGGAGCCGGGCAGCCCCGGCGCGGGTGCGGCGCCGGGCCCCTGGGCGGCCGGAGCGTGCGGTGCGTAGGGCGCGCCGGGGTACGGGCCCGGTGCCGGGCCTCCGACGGGCTCGGCGCCGACGGGGTACGAGCCCGGGGCCGGGCCCACGCTGCCGCCGCCCGCGAGTCCGCCGTGCTCGGAACCGCCGGGCCCGGTGGCGCCCGCCGCCTGCCCGGCGGCCTGCCCGCCGTCCCGCGGCGACGGCGGCGCGGACGGCTTCTCCAGCCCGACGCGCTGTGCTCCGCCCGCCTCCGGCGGCGCCCACGGGTCCCGGTCCCGCGGCTCCGACGGCTGCTCACCGGCCTTGTCGGCGATGTCGGCCATGGCCCTCCCCAGTCGCTTTTCCGTCATGCTACGGCCTGAGTTCTACGGCCGTGCCCACCCCGCATACGATGATCCGAACCTATTTTCCCTGCCATCACCAGCGGCTACCGGAGGCTTCAGGTGTCCGATCTCGCTCCCTTCATCGCCGGTCTCCCCAAAGCGGAGCTGCACGTCCACCACGTCGGTTCGGCGTCCCCGCGCATCGTCGCGGAGCTCGCGGCCCGGCACCCCGACTCGCCGGTGCCCAGCGACCCCGAGGCGCTCGCCGACTTCTTCACCTTCCGCGACTTCGCGCACTTCATCGACGTCTACCTCTCCGTCGTCGACGTGATCCGCGACGCCGAGGACGTCCGGCTGCTGACGTACGAGGTGGCGCGCGACATGGCCCGGCAGAACATCCGCTACGCCGAGCTGACGGTCACCCCGTACAGCTCGACCTCGCGCGGCATCCCGGACGCCGCCTTCGTGGAGGCGATAGAGGACGCCCGTGTCGCCGCGGAGGCCGACCTCGGCGTGCGGCTGCGCTGGTGCTTCGACATCCCGGGCGAGGCCGGGCTGACCTCCGCCGAGGAGACCGAGCGCATCGCCACGACGCTGCGGCCGGAGGGGCTCGTCTCCTTCGGGCTCGGCGGGCCCGAGATCGGGGTGCCCCGCCCGCAGTTCGCGCCCTTCTTCGAGCGGGCCATCGCGGCGGGCCTGCACTCCGTGCCGCACGCGGGCGAGACGACGGGCCCCGAGACCATCTGGGACGCCCTCACCCACCTGCGGGCCGAGCGCATCGGCCACGGCACCAGCGCCGTCCAGGACCCGAAGCTGCTGGCCCACCTCGCGGAGCACCGCATTCCGCTGGAGGTCGCGCCGACCTCCAACATCGCCACCCGCGCCGTCGCCACGCTGGACGAGCACCCGCTGAAGCAGATGGTCGACGCGGGCTGCCTGGTCACCATCAACAGCGACGACCCGCCCATGTTCGGCACCGACCTCAACTCGGAGTACGCCATCGCGGCCCGCCTCCTGGACCTCGACGCCCGAGGCGTCGCGGCCCTCGCGAAGAACGCGGTCGAGGCGTCCTTCATGGAAGCGGCGGACAAGCGGAAGCTGGCCGCGGAGATCGACGACTACACGGAGGCGGCACTGCGCTGACGGCGGCGGCGCCCCGGTGGTGACGGGGGCGGCGGCACGGGGGCACGACGACGCGACGGCGGCGCCGCGATGGCGGCCGACCGCGTTGGCCACAATGGGCACCATGATCTGCACCGCCGTCGCCCACCGGGGCGACCCCTACGTCCGGCGTGAGAACACGCTCCCCTCCATCCGCTCCGCGCTGCGGGCGGGCGCCGGGGCGGTGGAGATCGACGTCCGCCTGACCCGCGACGGCGTGCCCGTCATCCTCCACGACGCGACCCTCGAACGGCTCTGGGGCCACCAGCGCCCGCTGTCGCGGCTCTCGGCGGCCGAGGTCCGGGGGCTGACGGGCGGCGGCGTGCCCACCCTGCGCGAGGCCCTGCACGAGATCGGGCAGTACCCGGCGGCCCGCGCGTTCATCGACTTCCCCGACCCGTCGGCCGTGCCGGCCGCGGTCGCCGAGGTCCACGCGTGCGGCGCGGCCGAGCGCGCGTACTACTGCGGCGGGCCCGCCGCCATGCTCGCCGTGCGCCGCGCCGACCCCGCCGCCGAGACCGCCCTGACCTGGACGACGCTGGCCCCGCCCCGGCCCGTGCTGCTCGCCGAGGTCCGCCCCCGCTGGCTCAACTACCGCTTCGGACTGGTCTCCCCGGAACTCGTCGAACGCGACCACGCCGGCGGTCACCTGGTCTCCGCCTGGACCCCCGACACCCGCCGCTCGATGACGCGTCTGCTGCGCGCGGGTGTCGACTCCATCACCACGAACCGGGTGGACGCGCTCTGCGCGCTGCTGGCCCGCCGGTCCGGGCGACGAGAAGCGGGCCGCGCGGACGCCGGCGCTCGCCGGTGACCCGCACGGCCCGCACCGCCGGAGCTCAGCCCTCGATCGACGTCATCACGTGCTTGACGCGCGTGTAGTCCTCGAAGCCGTAGGCGGAGAGGTCCTTGCCGTAGCCGGACTTCTTGAAGCCGCCGTGCGGCATCTCGGCGACGAGCGGGATGTGGGTGTTGATCCACACGCAGCCGAAGTCGAGCTTCTTGGACATGCGCATCGCGCGCGCGTGGTCCTTGGTCCACACAGATGAGGCGAGCGCGTACTCCACGCCGTTGGCGTGGCTGACGGCCTGCTCCTCGTCCGTGAAGGACTGGACGGTGATGACGGGGCCGAAGACCTCGTGCTGGATGATCTCGTCGTCCTGCTTGAGGCCGGAGACGACGGTCGGGGCGTAGAAGTACCCCTTCTCGCCGACCCGGTGGCCGCCCGCCTCGATCGTGGCGTGGGCAGGCAGCCGCTCGATGAAGCCGGAGACCTGCTTCAGCTGGTTGGCGTTGTTCAGCGGCCCGTACAGCACATCCTCGTCGTCCGGCCGGCCGGTCTTGGTGTCGGCGGCGGCCTTGGCGAGGGCGGTGACGAACTCATCGTGGATGCTCTCGTGCACGAGCACGCGGGTGGCGGCCGTACAGTCCTGGCCCGCGTTGAAGTAGCCCGCGACCGAGATCTCCTCGGCTGCCTTGGCGACGTCGGCGTCCTCGAAGACGACGACGGGGGCCTTGCCGCCCAGCTCCAGGTGGACCCGCTTGAGGTCCTTGGACGCCGACTCGGCGACCTGCATGCCGGCCCGCACGGACCCGGTGATCGAGGCCATGGCCGGGGTGGGGTGCTCGACCATCAGCCGGCCGGTGTCGCGGTCGCCGCAGACGACGTTGAAGACGCCCTTGGAGTGGCCGAGCTCCTCCAGCACGCCGCCGATGATCTCGCCGAGCAGGACCGTGGAGGCGGGCGTGGTGTCGGAGGGCTTGATGACGACGGTGTTGCCCGCCGCCAGCGCCGGGGCGAACTTCCAGACGGCCATCATCATCGGGTAGTTCCACGGCGCGACCTGCGCGCAGACGCCGATGGGCTCGCGGCGGACGATGGAGGTCAGGCCCTCCATGTACTCGCCGGCCGAGCGGCCCTCCAGCATCCGCGCGGCGCCCGCGAAGAAGCGGATCTGGTCCACCATCGGCGGGATCTCCTCGCTGCGGACGAGCGCGAGGGGCTTGCCGGTGTTCTCGGACTCCGCGGTGATCAGGTCCTCGGCGCGCGCCTCGATCGCGTCCGCGACCTTGAGCAGCACCTTCTGGCGTTCGCCGGGCACGAGGTCCCGCCAGGCGGGGAAGGCGGCCTCGGCGGCGGCCATGGCGGCGTCGACGTCGGCGGCCCCGGAGAGCGCGGCGGTGGCGTATGCCTCGCCCGTGGTCGGGTCGACCACCTCCGTGGTCCGCCCGTCGGCGGCGTCCCGGAACTCCCCGCCGATGTAGTTGCGCAGTGTGCGAAGCCGTCCAGGCTCGGTGGTCACTTGCCACCCCTCCTGTCAGATGTCCGATGGGTGAGATGCCCAGCCTAGTCAGGTAGGCGACGTTTTCGACACACCCACCACGCACAGACAACGGAATCCGTGTAATGAGGAGCCTAGAGCAACGAATTTCATCGGTTCTGGGTTGCGGGACAGTCGAGTCCCGTGCACAGTGGGACGCGTGGCCACTCGTAGTACGGATCCGAGAAGCGCGAACGGCGCGCAGCCGATCGACGCCGTCTCCCTGGCGATCATCGAACAGCTCCAGGAGGACGGCCGCCGTCCCTACGCGGCGATCGGCAAGGCCGTCGGCCTCTCCGAGGCCGCGGTGCGCCAGCGCGTACAGAAACTGCTCGACCAGGGCGTGATGCAGATCGTCGCCGTCACCGACCCGCTCACCGTCGGGTTCCGGCGGCAGGCGATGGTCGGCATCAACGTCGAGGGGGACCTCGACCCGGTCGCCGACGCGCTGACCGCCATGAGCGAGGTCGAGTACGTCGTCATGACCGCGGGCTCGTTCGACCTCCTCATCGAGGTCGTCTGCGAGGACGACGACCAGCTGCTGCAAATGATCAACAAGCGCATCCGGACCCTCCCCGGCGTGCGCTCCACCGAGAGCTTCGTCTACCTGAAGCTCCGGAAACAGACCTACACCTGGGGAACGCGATAGCCGTGAGCAAGGACCTCTCGAAGACGGCGTACGACCACCTGTGGATGCACTTCACCCGCATGTCGTCGTACGAGAACGCGCCCGTGCCGACGATCGTGCGCGGCGAAGGCACGTACATCTACGACGACCAGGGCAGGAAGTACCTCGACGGGCTGTCCGGGCTGTTCGTGGTCCAGGCCGGGCACGGCCGCGCGGAGCTGGCCGAGGCCGCCGCCAAGCAGGCCCAGGAGCTCGCCTTCTTCCCGGTGTGGAGCTACGCCCACCCCAAGGCCGTCGAGCTGGCCGAGCGGCTCGCGCACTACGCGCCGGGCGACCTGAACAAGGTCTTCTTCACCACCGGCGGCGGCGAGGCCGTCGAGACCGCGTGGAAGCTCGCGAAGCAGTACCACAAGCTGACCGGCAACCACACCAAGTACAAGGTGATCTCACGGGCCGTCGCCTACCACGGCACCCCGCAGGGCGCCCTGTCCATCACCGGCCTGCCCGCCCTCAAGGCCCCCTTCGAGCCGCTGGTGCCCGGCGCGCACAAGGTGCCCAACACCAACATCTACCGCGCCCCGATCCACGGCGACGACCCGGAGGCGTTCGGCCGCTGGGCCGCCGACCAGATCGAGCAGGAGATCCTCTTCGAGGGCCCGGAAACCGTCGCGGCCGTCTTCCTGGAGCCGGTGCAGAACGCCGGCGGCTGCTTCCCGCCGCCGCCCGGCTACTTCCAGCGGGTCCGCGAGATCTGCGACCGGTACGGCGTGCTGCTCGTCTCGGACGAGGTCATCTGCGCCTTCGGCCGCCTCGGCACGATGTTCGCCTGCGACAAGTTCGGCTACGTGCCCGACATCATCACCTGCGCCAAGGGCATGACGTCCGGCTACTCCCCGATAGGCGCCGCGGTCGTCTCGGACCGCGTCGCCGAGCCCTTCTACCAGGGCGACAACACCTTCCTGCACGGCTACACCTTCGGCGGCCACCCGGTCTCCGCCGCGGTCGCCCTCGCCAACCTCGACATCTTCGAGCGCGAGGGCCTGAACCAGCACGTCCTCGACAACGAGGCCGCCTTCCACGCCACGCTGTCCAAGCTGAACGACCTGCCGATCGTCGGCGACGTGCGCGGCAACGGCTTCTTCTACGGCATCGAGCTGGTGAAGGACAAGGCCACCAAGGAGTCCTTCGACGAGGAGGAGTGCGAGCGGCTGCTGTACGGCTTCGTCAGCAAGAAGCTGTACGAGAACGGGCTGTACTGCCGGGCGGACGACCGCGGCGACCCGGTCATCCAGCTCTCCCCGCCGCTGATCTCCGACCAGTCGACGTTCGACGAGATCGAGTCCGTCGTCCGGGGCGTGCTCGAAGAGGCGTGGACCAAAATCTGACGTACCGTCGGCGAAATCGCGACGCGACGGCCGCTTCCTCCGCCTTCGGAGGGAGCGGCCGTTTTCGCGTGCGTTCGCGCGCGTTCGCTCCTACACATCTGTAATCAGCCCAATGTAATGAGCCCGACCGGAGGAAAGTGGGCCGCTCCTGCGCCGAGCCTCGACGGAAGCTAGTATCCGGGTTCCGTACGGTGCCAGTGACCCATTGGCCTCCGGTTCGTTCACCCGGACAGGGGAACGGACCCCACAGCGACCCGAGGTGCTCGACATGGCGGCCCCGCCGGACAACGACGTGCTCTGGGCACGCGGACTGCACTACTCGCACAGCGGCTCCCCCGCTCTCTCCGGTATCTCCCTCGGTGTCCGCGAGCGCGAGATCCTCGCCGTCACCGGGCCCCGCGGCTCCGGCAAGACCACCCTCCTCAAGTGCCTGTCGGGCCAACTGCCGCCCGAGAGCGGCGAGGTGTGGTTCAACAGCGCGCCCGTGCACACCCTCACCCCGGTGGGCCGGGAGCGGCTGCGGCGCGAGCGGTTCGGCTGGATCGACACCGAACCGCATCTGGTGCCCGAGCTGACCGGCTGGGAGAACGCCGCCCTGCCGCTGCTGCTGCGCGGCACCGGCAACCGGGCCGCCCGGCAGAAGGCCGTCGAGTGGCTGGAACGGCTCGACGTCGGTGACTGCGTTCGCAAACGCCCGGCGGCCCTCCTCCAGGCGCAGCGGCAGCGCGTCGCCATCGCCCGCGCGCTCGCCGCCGAGCCGACGGTGCTCTTCGCCGACGAGCCGACCGCGCCGCTGCACCGCGCCGACCGCGCCCAGGTGCTCCGTACGATCACGACGGCGGCCCGGTCGCACGGCATCACGGTCGTCCTCGCGACGCACGACACGGAGGCGGCCACCCTCGCCGACCGGATGGTCTCGGTCGTCGACGGCCGCCGGGTCGGCGCGGTCCCGGCCCCAGAGGCGGAGGGCAAGCCCGCGTGCTCAGTCTCCGCCTAGCCCGCGGCGCCCACCCCCTCGTACTCCTGCGGCGGCTGCTGCTCACGGCGGCGGCCGGCGGCGTGGGCTTCCTGCTGCTGTGCACGCTGGGGCACGCGGTGGCGCACCCGAAGGACATCGACGGCTCCCTCGTGCGCCTCGCGTGGTGCGCGGTGCCGCTGGCCGCCACCGCCCAGCTCTCCGTGGCGATCGCCCGTACGGACCCGGCCACGGGCCCGCGCTCGGGGCTGGCCGCCGCGGGGTACGGGCCGGGCCGCGTCACGCTGCTGTCCGCCGTCTCGGCCGCCGTCTCCTGCACGCTCGGCAGCGCGCTCGCGCTCCTGGTCTTCCTCCAGCTGCGCGGCGACCTCGTCGGGCGGCCGCTCGGCGCTACCGCCGAACTGCTCGGAGCGGGCGAGCCGCTGCCGTGGGCCGCGGTCCTCACACTGCTCGCCGTGGGGCCCGTGGCCACCGCGGTCGCGAGCGCCGTCGCGCTGCGGCCCCGCGCGCCGCGCGCCGCGGCGGACGCGCCGTCCGGCATCTCGCACGGCCTGCCGTGGGGCATCGCGCTGACCGCGGTCGGCCTCGCCCTGGAGGCGTACGCGGGCCGCGGCCCGGCGCCCTCCCCCGAGTCGCTCTTCCCGCTGCCCGGCCGCCTGGACGGCAGTCCGCCGGGCGTCGTGGGCGGCTGGGTGCTCACCGCGATCGGGCTCGTCCTGGCCGGGCCCGGCCTCGCACAGCTCATCGGCAAGGTGCTGTCCGCCGGGCGGCCCGGCGCGCTGCGGCTGCTGGCCGGCCGGGTGCTCCAGGACGACGCGGTACGGATCGGCCGCCCGCTGGGCGTGGTGTGCGCGGTCGCCTCGGGCGCGCTGGCGGCGGCCGAACTGTACGGGACCGCCTGGGAGTCGGCGGGCCCCCGCCCGTTCGGCCCGCTGACCGGTCTGGGCGCGGCCGTCGTCATAGCGTGCGCCACCGCCACGGCGATCACCGCGGGTCTGGAGACCCGCCACCGCCGGGGCGAGACGACGGCCGCGCTGCTGCGGCTGGGCGCCCCGGCCGCCGTGCTGCGCGGCGCGGCGGCGCTCCGTACGGCCGTACTGCTGGCCGTACTCGCCGCGCTGACGTGGGCGGTCGGGCTGCTGGCGGCGCTCCCGCTGACGCGGTGAGCCGACGCGGCGAGTCGACGCGGCGAGTCGACGCGGCGAGTCGACGCGGCACGCGCTGGAGGCGCGCTCCCGGGCGGCGGAGGCAGGCGGTCCGGGGGCAGGATCTAGCATGGCCCGATGCAGTCGAACCCCTCTTCCCCGGCCGGTCGGGACGCGTCCCACCGGCCCGTCTCGGCGGAGCCGCCGGCCCCTTCGCGGCGGCGCTCGGCCACGGCCCCCCGCGAGATCGCGTCCATCGAGGAGTTCGACGCGGCCGCGGCCGCCGGTTCGCTCAGCGGCTGCCGCGTCCAGTCCCTCGACCTGATGGAGCGGGGCGCGGCGCTGCTGGCCGCCGACTGCGATCAGGCCGTCTTCCTGGGCTGCCGGATGCCGGAGGACGCGGCGGCACGCGTACGGGCGTCGGGCGCGCTGGTCTTCCCGCCGATACCGCGGCTGCCGTTCGATCCGTACCGGAGCTCGCTCTACCGGCCCGAGGAGCTGTTCGAGGGGCTGGCGGTGAGCTACGAGAGCACGCCGGACGCGCTCTCGTACGCCTGGTACGAGCGGACCCGGGCCGACGGCGACGTCTTCGCCTCGATGCTGCGCAGCATCCACGACGACTCCATGTCCGACGCGCTGGACGGGCGCCTGGCCGGCGCGGACGTCGTGGGCGTCATGGGCGGACACGCGCTGGAGCGCGGTTCGCGGGCGTACGCGGGCGCGGCCCGCCTCGGCCGGTCGCTGAGCCGGGCGGGGCTGACGGTGGCGACGGGCGGCGGGCCGGGCGCGATGGAGGCCGCGAACCTGGGCGCGTACGCGGCTCCGTACGACGACGCCATGCTCGACGAGGCCCTCGAACTCCTGGCGAAGGTCCCCTCGTTCGTGGACTCGGTCGGCGACTGGGCGGCGGCCGCCTTCGCCGTGCGGGAGCGCTGGCCGGACGGCGGCCCTTCGGTGTCCCTGCCCACCTGGTTCTACGGGCACGAGCCGCCGAACGCGTTCGCCGCCCGCATCGCCAAGTACTTCGCCAACGCCATCCGCGAGGACGGCCTGCTGGCCCGCTCCACCGCGGGCGTGGTCTTCCTGCCGGGCGCGGCCGGGACGGTGCAGGAGATCTTCGACAACGCGACGTCGAACTACTACGGCTCGCACGGCGAGGCGACCCCGATGGTGCTGGTCGACCGCGACCACTGGACGCGCCGGCTGCCGGCCTGGCCGCTGCTGGAAGCGCTGGCCGAGGGCCGCGCCATGGCCGGGCGCGTCGCGCTCGTCGACTCGGTGGACGAGGCGCCCGAGGCGTTGGCCCGGCTGCGGACGGCCGCCCCGGCGGGCCGTTCCCGGTCTGGGGATGACTAATATTTGACCCGTTCTTGACCGGAGGCAACTCTTCCCCCGAAATGCGCGTCTGCCTGACAGAACACAGAGTGCGCACGCGCGAACGGAGCTACTGGTGATCATCGGCCTTCTGACGGCTGTCGCGGCATCGGCCTGCTATGGCACAGGCTCTGTCCTGCAAGCCGTGGGCTCACGGAAATCCGCCCAGCGTGAGGCCGCGGCCGCCTCGTCGACCGGCACCACGCAGCACGGCGGCCCCAGCCTGTCGTCCACCGCGAAGGCCGCCGTGACCTGGGAGTTCATGGTCGGCACGGTGCTCGACTTCATAGGGTTCGCGCTCGGCGCGCTCGCCGCGCGACTGCTGCCGCTCTTCCTCTCCCAGACCGTCATCAGCGCCAACCTGGTGATCACCGCCGTGCTGAGCATCAAGCTCCTCGGCATCAGGCTGACCCGGCCCGAGTGGGCCTCGATCGCCGTCGTCTGCTCGGCGCTGGTGCTGCTGGCGACCGCGGCCGGGCACGAGGGCGGGGGCAGCAGCTCGACGACCACCCACTGGTGGCTGCTGCTGATCTCGGTCGTGCTGATGGCGGGCGGCACGGTGGCCGTGCGGATGCTCGGCTCGCGGGCCGCGATCCTGGCCGGTCTGCTCTCCGGCCTCGGCTTCGGCGCGCTGGGCGTCGGGGTGCGCGTCCTCAACGGCATCGACCCCTTCGACCTGCCCACCCTCCTCGCGGACCCGGCGCTCTACGCCATTCTCGTGGCCGGCATCGGCGGCATGTATCTGCACACCGTCGCCTTGCAGATCGGTTCGGTCAACGGGGCGACCGCCGCGCTGGTGGTGGGCGAGACGGTGCTGCCGGGCGCGATCGGCGTGCTGTGGCTCGGCGACTCCTCGCGGCCCGGCTTCGCCTGGGTGGCGATCCTCGGGTTCGTGCTCGCGGTGGCGGGCGCGGTGGCCGTGGCCTGGTTCGGCCAGCCGGAGGGCGGGGAGGCGGAGCCGCAGCCGAAGGACCCCCTCCCGGCGCAGGACGCCGGCGACGACGCCGTGCGGCGCAGCGCGGCTTCGCCCACGGGGAGTTGAGCTACGGCGCGCCGGTCTCCGGCGCGCCGAGCACCACCACTTCGTCCGCGTCGAACTCCACGCCGACCCGCGCGCCCGCCTCCGGCGCGTCGCGCAGCGCGCACGCCGCCTCCAGCTGCGGCCCGTTCTCGGGCCGCAGCAGCAGCGCCACATGGTCGCCGCGGAAGGTGCGCGCCTCGACGGTGCACGGCAGCCCGTCCCGTACGCCCGCCAGCCGCACCCCCGTGGGGCGTACGAGCAGCCGCTGCGCGCCCTGGGGCGCGCCCCGGCGCACCGGGACCTTGCCCCAGACCGTATCGGCGGCCTCACCGGAGACATCCGCCTCGACGACGTTGTCGAAGCCGAGGAAGCGGGCCACGAATTCGGAGGCGGGCCGCTGCCACACCTCCAGGGGCGTGCCGGTCTGCGCGATCCGCCCGTCGCGCATGACGACCACCCGGTCGGCGAGCGCGAACGCCTCGCCCTGGTCGTGGGTGACGGCGAGAACGGTGGTGCCCAAGGTGCTGAAGAGGGTGCGGAGTTCCATCACCAGTCGCTCGCGCAGGCCCCGGTCGAGCTGGCCGAAGGGCTCGTCGAGCATCAGCAGCCGGGGGCGCGGGGCGAGCGCGCGGGCGAGCGCGACGCGCTGCTGCTCGCCGCCGGACAGCGCGCCGACCGCGCGCCCCTGCGCGCCCGGCAGGCCGACGAGGTCGAGGAGTTCGGCGACGGTACGGGCCTGCTCTGCGCGGCCGGCCCCGCGCATCCTCAGCCCGAAGGCCACATTTCCGGCCACATCGCGCTGCGGGAAGAGCTGGTGGTCCTGGAACATCAGGCCCACCCCGCGGCGGTGCGTCGGAACGCCGCTCTGATCCCGGCCCTCTAGCGTCACCCGCCCGCCGTCGGCCCGCTGGAGCCCCGCGACGACCCGCAGCAGCGTGGACTTGCCGCTGCCGCTCGGTCCGAGCACGCACACCGTCTCGTGTTCGGCGACCTCCAGGTCCACCGCGTCCAGCGCGGTCCTCGCGCCGAAGCGGACGCTCACGCCGTCCAGTCGCAGCAGGGCCATCTAGAACTCTCCCGAACGGTCGGTGCGAATGCGCTCCAGTACCAGCAGCGCCAGCGCGCACACCAGCATCAAAATGGTGCTGAGGGCCATCGCCTGCCCGTAGTTCATCTCGCCGGGCCGGCTCAGCAGCCGGGCGACCGCGACGGGCAGCGTCGGGCTGTCCGGCCGGGCGATGAAGACGGTCGCCCCGAACTCGCCGAGCGAGACGGCGAACGCGAACCCCGCCGCGACCGCCAGCGCCCGCCCCACCAGCGGCAGATCCACTTCCCGCCAGGCCCGCAGCGGGGACGCCCCGAGCACCGCGGCGGCCTCCCGCAGCCGGGCGTCGACGGCGCGCAGGACCGGCAGCATGGTCCGTACGACGAAGGGGACGCCGACCAGCGCCTGGGCCAGCGGCACCAGGATCCAGGAGTCCCGCAGGTCCAGCGGCGGCTTGTCGAGGGTGATGAGGAAGCCGAAGCCGACGGTCACGGCGGAGGTGCCGAGCGGCAGCATCAGGAGCGCGTCGAAGCCCCGTACGAGCCGGCCCGCGCTCCCCTTGCCACTCCCCCGGAGCGTCAGGGCGGCGGCTGCCAGCCCGCCGACGACCACGGCTATGGCGGTGGCGGCGAGCCCGTAGGAGAGCGAATTGCCGATCGCCTCCAGCGGCGCGACGACGAACGTGCCGCCGTTGTCCGCGGCCGATTCGAGGGCGCGGTAGAAGGCCGGGCCGTAGCCGTCGGGCCCGTCGAAGGAGCGCTGCACCAGCACGGCCAGCGGCAGCAGGATCAACAGCGCGACGCAGACCAGCACCCCCGACAGCAGCGCCCACTGCCCCGCGCCGCGCGGCCGGTGCGACGTCCGCGCCGCGTCGACCAGCCGGAGCGTCGACTCCCTGCGGCGCGCGGTCCAGGCGTGCACGGCCAGCAGCACGCACACCGCCAGCAGCTGGACGATCGAGAGCACGGCGGCCGTCGGCAGGTTCAGGAGCTGCGCGGTCTGCTGGTAGATCTCCACCTCCAGCGTCGCGTAGCGCGGGCCGCCGAGGATCTGGATGACGCCGAAGGAGGTGAAGGTGAAGAGGAAGACCATGAGGGCCGCGGCCGCCACGGCGGGCGCGAGCGCGGGGAGCGTCACCCTGCGCCAGGCCGCGAAGCGCCCGGCGCCCAGCACCCGCGCCGCCTCCTCCTGGCGCGGGTCGAGCTGCGCCCACAGGCCGCCGACCGTCCGCACGACGACCGCGTAGTTGAAGAAGACGTGCGCGAGGAGGATCGCCCAGACCGTGGTGTCGAGGCGGATTCCCCACAGCTCGTCGAGGAGCCCGCCGCGGCCCAGCAGCGCCAGGAACGCCGAGCCCGCGACGACGGTCGGCAGCACGAAGGGGACGGTGACCACGGCGCGCAGCAGCTGCTTGCCGGGGAAGTCGAAGCGGGCGAAGACGTACGCGCCGGGGAGCGCGAGGGCGAGGGTCAGCGCGGTGGACGCGGCGGCCTGCCAGGTGGTGAACCACAGGACGTGCCCGATCCGCGGGTCGCCGAGCACCTCCGTGATCCGGCCGAACTGCCACTGCCCGCCGTCCTTCAGCCCGCGGGCGACGATCGCCGCGACGGGGTAGGCGAAGAAGACGGCGAAGAACACGAAGGGCACGGCCATCAGCGCGAGCCGCGACGCGGTGCCGCGCGCGGCGGCCTTCCGGTCCGCCGCGCGGCCGGGGCCGGGCTCCTGTGGCGCGTTCCCCGGAGGCTCTACTTCAGGACGAGCGACGACCACGACTTGACCCACTGCTCACGGTTCTTGGCGATCTTCTCCGGGGCCAGGGTCTCGGGGTCGGAGATCTTCGCGCCGTACTTCGTGAACACCTCGGGGAGCTTCGCGTCCTGGTTCGCCGGCTTGACGAACATCTGGAGCGGCATATCCTCCTGGAACTCCTTGCTCACCAGGAAGTCGAGGAGCGCCTTGCCGCCCTCGGTGTTCTTCGCCCCGTTCAGCAGCCCCGCGAATTCGATCTGCCGGAAGCACGTGCCGGTCGCGACCCCGGTGGGGCCCTCCTTCGGCTGCGGCTTCGCGTCCAGCACCTCGGCGGGCGGGCTGGAGGCGTAGGAGACGACGAGCGGCTTGTCGCCCTTGGCCTTCTTGCCGGCGGCGGAGCCGGAGAACCGCTGGTTGTACGCCTGCTCCCAGCCGTCCACGACCTCGACGCCGTTGCTCTTGAGCCGCTGCCAGTACTTCTGCCAGCCGTCCTCGCCGTACTTGGCGACGGTGCCGAGCTGGAAGGCGAGGCCGGGGGACGAGGTGGCGACGTTCTCGGTGACGAGGAGGTTCTTGTACTCCGGCTTGACCAGATCGTCGAAGGACTGCGGCGGCGCGAGGTCGTGGTCCTTGAAGTACGCCCGGTCGTAGTTGACGCAGATGTCCCCGGTGTCGACGGGGGTGGCGCGGTGCTTCGCGGCGTCGAGCTGGAGATCGCGCGGCACCCGGTCCAGCCCCTTGGCCTCGTACGGCGTGAACAGGCCGTTGTCGAGGGCGCGCGAGAGGAGGGTGTTGTCGACGCCGAAGAAGACGTCCCCCTGCGGGTGCGACTTCGAGAGGATCGCCTGGTTGACGGCCGCGCCCGCGTCGCCGCTCTTGACGACCCGGACCTTGTAACCGGTCTTCTCGGTGAACTCGGCGAGCACGGACTTCGAGGCGTTGAACGAGTCGTGCGAGACGAGGGTGACCGTCTTGGAGTCCGATCCCTCCGACGACCCGGAGCCGCCGCAGGCGGCGAGCACGGTGACGCCGAGGGCGCCGACGACCGCGGCGCCGATGGCACGCCGGATATTGCTGTTCATGAGTGAGCTGACTCCCTACGCCGGTATGACCCGGATCAGGTCCGAGGGTCTGCGGCCGGGCCGCACTCTCAGCGCTCTGTGCGCTCCCCTGTCGGATTGTTCAATTGTGCGAAAGCACCATATCAGCGCTCGGAAGCGGCCAATTGTCCGCAGGCTCCGTCGATCTCCTGGCCCCGCGTGTCGCGTACGGTCACGGGCACGCCGTGGGCCGCGATCGCCTCGACGAACGCCTTCTCGTCCTCGGGCCGCGACGCGGTCCACTTGGAGCCGGGCGTCGGGTTGAGCGGGATGAGGTTGACGTGCACCCGCTTGCCCTTGAGCAGCCGCCCGAGCAGGTCGCCGCGCCACGCCTGGTCGTTGATGTCGCGGATCAGCGCGTACTCGATGGAGATGCGGCGGCCGGACTTCTCCGCGTACTCCCAGGCGGCGTCGAGGACCTCGCGCACCTTCCACCGGGTGTTGACCGGCACGAGCGTGTCGCGCAGCTCGTCGTCGGGGGCGTGCAGGGAGACCGCGAGGCGGCACTTGAAGCCCTCGTCGGCGAAGCGCAGCATCGCGGGGACGAGGCCCACGGTGGAGACGGTGATGCCGCGCTGCGAGAGGCCGAGCCCGTCCGGCTCGGGGTCCGTGAGCCGGCGGATCGCGCCCACGACGCGCTTGTAGTTGGCCAGCGGCTCGCCCATCCCCATGAAGACGATGTTGGACAGCCGCGCCGGCCCGCCGGGCACCTCCCCGTCGCGCAAGGCGCGCATGCCGTCAACGATCTGGTGGACGATCTCCGCGGTGGACAGATTCCGGTCCAGCCCGGCCTGGCCGGTGGCGCAGAACGGGCAGTTCATTCCGCAGCCCGCCTGCGACGAGATGCACATGGTGACCCGGTCCGGATAGCGCATCAGCACGGACTCGACGAGCGTGCCGTCGTGCAGCTTCCAGAGCGTCTTGCGGGTGGTGTCGTCGTCGCACGAGATGTGCCGCAGCACGGTCATCAGCTCCGGCAGCATCTCCGCCGCCAGCCTCTCGCGCGCCGCCGCGGGGATGTCGGTCCACTGCGCGGGGTCGTGCGCGTACCGCGCGAAGTAGTGCTGCGACAGCTGCTTGGCGCGGAACGGCTTCTCGCCGATCGCGGCCACGGCCTCGCGGCGCTCGGCGGGGCTGAGGTCGGCGAGATGCCGCGGCGGCTTCTTGGCTCCGCGCGGCGCGACGAAAGTGAGTTCTCCGGGTGCAGGCATGGTCCATCCAGTGTCGCAGACATCCGCGAAGGGGCCCGCCGCCCTGTGGACAACGGACCCCTCGCTGGACAAGACGCGGGAAAGACGCAGGTCAGCCGCTGCCGACGAAGATCACCATGAGCAGCCACACCACGGGCGCGGTGGGCAGCAGGGAGTCCAGCCGATCCATGATCCCGCCGTGCCCCGGCAGCAGCGTGCCCATGTCCTTGATGCCGAGATCCCGCTTGATCATGGACTCGCCGAGGTCGCCGAGGGTGGCGCTGGCCGCGACCGCGCAGCCGAGCAGCAGCCCGTGCCACCAGGTCCCGTCGTCGATCAGGTACTGCATGCACAGCGCGCCCGCCACCATCGCGAAGGCGACCGCGCCGACGAGCCCCTCGCGCGTCTTTCCGGGGCTGATCCGCGGCGCGAGCTTGTTCTTGCCGAACTTCCAGCCCACCGCGTACGCCCCGGTGTCGCTGACGACCGTCAGCACGAGGAAGGTCAGCACCCGCCACGCGCCGTCGTCCGCGGCGAGCATCAGCGCCACGAACGTGGCGAGGAAGGGCACGTAGAACGCCGCGAAGATGCCCGCCGTGACATCCCGCAGATAGTCCTCGGGCGGCTCCGTCATCCGCCATACGAGCACGGCGAGCGCGGTGAAGGCCATGGCCACCCACGCGCCCTCCGGACCGTCGAGATAGCCGGCGATGACCATGGCGGCCCCGCCGACCGCGAGCGGCGCCAGCGGGGCCTTGATCGCCTTCTTCTCCGACAGCCGGGAGGTCAGCTCCCACAGCCCGACGACGACGGCGACCGCTATCACGCCGAGGAAGACGGGCTTGTAGATGAACAGGGAGGCGATGATGACCGCGCCCAGCCCCAGGCCCACCCCTATGGCCGCCCGCAGGTCACGGCCCGCGCTCTTCTTCACGGGCGCGGCGGCGGGCTCCGGCGCCGCGGGAACGGGCTCGGGCACCGGAGCGGGCTCCTGCTCCCCGTGGAAGGCCTCACCACGGAACTGTTCGTCACGGAACCGCTCTTCACGGAACTCTTCATCGCGGAACAGGGGGCCGCCGAGGTAAGCGGCCCCCTTCTCGCGGTCGTCCTGATCTCCGCCTGCGTCGGGCACGATGGGCATGGGCCGAGTCTGCGCCGCGTCGCCCATGTCGTGCACGGGACCCGCCGGACGAGCCGGTCCCCGGTCGGTCGGCCCCCGGTATCCGGCGCTCGGCGGGGCCCCCCAGGAAGAGTCGTTCATCAGACCTCGAGCAGCTCGGCTTCCTTGTGCTTGAGCAACTCGTCCACCTGCGTGACGTACTTCGCGGTGGTGTCGTCGAGCTCCTTCTCCGCGCGGCGGACCTCGTCCTCGCCGGACTCCTTGTCCTTGACGAGCTTGTCGAGGGTCTCCTTGGCCTTGCGGCGCACCGAGCGGATCGAGACCTTCGAGTCCTCGGCCTTGCCCTTGGCGACCTTGATGTACTGGCGGCGCCGGTCCTCGGTCAGCTCCGGGAACGTCACCCGGATGATGGTGCCGTCGTTGCTCGGGTTGACGCCCAGATCCGAGTCGCGGATCGCCTGCTCGATGTTGCGCAGCGCGCTCTTGTCGAACGGGGTCACCACGGCCATCCGCGGCTCCGGCACCGAGAACGACGCCAGCTGGTTGATCGGGGTCAGCGCGCCGTAGTAGTCCGCCACGATCTTGTTGAACATCGCCGGGTGCGCACGCCCCGTACGGATCGCCGCGAAGTCCTCCTTGGCGACCACGACGGCCTTCTCCATCTTCTCCTCGGCCTCGAGGAGGATCTCTTCGATCACCACTTGCTCCTGGTGTTATCAGTAAGCAGAGCCTCGCCCCTGCGCGCGTCTTCTCCTGCACGGTGTCCGACCGGCAGGCCGTTGTCCATCCCCGTGCCGCGCATCTCCCGCGGCGGGGGGTTGCCGTCGTGGCCGCACGGTCCCGGATGGGGGTCGCGTGCCGCTCGTACGGCCGTACGAGCCGTCAGGCCCGGGTACCCCGGTCGCTCACGAGCGTGCCGATCTTCTCACCCTTCACGGCACGCGCGATGTTGCCCTCAGCGAGCAGCTCGAAGACGAGGATCGGGAGCTGGTTGTCCATGCACAGGGTGATGGCCGTGGCGTCGGCGACCTTGAGCCCGCGGGAGATGACCTCGCCGTACTCCAGCGCGTCGAACTTCACCGCGTCCGGGTTCTTCTTCGGGTCGGAGTCGTAGACCCCGTCCACGCCGTTCTTGCCCATCAGCAGGCACTCGGCGTCGATCTCCAGCGCGCGCTGGGCGGCGGTGGTGTCGGTCGAGAAGTACGGCATCCCCATGCCGGCGCCGAAGATGACGACGCGGCCCTTCTCCAGGTGCCGCACCGCCCGCAGCGGAATGTACGGCTCCGCGACCTGGCCCATGGTGATGGCGGTCTGGACGCGGGAGTCGATGCCCTCCTTCTCCAGGAAGTCCTGGAGGGCCAGGCAGTTCATGACCGTGCCGAGCATGCCCATGTAGTCGGAGCGGGCCCGGTCCATGCCGCGCTGCTGGAGCTCGGCGCCGCGGAAGAAGTTTCCGCCGCCGATGACGACGGCGATCTCCGCCCCGTCCCGGACGACCGCGGCGATCTCTCTGGCGATCTTGTGCACGACGTCCGGGTCGACGCCCAGTCCCCCGCCGCCGGCGAATGCCTCACCGGACAGCTTCAGCATGAACCGACGGTGTTTGCCGCCGTCGGCACCCTTGTCGTCGGCAGCCTGCGTGGCGTCCGCGCCCTGATTCATTGGAGATCTCCTCGTGCACATACGAAGAAGGCCATTGCCGGTGGTACCTTTCGGTTCCCTCTGCGGCAATGGCCTCCTCGTCACATCTGCGGCCGGCTGGTGGACGGTCGGCTGCGTACGACCCTAGCGGGTCGCGGGTCGTTCGCTGACTTCGTCAGGCTCAGACGCCGACGCGGAAGCGGGCGAAGTGCTTGAGCGTGACGCCGGCCTCGTCCAGGACCTTCTGGACGGTCTTCTTGTTGTCCTTGGCGAACGGCTGGTCCAGCAGCACGCTCTCCTTGAAGAAGCCGGTGACGCGACCCTCGACGATGCGCTCCAGGGCGGCCTCGGGCTTGCCCTCCTCGCGGGCGGTGGCCTCGGCGACGCGGCGCTCGTTCTCGACCGTCTCGGCCGGGATCTCCTCACGGGTGAGGAACTTCGGCGCGAACGCGGCGATGTGCTGCGCCACGTCCTTGGCGGCCTCGGCGGCGGCCTCGTCAGAGGCGGTGCCCTTGTCCAGCTCGACCAGGACGCCGACCTGCGGGGGCAGGTCCGGGCTGGTGCGGTGCATGTACGCGGCCACGTAGCCGCCGGAGTACTGCGCGAAGCGGTCGAGGACGATCTTCTCGCCGAGGGTGGCGTTGGCCTCGTCCACGTAGGCCTGCACGGTCTTGCCGGGCTCGATCTCGGAGGCGCGGAGCGTCTCGATGTCGGCCGGGGCGGTCTTGGCGACGTGCGCGGCGAGGGCGTCGGCGACAGCGACGAACTTGTCGCCCTTGGCGACGAAGTCCGTCTCGCACTTCAGCTCGAGCAGCACGCCGGAGGTCTTGTCGTCGGCGATCAGGGAGACGACGGCGCCGTTCTCGGCGCTGCGGCTCTCGCGCTTCGCGACGCCCTTCTGGCCCTTGACGCGCAGGATCTCTACGGCCTTGTCGACGCTGCCCTCGGCCTCGTCCAGCGCCTTCTTGCAGTCCATCATGCCGGCGCCGGTGAGCTCGCGGAGCTTCTTGACGTCAGCGGCGGTGGTGTTCGCCATGGTCTGTGAATCTCTTCTCGAAAGTCGATGTGACTACGGGTGAACGGCGGGGACGGTGCGCTCGGCACCGTCCCCCTCCGTCATCAGCCGTGACGTGTGAGGTCAGGCCTGCTCGGCATCCGCGGGCTTGGCCTCCGCGGCCGGGGCCTCCGCGGCCGGAGCCTCGGCGGCGGCCGGGGCGTCAGCGGCGGCCTCGGCCGGCTTCTCGGCCTCGGCGGCCGGAGCAGCCGGGGCGGCCTCTTCCTCGGTCTTCTTGGTCTCGAGCAGGTCGCGCTCCCACTCGGCAAGCGGCTCGCCGACGGCCTTCTCGCCCTTGGCGTCACCGGAGGCGGCGCCGGAGCGGGCGATGAGGCCCTCGGCGACGGCGTCGGCAATCACGCGGGTGAGCAGGGTGACGGAGCGGATCGCGTCATCGTTGCCGGGGATCTTGTAGTCGACCTCGTCGGGGTCGCAGTTGGTGTCGAGGATCGCGACGACCGGGATCCGGAGCTTGCGCGCCTCGCCGACGGCGATGTGCTCCTTCTTGGTGTCCACGATCCAGACGGCGCTCGGCACCTTCTGCATCTCGCGGATGCCGCCGAGGGTCTTCTCCAGCTTGGCCTTCTCGCGGGAGAGGACCAGGAGCTCCTTCTTGGTGAGGCCGGAGGCGGCCACATCCTCGAAGTCGATGAGCTCGAGCTCCTTGAGGCGCTGGAGGCGCTTGTAGACGGTGGAGAAGTTGGTGAGCATGCCGCCCAGCCAGCGCTGGTTAACGTAGGGCATGCCGACGCGGGTCGCCTGCTCGGCGATCGCCTCCTGCGCCTGCTTCTTGGTGCCGACGAACATGATGGAGCCGCCGTGTGCGACGGTCTCCTTGACGAACTCGTAGGCGCGGTCGATGTACGACAGCGACTGGAGCAGGTCGATGATGTAGATGCCGTTGCGCTCGGTGAAGATGAAGCGCTTCATCTTCGGGTTCCAACGGCGGGTCTGGTGACCGAAGTGGACGCCGCTCTCCAGCAGCTCCCGCATCGTGACGACGGCCATGGCCGTACTCCTATGTGCTCGGTTCCCGCGCCGGCCGGGCGGCCGTCGCGCCTGACGCCCCGTCGCGCCCGCCGTGGACGGCGCCTTTGCGAGGAACCGTTCCGCGGACCGAGGGACACGGCCACCGGGCTGCCCGAGAGGGCCTGACGCGCCGGTGGCGGGGCGTGCGAAGTCGATCCGGTGACCCGGATCGCCACAAGAAGTGTACGGGACCGCCGCACCGACGGGTGACGCCGTTGTCCACAACCCACCAGTAGTCCACAGATCCGCACCAAGATCCCCCCGCGCGGACGCTCTGCGCCACGGTTCTCCCATGCGCCGACTGACGACGACCGCGTGCACGGCCCTGCTCTGGATCCTCACGACCATCTGCCCGACGAACGCACACGCGCTGGACACGCGGACGCCGCCCGACATCGGGTCCGATATCCGGAGAACGGCGCCGGCCGCCGCCGACGGGCCCGCCCGAGCCTGGCCGGTGACCGGAGCGGGGCACGCGCCCCGTCCCTCGGTCGTACGGGCGTGGGAGCCTCCCCCGGCGCCATGGGCGGCGGGGCACCGCGGGGTGGACCTCGCCGCGCGGGCCGGTCAGGCGGTGCGCGCGGCCGGTGGCGGCACCGTGTCCTTCGCGGGGACGGTCGCGGGTCGCGGCGTGCTGTCGATCGAGCTGTCCGGGACCGGCAGCCCGCCCCTGCGCACCACGTACGAGCCGGTGCGCGCGACGGTGCGCGCGGGCGACCGGGTGGCGGCGGGCCGGACCGTGGGCGCCCTGCGGGCCGGCCCGTCCCACTGCGCGGCGCCCTGCCTGCACTGGGGCCTGCTGCGCGGTCACCGCTACCTCGACCCGCTGTCGCTGCTCCCGCCGGAGATGCTGCGCGGCGGCCCGTCGCGGCTGCTGCCCGTCTTCGGCGTCCCGACGGGCTCCCCGGCCCTGGCCCCGGCCATCCTCCCCGCGACGACGGGAGGCGTGCGGGCGGCGCACGCGCCACGGCGACTGCGACCGGCCGCGTGGAGTGACGACACATCCCCGGCACACGTGATCACAGCAGCCGCCTTGGTCGCAGCCGCGGTGTGGGCGTACCGCGCGTTGCGCGCCGCCCAGCGCACCCGCCGAGCGCCGGGCGGCGGCCGCGCGGGGGCGAAAGGCATCGACGGCAGACGTGCGGCGGCAGGCGGCGCGGGCAGCCGGTACGGGTGACACACCCCGCCGGACGCGCGGAGGCGAACCGCCAGAGCACCCACACCACGGGGCAAGCGGCGCGGGCGACCGGGCATCCGGGGCCGTAAGCCCCCCGGGGGGGGAGGCCGGCCGCGTCAGCCCCGTACGCCCCGCAGGGCCATGGCGACGGCCGCTTCCGTGATGCGGTCCGGCTCCTCGGCCGCGCCGAGCTCGATGCGGCGCACGGCGGCGTCGACCACGCCCTGGAGGAGCATCGCCGCCAGTCGCGGCTGTTCATGCCCGAGACCGCCGAGCGCCTCGACGACCATCGCGATCAGCCCGCCGTGCGCGGCGCGGATCTTCTCGCGCGCCCCGGCGTCCAGCTCGCCCGCCGAGATGGCGACGACAGCCCGGTGCCTGCGGTCGCCGACGAGCGCGAGCTGCTGCCGCACATACGCCTCGATCTTCGCTTCCGGCGTGTCGACCCGCTCCATGGCGGACTCGACCTCCGCCGCCCACACGGGGAAGTCGACGGCGCACAGCTCCTCGACGACGGCCGCCCGGGAACGGAAGTACTCATAGACGGATGACCGCGCGAGCCCGGTCCGCTCGGCGAGGGCGGGGAAGGTCAGCGCCTCCGTGCCGCCTTCGGACAGCAGGGTGCGGGCGGCGTCCAACAGGGCGCCGCGCTGCATCGTCCGGTGCTCGGCCACTGAAGCCGCTCGAATCCTTGGCACCCTTCCACTTTACGGATGACCCGCGCGGAGGACGACGCTGGAGGGGAGGATTCAACGTCCGACATCGGCCAGCTTGGCCCGCAACTGGAGCACGGACTTGGTGTGGATCTGGCTGACGCGGCTCTCCGTGACGCCCAGGACGTTGCCGATCTCGGCGAGCGTGAGCCCCTCGTAGTAGTAGAGGGTGACCACGGTCTTCTCCCGGTCCGGGAGGGTGTTGATGGCGCGCGCCAGCAGCCGTCGCAACTCCCTGTCCTCGGCGATCTCGACCGGGTTGTCCGCGGCGGTGTCCTCAAGCGTGTCCATCAGGCTCAGCCGGTCGCCGCTCTCACCGCCGACGTGCAGCAGCTCCTCCAGGGCCACCACGTTGGCCAGCGACAACTGGCTGAAGACTCCGTGCAGTTCCTCCAGTCCGATGTCCATCTCGGACGCCACCTCCGCCTCGGACGGCGTGCGGTGCAGGGCCGCCTCCAAGGTGGCGTACGCGCGCTCGACCGCCCGCGCCTTCTGCCGGACCGATCTCGGGATCCAGTCCAGCGCCCGCAGTTCGTCGATCATCGCCCCCCGGATCCGGGTGATGGCGTACGTCTCGAACTTGATGGCCCGCTCGGGCTCGAATTTCTCGATGGCGTCGATGAGCCCGAAGACCCCGGAGGAGACGAAATCGGCCTGTTCGACATTGGGCGGCAGCCCCACGCTCACCCGTCCCGCCACATACTTCACCAGCGGCGAGTAGTGCAGGATCAGCTGCTCGCGCAGCCGCCCGTCGCCCGTCGCCTTGTAGGAGCGCCACAGCTCGTCGAGCGTCGAGGGCGCGGGAGGGCGCACCGTGCCGCGGGCGGCGGGCGGCACTGCCGCGCGGTCAGAACCCGAGGTGTGCTGGGGCATTCTTCGCCTTGAGCCGTTCTGCCGTGACGTGGGTGGGGTGCTCCATGGGAGCCGGAATTCTTGTGAGCGTAGCGTGACTAGAGCGTCGCAGTGCGCGAAGAGGGCGCGTTCGGTGGTGCGCAGATACGTTCCGCTGCCCGCACTCCGGGATGACGGCCGCCGGGTCGAACGGCGACCGCGACGGGGACGCTTCGCGCGCGTTTGCGGTCATCGTCCCCTAGCCTTCCACCGAAGCGCCCCAGGTCAAGGACCGCCCCGCCGTGCGCCCGCGCGTCGTCCGGCGGCCTCCGCGCCCCCTGCCGCCCCGGTCAACTGCCAGCTTTCGCCGGTGCGTTCGACGAAGCCGAGAGCCCGCAGCTCATAGAGCCTGCCCAGCACCTGGTCCCGGCTCAGGCCGGTCTCCCGCGCCAGCCGGTCCCAGGACGCCCCGCCGCTCCCGGGGAACGCGTCCAGCACCCGCGCCGCCGTGGCCTCCAGCAGGTCCCTGGCCACCACCGGCCCCTCCCTCGCGGGCGCCAGGTCCCCTATCCTCCCCACCAGCTCGATCACTTCGTCGGCGTCGGTCACCAGCGCCGCCTCCCCCCGCAGGAGTTCATGGACCCCGGCGGACAGCCCCGACGTCACCGGCCCCGGCACCCCCATCGTCGACCGCCCGAGCCGCTGCGCCCGCCGCGCCGTGACCAGGGAACCGCTGCGGTACTCGGCCTCCACCACGACCGTGCCCCGGGTGAGGGCCGCGATGACGCGGTTGCGCAGCACGAAGCGGCTGCGCGTGGGGTGCCCGCCGGGCGGCAACTCGGCCACGACGAGCCCCTGTTCCGCCATCCGTCGGATCAACTCGGCATGCCCGCGCGGATACGGCACGTCCACCCCCGAGGCCAGTACGGCCACCGTCGCCCCGCCCGCGGCGAGCGCTCCCCGATGCGCCGCTCCATCGACGCCGAACGCCGCTCCCGACACCACCACCCAGCCGCGCTCGGCGAGCCCCGCGCCGAGTATCGCCGCTATGCGCGAGCCGTAGTCCGTACAGGCCCGAGCACCGACGACGGCGACGGAGCGGAGCGCCCAGAGCCGCAGGTCCGCGTCGCCGCGCACCCAGAGGCCGACCGGCACGGCGTCCCCGAGGTCGTCGAGCTGCCGCGGCCATTCCAGGTCGCCCGGACACAGAAACCGCCCGCCGAGCCGGGTGACCGCCGCGAGGTCCCCGGCCGGATCGCATGCCGCCGCCCGCCGCCGGCACCCCTCGATACGGTCGGGCCCCGCACCGGGCGGCGGCTGGGCGCGCCCGGTCAGCGCCTCGACCAGCCGCACCGCCCCCAGCGTCCGCAGCCACCGCCCCACGGTCTCGTCCCCCGGCTCCGTGAGCCGGGTGAGCGCCGCCCGCGCGAGCCGCTCCTGCCCCGGCACGCTCATGGGAGGCACCCCGCCATGGCCGTGCCGCGCGCGATGCCCGTACGCAGCTCCAGCGCCCGGCCCACGTCCTCTTCCAGCGGACGGTCGTGCCCGGCGAGGTCCGCGATCGTCCAGGCGACCCGGAGCACCCGGTCCAGGCCCCGCGCGGTGAGGAGCCCGCGCTCCATGTCCCGTTCCGCGTCGCCCAACGCCCCCGGCGCGACCTGCCAGCGCGTGCGCAGCTCATGGCCGGGCACCTCGCCGTTGGTACGCCAAGGCGTGTCGGCGTACCGGTGAGCGGCCCGGTCGCGTGCGTCTCGGACCCGCGCCGCGACGACCGCCGTCGTCTCCGTCTCCGCGTCGAGTCCGACCAGTTCGGACCGGGTGACCGGTTCGACCGTGACCGTCACGTCGACCCGGTCCAGCAGCGGCCCCGACAGCCGGGCCCGATAGCGCTTGACCATCTGGGGCGAGCAGTCGCACCCGGCCCCGGAGAGCCCGTGCCGCCCGCACGGGCAGGGATTCGCGGCCAAGGCGAGCAGAAATCCGGCGGGCAGCCTCATCACTCCCCCGGAGCGCGCGACGACCACATGCCCCGACTCCAGGGGCTGCCGCAGGGCGTCGAGGACCCGGCCGCTGAACTCAGGAGCCTCGTCCAGAAAAAGTACGCCGTTATGAGCCAGGGAGACCGCTCCGGGCCGGGGCAGTCCGCTGCCGCCGCCGACGAGCGACGACATGGAAGCGGAGTGGTGGGGCGCGCAGTACGGGGCGCGTTTGATCAAGGGCTGGCCGGCGGGTAGCGCTCCGGCCACGGAGTGCACCGCGGTGACTTCCAGCGACTCCTGCGGCGTCAGTGGCGGCAGCAGCCCGGTCAGCCGCTCCGCGAGCATGGTCTTGCCCGCCCCTGGCGGGCCCTTGAAGAAGATGTGGTGCCGCCCGGCCGCCGCCACCTCCAGTGCCTGGCGGGCCTTGGTCTGCCCGGCGACGTCCGCGAGATCGGGGATCCGCTCGGCGGTGAGCGAGCCGGTGCCCATGCCGGCCCCGGGCACCGCCAGCCCGGCGAGCATCGGGTCCGGCCGCCCGTCGGCCGGAGACTCCTCCTCGTCGGGGACCGGCTCATCGTTGAGCACCGCGATGAGCTGGCGCAGCGTCCGTACGCCGAGCACGGAGACGTCCGGCACCAGCGATGCCTCGGCGACGGTCCGCTCGGGGACGACGACCTGCCGGTACCCGGCGTCGGCCGCCGCCAGTACCGCGGGCAGGATGCCGCGCACCGGCCGGACCCGCCCGTCGAGCCCGAGTTCGCCGATCATCATCAGGTCCGCGATCTGCCGCGGGTCGATCCGCTCGGCGGCCCCGAGCACCGCGCACGCGACAGCCAAGTCGAAGCCGCTGCCCCCCTTGGGCACGGACGCCGGGCTGAGGCCGACCGTCAGCTTCTTCTGCGGCCACTCGCCTCCCGAGTTCACCACCGCGGCCCTGACCCTGTCCCGGCTCTCCACAAGGCTCTTGTCGGGGAGCCCGACCAGCGCGAAGGCCGCGAGGCCGGGTTCCAGATCGGCCTGGACCTCCACGACGACGCCTTCGACGCCGACGAGCGCCACGGAGCACGTACGGGCGAAACCCATCAGGCCACCCCCTTCGCGTGTTCGACGACCGGAGCGCCCCGGCGGGGCAGCAGCACGCCGATCAGATCGATGCGCACGCCGCCCGGCGGAGGTCCGCCGTTCCGGTCGAGCCAGCACTCCGCGAGCCGCCGCAGCCGCGCGGCCTTGACCGGAGGGACGGCGGCCATGGGGTGTTCGTACGGACCCGCCCTCCGGGTCTTGACCTCGCAGACCACGAGCGCGTCGCCGTCGAGCGCGACGATGTCGATCTCCCCGTCGCGGCATCGCCAATTGCGCTCCAGGACGTCCATCCCGGCCTCGGCCAGCTGGCGTGCCGCGAGGTCCTCCCCGTACCGCCCGAGCGTGCGGCGCCGCACTTGCGCCGGATCACGCCGGGCGCTTTCCTCGGACCCCACTCCGGCGCACGCGCCCCCTGGGGGCGCCCCACTTCGCGCCGCGGCGTCTCGCGCCGCCCCTCGTGTCCGTCGTGAATGTCGCGGTCGCTGCGGCTGTGCGGGCTGTGGCTCTCGCGCTTGGCGCGCCTGTAGTGGGGCTGCGGTCGGTCGCTCCCCGGGGTGCAGCAGCATCGGCACCACCTCCGACACCGACTGTGACGCCCCCGGCCGGATCTATTGGATCTTGGTGGATAACTCCGGCGGTTACCGACGGGTTGTGGACAACTCAGCCACTCGGAAGGTCGAGGTCGCTCTTGTTGAGCTCCTCGATATTCACGTCCTTGAACGTCAGCACCCGCACCTGCTTGACGAAGCGAGCCGGGCGGTACATGTCCCAGACCCAGGCGTCAGCCATCGAGACCTCGAAGAAGACCTCGCCCTGGACCGAGTGCACCTGCATCTCGTAGTCGTTGGTGAGGTAGAAACGCCGCTCGGTCTCGATCACGTATTTGAACAAGCCGACGACATCGCGGTACTCCCGGTAGAGCTTCAGCTCCATCTCGGTCTCGTACTTTTCGAGGTCCTCGGCGCTCATGGCGTGTTCCCCTTCAGCCGTGCGTCCCCCCATTGTGCGTCAGGCGTGCTCAGTCTCCAGGAGCACCGGCGTACTCGGGGGTCCCTCGTCGAGCAGCGTCTGCACCAACTCGGCGAGTCTGGTCGGATACACAGTCTCACGCGTCGTGAGAAGTTCCTCGCAGGTCCACCACCGCAACCCCGTCACGCTGCGGCGTTCCAGATCTGTCGCTCCGCCCGTCCAGGACGCCTCCTGTTCGCTCCGGGCCAGGTAGTACCACTCCTCCTGCTCCCAGCGCCGCCCGTCGAAGGGAAACGAGCAGTGCCGCTGCCAGAGCACCGGGCCCAGCTCGATGTCTGTGATCCCGGTCTCCTCCGCCAGCTCCCGGCGCGCCGCCCGCTCCCACGCCTCGTCGCCCTCCAGCCCGCCGCCCGGCGTGCACCACCAGGTCATCGACGGGTCGTCCGGCTCGAAGCCATGCATCAGCAGCACGCGGTCCCGCCCGTCAAGCAGCACCACCCGCGCCGCCTTCCGCCGCCCCTCAGCGGGCCCCTCGGCCACGGACTCCTCGGGCACCAGTTCCTCAGGCCGCTCAGACACGAGCTCCGCCCCCTTCCACAGCAGCCGCCCCGCCGCGGCCCCGTCGGCCCATCCGGCGCGCAATCGGCCCGTACGCCGCCCCGCCCAAGATCAACACCGCGCCCGCGGCCACCGAGATCACCACCAGCCGCAGCGGTCCCGGCTGCGAGGTTCCGCCCGGCATCTCCTCGAAGGCCGCCGGCCGCGTCATCATGCCGAGGCTCTTCACCGGCCAGGCCGTGGCGTCCACCCGCGCCTTCACCGCTCCGCGCGGTACGGACCCGTGGTCGCTGTCGGTCAGGTGGACGCGCGAGTCGAGCGAGGTCACGCGGTGGTCGCCCAGCAGGAAAAGCTGTCCCTTGGGGACCGTGGAGGAGAAGGCGGTCGGCGAGGCCGGCCCCTTGTCGGCCAGATACGGCTCCTCGACGGGTTTGCCGTTGACCGTCATCCGGCCTTCGCGGTCGCAGCAGGCGACCTTGTCACCGCCGACCGCCACGACCCGCTTGACCATCGGGACCTTGCCCCACACCTGGTCCTCGAAGACGACCACGTCGCCGCGGCGCACCGCCCCGCCGTCTATTCGCTCCGCGAGCACCCGGTCGCCCCGCCCGATGGTGGGCGCCATCGAGTCGGTGGGCACGGTGTAGGGCTGGTAGAGCACGGCGCCCCAGGCGAACCCGCCCAGGAAGAGCACACAGCCGACGGCCACGGCCAGCCCGGACAGTGTCCTGCCCGCGCGGCCGCGGCCGTCGTCCGTTCGTACAGCTCCGCTCATCCCTGTGCTCCCGCCCCGCGTAGAAGTCGGATTCCATGTGCCCTGCGACACGGAATCGCACACTACCCGGCGGTACGGACCAGGGTCAGCCCAGTCGCGCGGCCTTGTTGATCAGCCGGCGCCGGCGCCACAGCACCAGCGGCACCGCGCCCGCGAGCCCCACGACCGGCGGCGCGACGGCACCCGCCGCGCTCAGCCCCGGCTGGTCGAAGGTGTCGGGGACGGGCAGCGTGGTCCAGCGGTTGATCGGCCAGGCCACGACGATGGCGCGCCCGACGACCTTGCTGACCGGGACCGTGCCGCCGCCGGGCAGGTCCTGGTGGTAGCGCGAGTCCAGGGAGTTCTGGCGGTGGTCGCCCATGACCCAGATCTTCCCCTTGGGGATCTTGATCGGACCGAACGGCTTGTCGCCGCAAGGGGTGTTGCCGGGGAAGATGTACGGCTCGTCGAGCGCCTTGCCGTTGACCTTGACGGGCCCGGTGTTCTGGCACTCGATGGTGTCCCCGCCCACCGCGATGACCCGCTTGATCAGGTCTTTCTCCTGGGACGAGGGCATCAGCCCGATGAAGCTGAGGGCGTCCTGGATCGCGTTGGTCTTCGGGGTGGGCTCGTCGTCGAGCCAGTGTCCGGGGTCGTGGAAGACGACCACCTCGCCGCGGTCGGGCTCCGAGCCGAACCACGGCGTCAGCTTGTCCACCAGCACCCGGTCGCCCTCCAGCAGCGTGTTCTGCATGGAGGCCGACGGGATCGAGAACGCCTGCACCAGGAAGGTCTTGATCAGCAGGGCGAGCACCAGCGCGATGCCGATCAGGATCGGCAGTTCCTTCCAGAAGGAACGCTGCTTCTTCTGCTTCACGCCGCGGCTTTCCCGTTGCGAGGAGTCCTCCGGTGGCTCCGGGGGCCCGGCCGCTTCCGGCACACCGGTCTCTGGAGCCCCCTCAGTCCCATCGGGCCGCTTTTCGGGCTCTTCGTGACCGGATCGTGCGCCGACCGCCAAATCCCCCACATCCACTCCTCACTCCGCGCTGCCGCCAGACCCACGACCGACGTAGGCCCACAGCTCCCATAACGAGCGGGAGTTCCGCAGGGGTCGGGAGCTGGATCATTCCTTGCCGATCCGTGGGGGACAGACTATTCGGCGAACCTCTCGCCTGCGTTGCCTCGCCCCGCGCGTCTTTCACCGATGCGAACGTGTCCGATTCCGTGAGCCCACGCCAGTGCGAGAACGGCCACGCGATGACCACGGCCCGCCCCACGACCCTGTCCTGGGCGATAGTGCCCTGGTGAGCGTCCTGCAAGTGGTAGCGCGAGTCCCCCGAGTCGGAGCGGTGGTCGCCCATCATGAAGTACCGGCCGGCGGGCACCGTGACGGAGAACTCGATCTTCGAGGGCGGGTTGCCGGGGTGCAGATACGGCTCGTCGAGCGGGGTTCCGTTGACGGTGATTTTGCCGTTCTTGTCGCAGCACTTGACCGTATCGCCGCCGACGCCGATGACGCGCTTGATCAGATCCTGCTCGTCCGCGGACGGCAGCAGCCCTATCGCCGCCAGCCCCTCCTTGACCTGTTTGACGACCACCGGGTCGGGCTTCGGCTTCGGCTCGTCGCGGAGCCAGTCCCCGGGGTCCTTGAAGACCACCACGTCGCCGCGGTGCGGCTTGGACCCGAACCAGGGCGTCAGCTTGTCCACCAGCACCCGGTCGCCGATCCGGATCGTCTGCTCCATCGAGCCGGTCGGGATCACGAACGCCTGGACGAGAAAGGTCTTCAGCACCACGGCGATCAGCAGCGCCACACCGATCAGGATCGGCACTTCCTTGACCGCGGACCGGCGTCGCCGCCGCTTGACGCGCCGCGCCGTCTTCCGCCGCTCCGCCCGGCCGCCGGGCGTCGCCGAGCGGGGTATCTCGCCCTCGTGCTCCGCGTGCTCCCGCTGCCGCCCCCGGCTACCCATGCGCGCCGCCGGGCTCCGGTACGTCCGCGAAGCCGCCCGGCCGCTTCAGCGACGTGATCCGGCCGAAGGGCCAGCCAATCCAGTCCGCCCGTCCGATCACCCGGTCCACGGGCACGGTGCCGCCGCCGGGCTCCCCGAGGTGGTCGCGCGAGTCACGGGAGTCGTCGCGGTGGTCGCCCATGACCCACAGCTTCCCATCCGGCACCACGACGTCGAAGGACACTCGCGACGGCACGTTCCCCGGATACAGGTAGTCCTCGGTGACCGGCCGGCCGTTCACCATCAGCCTCCCCCGCTTGTCGCAGCAGGTGACATGGTCCCCGCCGATACCCACCACGCGCTTGATGTAATCGGTACCGGCCGGCTCCATCAGCCCGACCGCCGAGCCCACCCGGCGCACCAGGCCGGCCACCGCGTTCTCGGACGGCGCGTCCTGAAGGAAGGAGTCGGTGCCGTCGAAGACCACAACGTCACCGCGGCGCGGTTCGTCCCCGAAGCGGTACGCGAGTTTATTGACGAGCACCCGGTCGCCCACGTGGAGGGTGTTCTCCATGGAGCCGCTGGGGATCAGAAAGGGCTGCACCACGAAGCCGCTGACGACCAGCAGCAGGACGATGCAGGTGGCCAGGGACAGGGCTGTCTTGCGCAGCGGCCCGCCGCCCGTGACCCACTGCCAGGCCGCCCGCGGGGAGGGGCGGGAAAAACGCGCGGAGCGCGACCCCTGCTCCTGCCCCTCTTCGGGGCCGGGAGAGCGGTCGCGCTCCGTGAGCTGTGCGTCGGTGTTCATCGAGCCGAGAGCCTATCCGGCCTGGCCCGAGCGCCGGACGGCAGATTACTTGTCGCGCTTCTCCTTGATCTTCGCGGCCTTGCCGCGGAGCTCACGGAGGTAGTACAGCTTCGCGCGACGCACGTCACCGCGGGTGACGAGCTCGATCTTCTCGACGATCGGGGTGTGCACGGGGAAGGTGCGCTCGACGCCGACGGAGAAGGAGACCTTGCGGACCGTGAAGGTCTCGCGCACACCGGCGCCCTGGCGGCGGATGACTACGCCCTTGAACTGCTGGACACGGGAGCGGCTGCCCTCGATGACGCGCACGTGGACGTTGACGGTGTCGCCGGGGCGGAAGGCCGGGATGTCGCTGCGCAGCGATGCGGCGTCGACGTTGTCGAGAAGGTTCATGACCGTCTGCTTTCCTCGCTGATGCCACAGGTCATCAGCGGAAATTCGTGATGAGAGTGTGAAGGGTGCCGCTCCGGTGGAGCGGCGCTGTGTCGGGCGGACGTCGTTCCCCCTGTGGCAGGGGCGCACGCCGGACGTACAGCAGCGGCCTATTGTTCCATGGCCTGCCCCGGCCGCCCAAATCGGCCGTCGGGGAGCTCCGCCCAGCCCAGTGCCGCGAGGATTTCGCGGTCCTTCTTGTCGAACGCGGCCGGGTCGGCGCGCTCGATCAGGTCGGGCCGGTTCGCGGTCGTGCGGCGGAACGCCTCGTCGCGCCGCCAGCGGGCGATTTTGCCGTGGTGGCCGCTGATCAGGACCTCGGGGATGCCGTGCCCGCGCCACTCGGGGGGCTTGGTGTAGACGGGCCCCTCCAGGAGGTCGGCCATCGCACCCGGGGCGAAGGAGTCGTCGCGGTGCGATTCGGCGTTGCCGAGGACTCCGGGCAGCAGCCTGGCGATGGCCTCGACCATGACGAGGACCGGGGCCTCGCCGCCGGCGAGCACGTAGTCGCCGATGGAGACCTCGCGCACATCGAACCGCTCGCCGTACTCCGCCATGACGCGGCGGTCGATGCCCTCGTAGCGGGCCGGGGTGAAGACCAGCCAGGGCCGCTCGGAGAGCTCCACCGCGAGCTGCTGGGTGAAGGGCACGCCGCTGGGGGTCGGCACGACCAGGGTGGGCCGCGCGTCGCCGTCGCCCGACCCGATGACCGCGTCGAGGGCCTCGCCCCAGGGCTCGGGCTTCATGACCATGCCTGGGCCGCCGCCGTACGGGCTGTCGTCGACCGTGTTGTGCCGGTCGTGCGTCCACGCGCGCAGGTCGTGCACCCGTACGTCCAGCTGTCCGCGGACGCGCGCCTTGCCGACCAGCGAGACG
Source organism: Streptomyces sp. NPDC050617 (assembly GCF_040654795.1). NCBI lineage: Bacteria > Bacillati > Actinomycetota > Actinomycetes > Kitasatosporales > Streptomycetaceae > Streptomyces > Streptomyces sp. NPDC050617. The sequence continues at coordinate 81,263 of NZ_JBFAIS010000026.1, read as the reverse complement.
TTCAGCGGCTCCAGGTACTCCGGGAAGATCGTGATGACGTCGAGGCGCATCAGGCGTCGTCCTGCCCGGCGTCCCGGCCGCCCCGCGCGGCGGAGTCGCCCTGCCCGGCCTCCCGCGCGCTCGCGATCTCCGCCTGGCTGTCGTCGATCAGGCCGGGCGGCGGGTCGATGACGGCGCGCTGCGCCTCCAGGTCGATCTCCGGGACGATCTCGGCGACGAAGGGGATCATCACTTCGCTGCCGTCGGGCCGCTCGACGATGAAGAGGTCCTGGGAGGGCAGGTGGGAGATCTCGGTGATGCGGCCGATCTCGTCACCGTCGACGGTGACGACGTCGAGGTCCATCAGCTGGTGGTCGTAGAACTCCTCGGGGTCCTCGGGGACCTCCTCGGGGTCGACCTCCGCGATGAGGAGCGTGTTGCGCAGGGCCTCGGCGCCCGTACGGTCGGTGACGCCCGCGAAGCGCAGCAGCAGCCGGCCGCTGTGCACCCGTCCGGTCTCGATGGTCAGTGGACCGGCGGCGGCCGGGTCCGTGGCCAGTACGGCGCCGGGGCCGAGCCGCAGTTCGGGCTCGTCCGTACGCACCTCCACCGTGACCTCGCCCTTGATGCCGTGGGCGCGTCCGATCCTGCCGACTACCAGCTGCACTGTGCCTGTCTCCTCCGTGCGGCCGAGCGGCGGCCGCTTCCGCGGGCGTGGCCGCGCGCCGTCGCGGCTGCTCGTTTCCTGGTCACTGCCGACAAAGGCCGGGGGTGGCCGAAGCCGCCCCCGGCCCATGCCGGTGCTGTATCGCTGCTCAGTGGACCTGGTCCACGTCGACGAGGTCGACGCGGATGCCGCGGCCACCGAGCGCCCCTACGACGGTGCGCAGGGCACGCGCGGTACGGCCGTTGCGGCCGATCACCTTGCCGAGGTCGTCGGGGTGCACCCGGACCTCCAGAACGCGCCCGCGACGCAGGACGCGCGAGGCGACCTGTACGTCGTCGGGGTTGTCGACGATGCCCTTCACCAAATGCTCGAGGGCTTCCTCGAGCATCCTCAGGCCTCGGTCGACTCGGTGGACGCGGTGGCCTCGGCCGCCTCGTCCTTCTTCTCCGACTTCTTCGCCTTCGGGGTGATGGCCTCACCCTTCGGCTCGTCGCCGGAGCTCTTGGCGGCGGCCTCGAAGAGGGCGCGCTTGTCGGCCTTGGGCTCGGCGACCAGCATCGGGGCCGGGGCGGGCAGGCCCTTGAACTTCTGCCAGTCGCCGGTCACCTTGAGGATGGCCATGACGGGCTCGGTCGGCTGCGCGCCGACACCCAGCCAGTACTGCGCGCGCTCCGAGTCGACCTCGATGCGCGACGGGTTCTGCACCGGGTGGTACAGGCCGATCTCCTCGATGGCCCGGCCGTCACGGCGGGTACGGGAGTCGGCGACGATGATGCGGTAGTGAGGCGAACGGATCTTGCCCAGACGCTTCAGCTTGATCTTGACTGCCACGGAAGTGGTGTCTCCTGGTCTTGACGTGGTTGGGCACAACGAGATGCCACGTGGGGTTGCGGTACCCGATCTGCCCGATGGACGCGTCAGCCGGAGGAGAGAGGGATCCTATGCGACTGTCGAGTACAGCTGACCATTCTGCCATACGGAGGCTGGTCAGCCGACCGCCAGCGCCTCGGGGATGCGGAACGGCTGTCCGCACCCGCCGCACATGATCGGTGCCTGCGCCAGCACCGATGGCACCACACGGACATTCCGGCCGCAGTCGCACACGGCCTTCACCCGCACCCCGCCGCCGGACGAGCCGTGCCGGGCGGCGGGCCCCCGAAACGTACGCGAGGTGTCGGCCGTGGTGGCGACGGTATGGGCCTTGAGCGCTCGCTGGAGTCTCTCGATCGTCGGGCGGTAGCGCTTGCGGGCCTCCGGGTTGAGCACGACCAGCGAGAACCCGCTGCTGGGATGCGGCTCCTCGGAGTGGTCCAGGCCCAACTCCTCGGCGATCGCCAGGAATCGGCGGTTGTGGTAGCGGCCGGCGCGTGAGGTGTCGCGGACGCCGCGGGCGGCGGCGATGCCGTGGACTGCCTCATGCAGCAGCCGTTCGAAGGAGAGCTCCGCGCCGCAGGCGGACGAGGACTCTCCGATCAGGGATTCGGGCGCGGCCAGGTCCGGCAGCTCGGGATGGTGCCGTTGAATGTCGGCCCAGGCGAGCGCCAGTTCGGCGGCGAGAACAGGCGGTGTCGTGCTCACGTCGTGACAACGAGCCGGGATGGCCCGGTGTTCCGATACCGGGCCATCCCAAATAATTTGCACGTACCAGTCAGTTCACGCTCATGCGTCCCGACGAGGGCGGGTGCGCCGATGTGCGGAGAAGTCGCGCACCTGTTCCCAAGCCGGGACGTAACCCCGGGTGGGACCCGGGTATCAGTAGGCGCGCGCGACGATGGCGACGGTACCCGGGGCGTCGTCCGCGTCCGGCACCGACCCGTCCTCGGCCACCAGGCACCGCACGGACGCGCCCTGCTCGGCGAGGGCCGCCTCGCCCGCCGGCCCCAGGTCGGCCCACGGAATGCGCGCCCAGCCGCCGCCGGCCGCCGCCTCGGCGGCCTCCTCGACCGTCGCCACCTCGCTGGTGCGGGCCACCCGGCGCTCCCGCGACTGGCGCAGCAGCGTCTCCTGGTCCTCTTCGAGGACCTTGGGCAGCAGGTCGGCGAGGCCGTCCAGGCGTACGGGCTCCTTGCCGCCCGGAATGCGGCGGGCGAGCATCGCGGTGCCGTTCTCCAGGTCGCGCGGGCCGACCTCGATGCGTACGGGGACGCCCTTGAGCTCCCAGTCGACCGCGCGGCGGCCGAAGGGGGTGTCGACGCGGTCGTCGACCTGGACGCGGATCCCCGCGGCCTTCAGCCGGTCGCCGATCTCGCGGACCTTGGCGACGGCCTCGTCGCCCTTGATCGCCAGGACCACGGCCTGGACGGGGGCGAGGCGCGGCGGGACGCGCATCCCGTTGTCGTCGCCGTGCATCATCACCAGGGCGCCGACCATGCGGGTCGTGAAGCCCCAGGAGGTCTGCCAGACGTGCTCCTGCTGCCCGTCCTTGGAGAGGTACTGGGTGTGGAACGCCTTGGCGAAGTTCTGGCCGAGTTCGTGGCTCGTCCCCATCTGGAGCGCCTTGCCGTCGCCCATCATCCCCTCGAGGGTGAGGGTGTTGATGGCGCCCGCGAAGCGCTCCTTGGGCGTCTTGCGCCCGAGGACGACGTCCATGGCGAGGACGTTCTCCATGAAGTCCGCGTAGACGTGGCGGTGGATGCGGGCCGCGAAGTCGCGGGCGTCCTCATAGGTGGCGTGGGCCGTGTGGCCCTCCTGCCAGAGGAATTCACTCGTCCGCAGGAAGAGACGCGGACGGAGCTCCCAGCGGACGACATTGGCCCACTGGTTGATCAGCAGCGGGAGGTCGCGATAGCTCTGCACCCACTTCGAGAAGTACTCGTTGATGATCGTCTCTGAGGTGGGCCGGACGACGACCGGCTCCTCCAGCTCCTTGCCGCCACCGTGCGTGACGACGGCGAGCTCCGGCGCGAAGCCCTCGACGTGCTCGGCTTCCCTCGTCAGATAGGACTGCGGGATGAGCAGCGGAAAGTACGCGTTCTGGGCGCCGGCGTCCTTGATCCGGGCGTCCATGTCCTGCTGCATGCGCTCCCAGATGCCGTACCCGTACGGTCGGATGACCATGGTGCCGCGCACCGGGCCGTTGTCCGCCAGCTCGGCCTTGTTGATCAGGTCCTGGTACCAGCGGGGGAAGTCATCCGCCTGAGGGGTGAGAACGGGAGCCTTTGCCATGGCGGGAATGGTACGGGGCACCCGCCACGGAGCGTGAATCGCTCCCAGGGGGGCATCCCCCACTGGACGAGTCGGCTGATGCGCAGTTCCCTGGCATACGGGGGTGTTCCACAACTGCGCGCACGACGGCGTACACGGGGGCGGCGAATCTTGAATACATCACGTCTCTCGGCGGATTGGGGCGCTTTCGATGACATCCACGCTCGTGCGGCGGCATCGCCAGGACTTTCCCGCACCCCAGGAGCGGGCCCGTGACTGGGCCGAGATCCAGGAAAGGATGCTGGTACCGCTCTACGAGGCGGTCTACGAACGGCTGGAAGTAGGCTCGGCGACCCGGTTGCTGAGCCTGGGCTGCGGCTCCGGGCTGGCGCTGCTGATGGCGGCGGCGCGGGGCGCGACGGTGAGCGGGGTCGACCCCGACGACCGGCGGCTGGAGCTGGCCCGGCGGCGGCTGCTCCCGGAGCGCACTCCGGCGGACGGTACGCGCCTGGGGCACGGCGGCCCCGGATGCGTCACCGACCCGAGCGGGGCAGCCTTCAATGTGGTGACCGCCTTCGACCCTTTGTACTGCGCGGGCGGCAGCGCCCGAACCATGTCGACTGCGCTCGCGGAGGCGGCGGCCTGCGCGGAGCGGGGCTCTCCGGTCGTACTGGCCGGGTGGGGCCCCCAGGAGCGGTGCGCGACGTCCGGGGCGCTGCGGGTCGCGGCGCGGCTGGCGGACCCGATGTGCGCGCCCGCCCGGTGGCGGCCGAGCGGCCGGGACGATCTGGAGAACCTGGCCCGGAAGGCGGGGCTGCGCCCGGACGGTTCGGGCCGGGTGGCGTGCCCGTTCGGTTACGCGGACATGGACTGCGCGGTGCGCGGCCTGCTCTCGACGGGCGCGTTCGACGCGGCGGCGCGGGCGACCGACCAGGCGCAGGTGGTGAAGGAGCTGACCGAGGCGCTCCACCCGTATCTGCGGGAGGACGGCACGGTCTGGATGCCGAATGTGTTCCGCTACCTGATCGCCCTGGTCTGACCGCTCCGGTCGGTACGGCGGCGTGCCCGGCCGTCGGGGTCCTCGTCAGCTCTCGGGCTTGCTGAGACGGGTGATCCCGGCGACGCGGTACGCCTCGTCCTCCTCCAGGGTCTCGTTGGCGAGCAGCGCCTCGGCGAGGGCGTCGAGCTGCGCGCGGTGCTCGGTCAGCAGCCGGCACGCCTCCTCGTAGCAGTCGTCGACGATGCGCCGCATCTCGTTGTCGACGGCGTCCAGGGTGGCGGGGGCGGCGGAGAGCCCGTACGCCTGCTGGGCGTCGCTCGGGATGGCGGTGAGGCGGCCGACGCGCTCGCTCATGCCCCAGCGGCCGACCATGCCGCGGGCGATCCCGGTGACCTGCTCCAGGTCGTTCTCGGCGCCGGTGGTGATCACGCCGAAGACGGTCCGCTCCGCCGCCATGCCGCCGAGCGCGCCGATGATCCGGCCGCGCAGGTACTCCTCGGTGTAGGCGTAGCGGTCGGCGTCGGGGGTGGAGAGGGTGACGCCGAGCGCCCTGCCGCGGGGCACGATGGTGATCTTGCGGACGGGGTCGGCGCCGGGCTGGAGCATGCCGAGCAGGGCGTGGCCGCTCTCGTGGAAGGCGGTGCGGCGGCGTTCCTCCTCGGGCATCACCAGGGGCCGTTCGGCGCCGAGCTGCACCTTCTCCAGGGCGTCGGAGAACTCGGTGGGGCCGACGACCGGCTGCTTGCGTTTGACGGCGAGGAGCGCCGCCTCGTTGGCGAGGTTGGCGAGGTCCGCGCCGGTCATGCCCGGGGTCGTACGGGCGACCTGGACGAGGTCGACGTCGTCCGCGAGCGGGATGCGGCGGGTGTGGATGCGCAGGATCGCTTCGCGGCCGTCGCGGTCGGGCGGGCTGACGGTGACCGTGCGGTCGAAGCGGCCGGGGCGGGTGAGGGCCTTGTCGAGGATGTCCGCGCGGTTGGTGGCGGCGATGACGACGACGCCCTCGGAGCCGGAGAAGCCGTCCATTTCGGTGAGGATCTGGTTGAGCGTCTGCTCGCGCTCGTCGTGGCCGCCCATACCGCCGCCACCGCGGGCCCGGCCGATGGTGTCGATCTCGTCGATGAAGATGATCGAGGGGGCGACCTTGCGGGCCTCGGCGAACAGCTCGCGGACCCGGCCGGCGCCGACGCCGACGATCATCTCGATGAATTCGGAGGCGGAGGCGGAGAAGAAGGGCACGCCGGCCTCGCCCGCGACGGCGCGGGCCAGGAGCGTCTTGCCGGTTCCGGGCGGCCCGGCGAGCAGGACGCCGCCGGGCATCCGGGCGCCCAGCTTGCGGTACGCGTCGGGGTTCTTGAGGAAGTCGACGATCTCGGTGAGCTCGGCCTCGACCTCGTCGATGCCGGCGACGTCCTCGAAGGTGGTGCGCTTGCCCTCCTCCGGCACCACGGGCTTGGGCGGGGCCTTGCGGCCGAAGCCGCCCATCCCGCCGCCCATGGCGCCGCGCATCCTGCGCGCGATGAAGATCCAGAGCACCACCAGCAGCAGCATGGGCGCGAGGGAGATCAGCAGGTTGTAGAGGAAGCTGCGTTCCTTGACGACCGGCTCGGCGGTGACGGTGACCTTGTTCTTGGCGAGGGTCTCCCAGAGCTTGTCGTTGGCGAAGGCCGGGCGCTGGGTCTCGAACTGCGTGTAGTCGCCCTTGCCGCCGGGGACGGGCTTCTTCGCCTTGAGCTCGCCCTGGATCGACTCGCCCTTGGAGTAGAGCTTGGAGATGTTGTCGGCGTTGAGCTGGTTGCTGAACTCCGTGTACGAGATCGACTTGGTGTCGTTCCCGCCGAAGAAGGAGAGCAGGACGTCCGTGATCAGGAAGACGGCGACGGCGGTGAGGACCAGGCGGCCCCAGCCGCCGGGCATCTTGCGTTTCGGCGACGGGGTGGGCGGGGTGCCCTCCGCCCGCCAGGGCTGATCGGGGTTGCCTCGCGGGGGTACGGGGTTGCTCACTCCTGCTCTCCTTTTTCCAGAGCCCTGCCGCCGGACCCTGCCGCCGCGACCGTACTGGAGAAATCACACTAATCGGAGCATTGGCAAGTGAGTCTTGAGACCCCTTGTCAATATCCAGAATCCTGGTTACTGTCGTATGCGTGAACGGCATCGATGAGCGGTTCCTGACCCGTAACGGACTGGCTGCCCGGCAGCTCGCGGCCCTGCTGCTCAACCACGAGCAGGACACCCGGCTGCCCCGCGTCCGCGACTTCGCCGCGCAGCTCGGCGTCGGCAACGGCACCATCCAGGCTGCCCTGCAGATGCTGGAGGGGGCGGGCGCGATCGAGACGGTCGCCCGCGGGCATCTCGGCACCTTCCTGGTACGGGCCGACCGGACCATACTGTGGCGGCTGGCCGGCCTCGGCACCCTGCTCGCGGCGATGCCGCTGCCCTACTCCCGGCGCTACGAGGGCCTGGCCACGGGCCTGCGGGACGCCTTCGAAGAGGCCGGCGCGCCCTTCGCGATCACCTTTATGCGCGGTGCGAGCGCCCGCGCCGCCGCCCTGCTGGAGGACAAGGTCGACCTCGTCGTCCTCTCCCGCTTCGCCGCCGACCGGCTCATCGAGGAACACCCGCTGGAGCTGGTCGCGGACCTCGGCCCCGCCACCTACGTCGGCGCGCACGGCATGCTGCTGCGCCACGGCACCTCGCTGGAGCAGCGGCTGCGCGTCGCGATCGACCACTCCTCCGAGGACCAGCGGATGCTGACGGAGCGCGCCTTCGCGGGCCGCACGGACATCGAGTGGGTCGAGACCTCGTACATGCAGTTGGGCGACCTCTTCGCGAGCGACCAGCTCGACGCCACCGTGTGGAACCTCGACGAGGTGCCGCACGGCCAGCTCGGCGCCTCGGTGGACATATTGCCGCTGGGCGACGAGATCACCCGGGACCTGTCACTGCGCAACTCCAGCGCAGCCATCATCGGCCGCGCGGCGGGGGCAGCGGCGCTGACCGCCGTGCGCGAGGCGCTCGACCTGTCGGTCATCACGACATCGCAGAGCGAGGTGCTGCGCGGTGAGCGCATCCCCTCCTACTGACCATCCGCACTGCTTGACCATCCGTACGGCTGAAAGCAGACCCACATGCAAGACCAAGGGCCGGGGGCGATGGCACTCGCCGCCAGTGGGCACCACTCACTGAACCTCTCCCCCACGCAGATCGTTCTGACCGTCGTCGTCTGCGCGCTGTCGGCGCTGCTGGTGAACATGGCGGTGGCCGTCTTCCACGACGGTGTACGGCCGTTCATGCTCGACTACCGCCAGGGGCGGATGAAGCGGCGCGAGATCGCGACCATCGCCTTCAGCCTCTCCTCCGGATTCATCTTCGGGCTCGGCGCGCCGATGGCCTTCTCCACGGGGGTCCTCAACCCGTGGCTGCTCTTCCTGCCGACCGACATCCTCGGCCTGCTCGCGCCTCGGCGGTGGCTCGCCCCGGTGCTGGGCGCGGCCTGGGCGCTGCTGGTGATATTCGGCCTCGCGGGCGCCACCGACGCGGCGCAGGCGCTGCCGGTGGACTTCCTCACCGCGATGCAGGCGCTGTCCGACCCGGTGATGTACCTGTTCGCCTTCTTCCCGGCCGTGGCCATCGCCTATCAGTTCGGCAAGGCGCGCGGCGGGATCGCCTTCGCGGTCGAGGGCCTGATCATGCTGGCCACGGCGTACTTCTGGAAGAGCCTCTTCCCGGGGGCGCTGGCGATGGCCGCGGGCATGGCGACGCTGGTCGCCTTCGCGGTGCGGCGGGACGTCGTCAACCGGCGTACGGCGCGGGCGGAGGCCGCGGCGAGGGGCGAGGAGCTGCCCGCGGTCGACACGTCGGCCGCCGACTCGCTCTTCGGTGAGAACGCGAAGCGGCTGCGCAAGTATCTTCCGTGGCTGCTGCTGCTCGGCGGGCTGACGGGCGCGCTCTGTGCGACCGGGGTGTTCGCGGGCGGTGAGGCGACGAGTTACATCGTGCAGAAGGGGGACATGGGCGATGCGGCGCAGATCGACTTCTACCGCACCTTCGGCTTCATTCCGCTGATCGGCCTGACCTCGCTGGCCTCCGGCGTCTACGCCACCAACGGCATGAACTTCGTGTACGCGGCCGGGTATATCGCGGCTCCGAACCTGCTGGTCGGCGGCGTGGCTGGGGTGGTGGTCTTCGGCGTGGAGGTGCTGGCGCTGTCCCAGCTCGGCCGGCTCTTCGCGAGGGTGCCGTCCATGCAGGACGCCTCCGACCACATCCGCAACGCCATCAACCAGGTCCTGGAGATCGCCGTGCTGTTCGGCTCGATCCTGGCCGGGATGCATATGGGCGGCGGGGTCGGAGTGGCGCTGGTCGGCGGACTGTATGTGCTGAACGAGGCTATGGGACGGCCGGTGATGCGGCTGGCGGCGGCGCCCTGCGCCGTGATCCTGGTCGGCATCGCGCTGAACCTCGCGAGCTGGGCGCATCTGTTCACCCCGATCAAGATCGCCGGCTGACCGTGTCCACCCCACCCGAATGCCCAAATCGGGACTTAAGTCACTGACGAAAATCCAAAATCCTGGTTACTGTCGAATTTGTGGAAAGGATGACCATGGATGACAAGCTCGCCCTCCGCATCCAGCTCTTCCGCGAGAGCGGTCAAGTACGGCCCGAGGTGGCCGACTTCGTGACCAGTGAGCTGCAGGCGCTCGCCTCCGAGGGCCGCACCGTCACCGAGGACACCGCAGGGATGCTCACCAGCCATCTGATGATGGCCCTCACCCGGCTGCTGAACGGAGAGCCGATCGAGCAGTTCCTCACCGACGACCAGGTGGCCGCCGAGCTGGCCGGGCACCCCGACGCCGTCGACCGGGCCCACGCCATCTCCGCCCGCGCCAAGCGGGTGCTGGGCGCCCCGCTCCCGGAGTCCGAGATCAATTTCCTCGGCATGCACCTCGCCGTGCTCGCCCAGCACTCCACCGCTTCCTGAACCGCTCACCCCCCTCAGCAGAGAGAAGGCACCAGTCATGACGAAGATCCTCACCGGCGGCGTCGGCAAGGTCGAGGTCGCGGAGACCGTCAAGAAGCTCGCCCTCGACGGCGTGGAGATCACCGTCTCCAGCGACATGGACGCCGCGATGAAGCTCCGCGCCGGCCAGGCCGACTACTTCCTCGGCACCTGCCACACCGGCGCCGGCGCCTCGCTCGGCGTCCTCGTCGGCCTCATGGGCAAGGACGCCTGCCACACCTTCGGCCGCTCCGTCCCCACCGAGGACGACGTCAACGGCCTGCTCGCCGAGGGCAAGAAGGTCTTCGGCTTCGCCATCGACCAGATCGACCTGGTGGCCCCCATCGTGGCCCGCGCCATCGCGGCCCGCGGCTGACCCAAGGACACCGGGACGCCGGGAGCAAGACCCTGCCGGAACACCGGGGCACAAAGGAGTGACCTGTGAGTACGACCCTCGCCGCCGCGAGCCACAGCCTCAGCTTTACGCTGCCGCAAGAGCTGACCGTCATCGTCCTGTGCGCGCTGACAGCGTTCATCTCGCACATGGCGCTCGCCGTCTTCAATGACGGCGCCCGCCCCTTCATGCTGGACTTCATCCAGGGGCGGTCGACGCGCAGCGCCATGACAGCGGTGTCGTTCGGGCTGTCCGCGGGCTTCATCTTCGGCCTCGGTGCGCCGATGGCGCTGTCCACCGGTGTGCTGAACCCCTGGCTGGTCTTCCTGCCCACCGACATCCTCGGCATCCTGTCGCCGAAGAAGTGGCTCGCCCCGATCCTCGGCGGCGCCTGGGGCGCGGTCATCGTCTTCGGTCTGAACGGCGCCAACAACGTCGCCCACGACCTGCCCGTCGACTTCATCACCGCCATGCAGCAGATGTCGACGCCGATCCTCTTCCTCTTCGCGCTCTTCCCCGTCCTCGCCATCACCAAGCAGTTCGGCAAACTGCGCGGCGGCATCGCGGGCGTCGTCGAGCTGGCGCTCGTCGTCATGACGATGAAGCTCTGGCCCAACATGTTCGCGGGCGCCCTGGCCATGGCCGTCGGCGTGCTGATGCTGATCGGCTTCGCGATCGACAAGGACATGCGGCAGCGCAAGGCGGACCGGGCCGCCGCGGACGCCGCGGGCTCCCCCGAGGACGCGGGAGCCGGCGAGGCGGCCGACGATCCGATGGCCTCGCTGTTCAGCGCGAGCGCGGCCCGGCTGCGCAAGTACCTGCCGCTGTTCATGGTGCTCGGCGCCGGCGTCTGTCTGCTGGCGCAGATGCACATCTTCGGCGGCGGAGAGGCCACCAGCTTCCTGATCGCCAAGGGCGACTACAGCGGCGCCGCCCAGGTCGACTTCTACCGGGTCTTCGGCTTCATCCCGCTGATCGCGACCACCGCGCTCGCCTCCGGCGCGTACGGCATCGCCGGCTTCACCCTCGTCTACCCGATCGGCTACCTGCTCCCGAACCCCTGGCTCGCGGTGATCGTCGGCGCGCTCGTCTTCGCCTGCGAGGTGCTGGCCCTCTCCTGGATCGGCAGGGTGCTGGGCAAGCTGCCGTCGGTCCGCGACTCCTCCGAACACCTGCGCAGCGCGATCTCCGAGACCCTGGGGCTCGCGATCCTCTTCGGCTCCCTGATGGCGGCCAACGCCATGGGCGGCGGCCTCGGCATCCTCATAGTCGGCGGGCTCTACATGCTCAACGAGGCGATGGGCCGAGTCGTGGTCCGGATGGCGGCGGCCCCCGCCGCGGTCATCGTCGGCGGCATCATCCTCAACCTCCTGTACTGGCTGAACCTGTTCACCCCCGTCAAGGGATGACGACAGGGCCCCTCGCCAGGAAGGCACAGCTCCCATGAACCACCTCCAGACCGTCACCGGCCCCCTCTCCCCCACCGATATCCAAGGCCCCGTCCTCACCCACGAACACCTCGTCATCGACCTCGGCCGGGACTCCGACCGCGCGGCCGTGCTCGACCCGTCCCAGCACGCCGGGCCGGTCACCGCGGAACTCGCCGCGCTGCGCGCGGAGTTCGCGCTGTCGCTCGTCATCGAGCAGACCTGCCGGGGCATGGGCCGCGACGCCGACGCCCTGGCCCGTATCTCCGAGCGGTCCGGCGTCGCGGTCGTCGCGTCCACCGGCTGGTACTACGAGCCGTTCCACCCGAGCGAAGTGGGCGCGGCCGGGCCGGCGGAGCTGACCGAGACGCTCGTCCGCGAGATCGAGAACGGTTTCGGCGCGAGCGGCATACGGCCGGGGCTGATCGGCGAGGTCGGCAGCCACGGCGACCGCCCGAGCCCCGCCGAGACCCGCACCCTGCTCGCGTCCGCCCGCGCCGCTATCGCCACGGGCCTGTCCCTGGCCACCCACGCGCAGCTCGGCCACGGCGGGCTCGCCCAGCTGGAGCTGCTGACGGACGCCGGGCTGCCCGCCCACCGGATCTGCGTCGGCCACCAGGACCTGCTCGACGATCCGGCCGTCCACCGCGAGCTGGCGGCGGCCGGGGCGTACGTCGCCTTCGACACGGTGGGCAAGGAGAGCTACCAGAGCGACGACACGCGGCTGCGGCTGCTGCTCGCGCTGGTGGAGGCCGGGCACGCCGACCGCGTACTGCTCAGCTGCGACATCTCCCGCCACGGCTATCTGGAGAGCGAGGGCGGCCAGGGCTACGGGCATCTGTTCCGCTCCTTCCTCCCCAAGGCGCGGGCCGCCGGGCTCGACGACGACCTGATCGACCTCATGACACGGCGCAACCCGGTGCGCTTCCTGACCGGCTCGACCACGGAGGAGCTCTGAGATGAGCGCAGCACTGCCGCGGACCTTCCCGCTGGCGACGGTCCCGCTGGACACCGCCGTCGCCAGGCAGTTCCGGCTGATCGAATGCACCGCACGGCACTTCGAGGGGGCGCAGCTCTTCGAGGCCGACGCGGGCGTCGTACCGGGGCTCGGCCGGCCGCGCACCACCGCGCGGGTGGAGGCGGTCCTCGCCGACTTCTTCGGGGCCGAGGACGCCGCGTTCGTCCAGGGCGCCGGCACCGGCGCGATCCGCGCCGCGCTGAGCGCGGCCGTCAGCGCGGGCGACCCGCTGCTGATCCACCGCGCCCCCGTCTACCGCACCACCGAAGTCACCCTGCGCGGCCTCGGGGTGGAGACCGTGGAGGTCGACTTCAACGACTCCGCGGCGCTGGCCGAAGCGCTGGCTTCCGGCCGCTTCCGCTGGGCCTATGTCCAGCACACCCGGCAGCGGCTCGGCGACTCCTACGCCCCGGGCGCGGTGCTGGCCGCCTGCCGCGCCGCCGGGGTGCGCACCATCGTGGACGACAACTACGCGGTCATGCGGGTCCCCGAGAGCGGCGTGGAGCTGGGCGCCGATGCCTCCTGCTTCTCGCTCTTCAAGCTGCACGGCCCGGAGGGCGTCGGCATCGTGGTGGGCGCCCGCGACCTCGTCGAGAAGGTGCGGGCCGACAACTACTCCGGCGGCGGCCAGGTCCAGGGCCACCAGGCGCTGGACGCGCTCAGAGCCCTCACCCACGTGCCCGTGATGTGGTCCGTGCAGTCGAGGGTCGGGGCCGAGGTCGCCGAGCGGCTGGCCGCGGGCGAGGTGCCGGGCGTCGCGGAGGTCCGTATCGCCAACGCGCAGGACCGCTGTCTGCTCGTCCGCCTCGACCGGCCCGTCGCCCGCGACCTGCCCGCGGCCGCCGCGCGGTACGGCGCGGCCCCGTACCCCGTCGGTTCCAACTCCCGCTACGAAGTGGCCCCGCTCTTCTACCGGATGTCCAGCTCGTCCCTCGACGACGCCCCGGAGCTGGCCGACTGGACGGTGCGCATCAACCCGATGCGGGCCGGCGCGGACCTGGTGATCGACATCCTCCGCCGTGCCCTGCGGGACATCCCGCGCGACGCGCACCACTCACGCGAACTCAAGGATTGACCGTGTTCCTCGACACCGTCCTCACCCGCAACCCCCAACTGGCCGACGCCGCGGCGGCGTTGCACGAGTCCGGGGAGATCCCGCCCAACACGTACGTGGTCGACCTCGACGCCGTCGAGGCCAATGCCGCGATGCTGGCCGCCGAGGCCGAGCGCGTCGGCCTCAGCCTGTGGTTCGTGGTCAAGCAGATCGGCCGCAACCCCGAGCTGATCCGCGCCATCGCCCGGCACATCCCGAAGTTCGCGGCCATCGAGCCGCCCGAGGCCCGCGTGCTGCACGCCGCCGGGGCCCAGGCCGGCAACCTCGGCCACCTCGCGCAGATCCCGCGCCGCGCCCTGCCGGAGATGCTCGCCTGGCGCCCCGAGACCGTCACGGTGTACGACCTCGCCAACGCCCGCGCCGTCTCCGAAGCCGCCGAGCGGCTCGGCTTCGTCCAGGACGTCCTGATCCGGCTGGAGGGCGCCGAGGGCTCCGTCTACCCCGGTCAGGAAGGCGGCGTTCCGCTCGACGGGCTGGACGCCTTCGCGGCGGAGGCGGAGCGGCTGCCGGGCGTGCGGATCGCGGGCGTGACCGCGTTCCCCTGCGTCCTGTGCGACCCCGCCGACTCCCGCCCCCGCCCCACCCCCAACTTCGAGCTGGCCCTCAAGGCCCGGCGGGTCCTCGCCGCCCGCGGCCACGCGGACCTGGCGCTCAGCGCCCCCAGCGCCACCTCCATGGCCACCCTGCCGATGCTCGCCGAGCTCGGCGCCACGCACGGCGAGCCGGGCCACTCCCTCACCGGCACCACGCCCCTGCACGCCGTGGACCCGCACCAGCCGGAGATCCCCGCGTACGTGTACGTCAGCGAGGTGGCCCACACCCTCGCCGACGGGCGGCCGGCGCTGTTCGGCGGCGGCTTCTACGCGCGTTCCGGGGTCAAGGACGCCCTGCTGCCCCGCACCGGAGTCCGGCTGCCGGTCCAGGAGGCGCCCGCCGAGAACATCGACTACTACCGCCTGCTGGAGGCCCCCGCGCCCGGTCAGGACGTACGCGTCGGCGACACCGCCGTCCTCGCCTTCCGCACCCAGATCTTCGTCACCCGCAGCACCGTCGCGGTCGTCGCCGGCCTGTCCTCCGGCGCGCCGCGGCTGACCGGCCTGTACGACCCCCTGGGCCGCGCCTACTGAGAGGCACCGAGCGTTCCGAAAGGCACTGACATGAGCAAGACCGTCATCGTCGTCATCGACGGATTCGGCATCGGCGCGATGCCCGACGCGGGCGCGCTGCGCCCCGGCGACATCGCCGCCGACACCTGCGGCCACATCCTCGACCACTGCCGCAAGGAGCTGGAGCGCCCGCTGCGGCTGCCGTCCCTCGGCGCGCTCGGCCTCGGCCTGGTCCACGGGCACCCGGACCTCGCGCGCACCACCCGGCTGCCGGTCGCCGTCGGCCGGGCCGCCCTCGGCTACCCCGGCGCGGACACCTACGCGGGCCACCAGACGATGATGGGCGCCGACTTCAGCAAGGTCACCGTGGCCCGGCTCGGCGAACACCTCGACGAGGTGCGGGCCGCGCTGGAGGCGGCGGGCCACCGGGTGGCGGAGCTGAACGGCAGGCCGCTGCTCGTCGTCGACGGGTGCGTCCTCATCCACGACAACCTGGAGGCCGACCCCGGCATCAACTGGAACGCCTCCGGGAGCCTCGACGACTTCCCCTTCGACCACATCCTGTCCATCGCCCGGACGGTCCGCACCGTCGCGCCCGTGGCCCGCGTCATCGCGGTGGGCGGCCACGCCGACGGCCCGCTGCCCGGCTTCGTACGGGACGGCGAGAACGGCACGTACGGGCTCGACACCCCGGCCACCGGCTTCTACCGCAACGGCGGGCTCGAAGTGCAGCACCTCGGCGCGCCGCTGGACCACACCCGGCAGCTGCCCGACCTGGCGGCACGCGCGGGCGTCCCGGTCACCCTGGTCGGCAAGGCCGCCGACATCCTCGCCTGCGACGCGGCCGTGCGCCGCCCGGCGGTGCCCACGGCCGACGTGCTCGCCCACACCCTGGACGCCGTACGGACGCCGGGGCCCGGCCTGATCGTCGCCAACGTCCAGGAGACGGACCTGGCCGGGCACCAGCAGGACGTGCTGCGCTACGGCGAGGTCCTGGAACAGCTCGACGCGGGCCTGGCCGAGCTCATCGCGCTGCTCGACGCCCCCGGCGACCGCCTCGTCGTCACCGGCGACCACGGCAACGACCCGACCATCGGGCACGCCTTCCACACCCGCGAGTACGTGCCCGTCCTCATCCACCGCCCCGAGGCGACGGGCCTGGAGTTCCTTCCGGACGCCCCCTCGCTCGCGGACGTGGGCGCCACCGCGGCGCTCTCCCTGGGACTGAGCCCGTCGGGCCTGGCGAACGGCGCTCCGATACGCGCCGCGTAGCGCGAGGCCGTGGACAGCGGGTCGCGCAGTGCGTCGCGGTGCACACGGCGCGGCCGGCGAGGCCGCGGAAAACGAATCCCCCGCCCCCACTCCGGAGGCCGGGGCGGGGACGGGGGGAGGGAACGCTATGGGCGCCGTGCGACGCCGCTCACTTGTCCGACGGCGGGAGCATGTCCCGGAACTCCTTGGGGAGTTCGAACGAGCCCGCGTCCTGACCGGCCCCCGGAAGGCCGAACGCGCCGCCCTGCTGACCGGGCTGACCGCCGCCCTGGGCCGCCGCCTCGCGCCGCGCCGCCGCCGCCTGCTCCTCGGCCTTGCGCTTCATCGGGTTGCCGCTCTTGCGCTTGCCCTTGGCCTGCTTGGCCTGCTTCTTCTGCCGGCCCGGACCGCCGCCCGTGCCCGGCATGCCGGGCATCCCCGGCATCCCGCCGCCCTGCGCCATCTTCGACATCATCTTGCGCGCATCGAAGAAGCGCTCCACAAGGCTCTTGACCGCGCTCACGTCCACGCCCGAACCGCGGGCGATACGGGCCCGGCGGGAGCCGTTGATGATGTGCGGATCCTTGCGCTCGCCCGGCGTCATCGACTTGATGATCGCGGCGGTGCGGTCCACGTCCTTCTCGTCGAGGTTGTTGATCTGGTCCTTGATCTGCCCCATGCCGGGCAGCATGCCGAGCAGCTTGGAGATGGAGCCCATCTTGCGGACCTGTTCCATCTGGGCCAGGAAGTCGTCGAGCGTGAATTCCTTGGGGCCCTTCGCCAGCTTGGCCGCCATCTGCTCGGCCTCTTGCTGGCTGAAGGTCTGCTCGGCCTTCTCGATCAGGGAGAGCATGTCGCCCATGCCGAGGATGCGGGACGCCATGCGGTCCGGGTGGAACGCGTCGAAGTCGTCCAGCTTCTCGCCGTTGGAGGCGAACATGATCTGGCGGCCGGTGACGTGCGCGATGGAGAGCGCGGCGCCGCCTCGGGCGTCGCCGTCCAGCTTGGACAGGACGACGCCGTCGAAGCCGACGCCGTCGCGGAACGCCTCCGCGGTGTTGACCGCGTCCTGGCCGATCATGGCGTCGACGACGAACAGCACCTCGTCGGGCTTGACCGCGTCGCGGATGTCCGCGGCCTGCCGCATCAGCTCCTGGTCGATGCCGAGGCGGCCGGCGGTGTCGACGATGACGATGTCGTGCTGCTTGGACTTGGCGAACTCGATCGAGTCCTGCGCGACCTTGACCGGGTCGCCGACGCCGTTGCCCGGCTCCGGCGCGTAGACGGCGACGCCGGCGCGCTCGGCGACGACGGAGAGCTGGTTGACGGCGTTGGGGCGCTGGAGGTCGCAGGCGACGAGCAGCGGGGCGTGGCCCTGGCCCTTGAGCCAGTGGCCGAGCTTTCCGGCGAGGGTCGTCTTGCCGGCGCCCTGGAGGCCCGCGAGCATGATCACGGTGGGCGGGTTCTTGGCGAACCGCAGGCGGCGGGTCTCGCCGCCGAGGATGCCGATCAGCTCCTCGTTGACGATCTTGATGACCTGCTGCGCGGGGTTCAGCGCCTGGGAGACCTCGGCCCCGACCGCGCGCTCCTTGACCTGCTTGATGAAGGAGCGGACGACGGGCAGCGCCACGTCCGCTTCGAGCAGGGCGATGCGGATCTCACGCGCGGTGGCGTCGATGTCCGCCTCGGACAGGCGGCCCTTGCCCCGGAGGCTCTTGAACGTCGCTGCAAGGCGGTCGGAGAGGGTATCGAACACGGTGGTCGCAGATCCTTCGGGTCGGAAGCCGTTCGCCGGTCTCGTCGTGCCGGTGGTCAGGACGAGAGCCTGACTGTTGTCAGCAGGTCGAGTACGTCGCGCCCCCAAGGGTATCCGGCCCTCCGGGGTACGGTCAGCCGCCCAGCGCTCCCTGCACGGTACGGGCCAGTTCCGCGGCCTCCACACCGCCCAGCGGGACGCCCCGCGGACCGGTCACGTAGAAGGCGTCCACCGCGTTCGCCCCCAGCGTCGAGACATGGGCGCTGCGGACGGTGACCCCGGCGTCCTCCAGCGCCCGCCCGATGCGGTGCAGCAGGCCGGGAGCGTCCTGGGCGCGTACCTCTAGGACCGTCGCGAGCCGGGAGCCGCCGGGCACGACGGCCGCCGTCGGTGGCGGCGCGTGCACCTGCCGCCGCCGCTTGCCGTAGGCGGCCTCCCGCTCCGCCAGCCGGGCCGCGATGTCCAGCGTGCCCGCCAGCGCGCGCACCAGGTCGTCGCGGAGCCGGACCGCCTGCGGCAGCGAGCCGTACTCGGCGGCGACCCGCCACCGGAGCAGCAGGACCTCCGCGCCGGTCGCGGCCGGGCCCGCGGCCGCCGGCGGCACCTCGACGGCCCGCAGGTCGGCGGCCCGTACCGTCAGCCGGTGCAGGGCCAGCACGCCCGCCGCCGCGGGCAGCACGCCCGGCTGGTCGGGCACCGCGATGAGCAACTCGACACCCACCGGCTCGACGCCCGCCGCTCCAACGGCCGCCGGCTCGACACCGCCCGCACCGGCCGGCCTCTCCCCCTCGTCCCTTCGGGTGCGCAGCGCCAGGACCGGGCCGCCCGTGCGCCACGCCTCGACGGCGAGGCGCTCGTGCTCCGCCGTGGGCGCCCGCGGCTCGGCGCGCTCCGCGACCGGCTCGCCCGCCAGGGCCGCCGCGACGCGCTTGACCAGGTCCGCCACGAGCGAGGCGCGCCAGGCGCTCCACGCGGCGGGCCCGGTGGCCAGCGCGTCCGCCTCCGTCAGGGCGTGCAGCAGCTCCAGGGCGGCGCCGCTCCCGACCGCCTCCGCCACGGCCCGTACGGTCGCCGGATCGTCGAGGTCGCGGCGCGTGGCCGTGTCGATCAGCAGCAAATGATGGCGTACGAGCGCGGCCAGGACGGCGGTGTCCGCCCGGTCGAAGCCCAGGCGCACGGCCACGTCGCGGGCGATCGTCTCGCCCGACGCCGAGTGGTCGCCGGGCCACCCCTTGCCGATGTCGTGCAGCAGCGCGGCGACCAGCAGCAGATCGGGGCGGCCGACGCGGCGGGTCAGCGCGGCGGCCCGTACGGCCGTCTCGACCAGGTGGCGGTCGACGGTCCAGCGGTGCACGGGGTTGCGCTGCGGGCGGCAGCGGACCCGTTCCCAGTCCGGCAGCAACCGGGAGACGACGCCCTCCGCTTCGAGCGCCTCCCAGACCGGAACGGTCGGCTCCCCCGCGCCGAGCAGGGTGACGAGCGCCTCACGGGCCTCGGCCGGCCACGGCACGGGCATCGGCGCCGCCGTGGGCGCGGCGAACCGGCGGACGGCGTGCGGCGAGAGCGGCAGCCCGGACTGCGCGGCAGCAGCGGCGGCCCGCAGCGGCAGCACCGGGTCCCGGTCGGGCCGCGCGGTACGGGCGAGTACGA
This sequence comes from Streptomyces sp. NPDC050617, assembly GCF_040654795.1. Classification (NCBI taxonomy): domain Bacteria; kingdom Bacillati; phylum Actinomycetota; class Actinomycetes; order Kitasatosporales; family Streptomycetaceae; genus Streptomyces; species Streptomyces sp. NPDC050617. The sequence goes on along the minus strand of NZ_JBFAIS010000026.1, from coordinate 61,758 downwards.
CCTCGCCCTCCTGCTCGACGACGCCCTCCGCGAGCGGGCTGCGCTCACCCTCCGCCGCTCCCCGGCCGCCCAGCAGCCCCCGCAGCCGGGGCCGCGCGGAGCGGGCCCGCAGCACGCGTTCCACCTCGCGCCAGGTCACGTCGCTCGCGTACGACACGGCGCGCGCGGACTCGTACACCCGCCGCAGCAGCGTGTCCGCGTCCAGCACGCCGAGGTCCGCGGCCACTTGCCGCTGCTCCTGCAGCGCGAGCCGGTCCGTCGCCCGGCCCGTGGCGAGGTGCAGCGCGTCGCGCGTGTCCAGCAGCCGCGTACGGGCCTCCTCCAGCCCCTCGCGCGGCGCGTCCGCGATCCAGGACGCGGCGACGGCCCGTAGCGCGGTCGCGTCCCGCAGTCCGCCGCGCGCCTCCTTGAGGTCGGGCTCCAGCAGGAACCTCAACTCCCCGTAGCGGCGGGCCCGTTCCGCGCACAGTTCGGCGAGCTCCGGCAGCCGTCCGGGGGCCTGGGCGCGCCAGTCGGCGTAGGCGGTGGAGCGCAGGGCGGCGGTCAGGGCCGCGTCGCCCGCGAGGTGCCGGGCGTCGAGCAGCCCGAGGTGCACCTTGAGGTCGCGGGCCGCCGCCCTGCGGGCCTCGGCCGGGGTGCGCACGGAGTGGTCGAGGGCGAGGCCCATGTCCCACACCGGGTACCAGACGCGGTCGGCGAGGGCCGCGATCTCCCTCGCGTCCGCCGAACCGTCGTGCAGCAGCAGGACGTCGAGGTCGCTGCGCGGGGAGAGCTCGCCGCGCCCGTAGCCGCCGACGGCGACGAGCGCGGCGGACGGGGCCGGGCCGAGGAGCGCGCCCAGCCACGCGTCGGTGAGCGCCGCGAGGGCGGCGCGGCGCGGCGGCCCGGCCGTCGAGCTCTCGTGGAGGAGCCGCAGCCGGGCCGCCGCGTAGCCGCCGGGCAGCGGATCGCCGCCGGTCCTCGTCCGTACGCTGTCCGCGCAGTCGGCGCTATCGGTGCTGTCCGTCAATTCCGGCTCCCTGTGCCCGTACCGCGTCCCTGTTCCGCTCCGTCCCGCCCCCTTCGCGGCCTCCCCGCCGGGCCGCCCCGCTCGCGCCCTCCGGACGCGCTACACCGCGTCCGGCCCGCGCTCCCCGGTCCGTACCCGTACGGCCGTGTCCACGGGCACGGACCACACCTTGCCGTCGCCGATCTTGCCCGTGCGGGCCGCCTTGACGATCGCTTCGATGACCTGCTCGGCGTCATCGTCCTCGACCAGCACCTCGATACGGACCTTCGGCACGAGGTCGATGGTGTACTCCGCGCCGCGGTAGACCTCGGTGTGGCCGCGCTGCCGGCCGTAGCCGCTCGCCTCGGTAACCGTCAGTCCCTGCACGCCCGCGGCCCGGAGGGCTTCCTTGACCTCGTCGAGCCGGTGCGGCTTGACGACCGCGGTGATGAGCTTCATGCGTCCACCTTCTTCTCCGTTGGCCGGGCGGCGGAGCCGCCGGCCGGCGCGGCGGTCGGCGCGGTGCCGCGGGACTGCGCGACCCCGCCCACCGCGCTGAAGTCATAGGCGGCCTCCGCGTGGAACGCCTGGTCGACGCCGCTGGTCTCGTCGTCCTCGGCCGCCCGGAAGCCGATCATCCGGTCGACGAACTTGGCGAGGAGCCACGAGAGCGCGAAGGAGTACGCCATCACCGCGAACGCCCCGGCGGCCTGCCGGCCGAGCTGGACCGCGCCGCCGACGCCGTCGACGGCGAGGACGCCGACGAGGAGGGTGCCGATGACGCCGCCGACCAGGTGGACGCCGACCACGTCGAGCGAATCGTCGAACCCCAGCCGGTATTTGAGGCTGACGGCCCAGGAGCAGGCGGTTCCGGCGACGACGCCGATGACGATCGCGCCCATCGCGTTCACGGCGGCGCCGGACGGGGTGATGGCGACCAGTCCCGCGACCGCGCCGGACGCGGCCCCCAGGGTGGTGAACGCGCCGTGCCGGACGCGCTCGTAGCCCAGCCAGCCGAGCATCGCGGCGGCGGTCGCGACCTGGGTGTTGAGCGCCATGGTCGCGGCGGTGCCGTCGGCGGCCAGCGCCGAGCCCGCGTTGAAGCCGAACCAGCCGAACCACAGCAGCCCCGCGCCCAGCATCACCAGGGGCAGGCTGTGCGGCCGCATCGGGTCCTTCTTGAAGCCGATGCGCTTTCCGACGACCAGGACCGCGGCGAGGCCGCCCACGCCCGCGTTGATATGGACCGCCGTGCCGCCCGCGAAGTCGATGACCTGGAGCTGGTAGAGCCAGCCGTCCGGCTGCCACACCCAGTGCGCGACCGGGAAGTAGACGACCGTCACCCACAGGGTGATGAACAGCGCCCACGCGCTGAACTTCACCCGGTCCGCGAGTGCTCCGCTCATCAGCGCTGGCGTGATCACCGCGAACATCAGCTGGAAGAGGGCGAAGGCGAAGACGGGGATACCGGTCTTCCCGCCGGTCAGCGTCCCGGCGTCGATGCCGGAGAGGCCGATGTGGTCGAGGCCGCCGATCAGCCCGGCGCCGCTGTCGTCGCCGAACGCGAGGGAGTAGCCGTAGAGCACCCACAGCACGGAGACGATGCCCAGCGAGATGAACGACATCATCAGCATGTTCAGGGCACTCTTCACCCGCACCATGCCCCCGTAGAAGAAGGCCAGGCCGGGGGTCATCAGCATCACGAGCGCGGCACTGATCAAGACGAACGCGGTATCTGCGCCATTCAACGTCGACGTCTCCTCGGGGCGGGCGGCCCCCGTACGGGCAGGGACTCGGTGGGCCGGCTGACGCCACGAGGCTGGCGCAGCGCGGTTTCCGCCGATGCGCCCGCGTGTTTCACCGCGGTGACGAAGAGCGCGGGCGTGTTACGAGTGGATGAATCACCGGACGGCGCCCCGCGCCCAGTCCCGCGGACCCGCCCGCGCGAAAAGACCGACCGCGGCGACCACCCGGTTGACCTGGCGTGGGGGAGCCGAGTCGGGCTGTACGGGGTGGTCACCGCGGCCGGAATCCATGGGGCCGTGCGGTCGTCGAAGGGCGGACATCGGGGGCGGTGGCCAGGGGCGGCCGTCGAAGGGCGGTCATCGGAACGGGCGACAGACACCAGGGCCGGGGGCGCCCTCTCCCCTGCGTCAGATCCCCCGCGTCAGGTCACTCGCGTCAGATCGCCTGCGCCGCGTCCGTGGCGTCCGGCAGCTCGACGGCGAGCTTCTCGGTGAGGTCGACGACCGCGGCGACCTCACCGAAGTCGCGGACCGCCGTGTCGATGGTCTTGCGGAGCCGGTTGTTCACCCGCTCCGAGCGCACCCGCTTGGCGATCTTCAGCGCCTTGCCCGCGAGTTGGGCGGACTGCTCCGGTTCGCGCTGCATCAGATGGACCGTCGACATTCCGATGAGGTTGAGCGCGTACGACCGCTGGTGCTCGGCGTCCTTTCCGAAGAGCTCGACGGCGCGTTCCATCTTCGGGAACGCCAGGTGCGCGTAGGTGGGGCTGCGGCCCGCCACATAGGCGAGGTCGCGGAAGGAGTGGGCGCTCTCCGCGTTCAGCTCGGCCTCGGAGAAGAAGCGGATCCAGTCGGGGTCGCCCTCGTCCGGCGTGCAGTCCCCGAAGGCGTCCTCTGCCATGTTCACGGCGCGCTTGCACTTCGCGGGCTGCCCGGCGTTGGCGTACGCGCGGGCCTCCATCGCGTACAGCATCGCGGTCGTACGGGAGGTGGCCTGCTCCCGGGAGCCGTACTGCGCGAGGTGGATCAGCTCCAACGCGTCGTCCGGGCGGCCCAGATGGATCATCTGGCGGCTCATGCTGGAGAGCACGTACGAGCCCAGGGGGCGGTCGCCCGCCTCCTTCGCGGCGTGCAGCGCGAGGACGAAGTACTTCTGCGCCGTGGGCTGGAGCCCTATGTCGTAGCTCATCCAGCCGGCCAGCTCCGCCAGCTCGGCGGCGACCTTGAACAGCCGCTGGGACGTCTCCTTGGGCTGCGACTCCTGCAACAGGTCGGTGACTTCGTGCAGTTGGCCGACGACGGCTTTGCGCCGCAGTCCGCCGCCGCACTGGGCGTCCCACTGGCGGAACATCATCGTCGTGGACTCCAGCAGCTCCAGCTCCGGCTGGGAGAGCCGGGAAGCGCGCCGGGAGCGGTCGGAGGAGTCCGCCGCCGCGACGGCGCGCGCGGCGTCGTGACCGGCGGGGCCGGGGACCAGCCAGCGCTGCATCGGCTCGATGAGGGCGGGCCCGGCGGCGAGCGCCAGCGACGTGCCGAGGAAGCCGCGCCGCGCGAGCATCAGGTCGCTGCGCGAGAACTCACTGATCAGGGAGACGGTCTGCGGGCCCGCCCAGGGCAGGTCCACACCGGAGACCGACGGCGACTGGTGCGCGGCGCGCAGGCCGAGGTCCTCGATGCCCACGACGCAGCCGAACCGCTCGGAGAACAGCTCGGAGAGGATCTTCGGGATCGGCTCGCGCGGCTGCTCGCCGTCGAGCCAGCGGCGCACCCGCGAGGTGTCCGTACTGATGTGATGGGCGCCCAACTGACGGGCCCCCCTGTTGACTTGGCGGGCTAGTTCACCCTTGGACCAGCCGCTGCGCAGGAACCATGAACCCAACTGCTCGTTGGGGCGCTTGTCAGCGCTGCCACTCCCGCTGCCGTTGCCGCCCACTGGAAGGCCCCCATTCCGACTGTGCTGTGCGCGAACCGCCAACAGAATGCCGCCTCCTGCGACTTCCTGTCCGGTGATGCACCGACTCGACTGAATGTAAACAGCCGTTCCGACGAGGCGTCATGCCTCCGGCATACCCGCGTGGGCACCTCCGGGGTTCATGCACCGAAAGTAATCCTACGATCACGGACACCGCGAGGCCGTTCCGGCAATCGCCACCATTCGCCACCCCACCGAATGGACCCCCGCGCCACTCCGCGCGATTGACTTGGCCCGGGAAGATCAGGAGCTGGCGCAGTGAGGCGCACGGGAGCGCGGCCGTCACTTCGCACTACCGGCCGCACCGCCTCACGCCCCCCACGAACGGGTGTCGGCAACCGTGCGTGTTCGCAAGACTCCGGGTCGTAACCATCACTGAAGACGACCCGTTGGAGGGAGCATGGGCTTCACGATCGGCGGTATCCGGGACATGCGTTCCGGTACCCGGCGGCGCGCACGCGCGACCGGGTGTGCCATGACAGCGATGACAGTGGCGGAGTACACCGGCCTGTGGGGATGGGACGTGGCGCCCGGCGCCCGCGCCTCGCGCCACGGATCCGATGGCCGTACGGACTGCTCCTGCGGCGTCGCCGACTGCCCCTCCCCCGGCGCCCACCCGCTGCACTTCGCCCCGCGGGTCGCGGCGGGGGCCACCCTCGACGAGGCGACCGCCGCCTGGGCCGAGGTCCCCGGCGCGGCGGTGCTGCTGCCGGTCGGCCGCGCCTTCGAGGTGCTGGAGGTGGCGGAGCCGGCCGGCCTGCACGCGCTGGTCCGGCTGGAGCGGATGGGGCTGCCGCTCGGCCCGGTCGCCGCCACCCCCCACGGACGCGCGCTGTTCTTCGTCGCCCCCGGCGCGGCGGCCGAACTCCCCGCGCTGCTCTACCGCATGGGCTGGGACGACGCCGGGCTCGACCTGCGCTGCCTGGGCCCCGGCGACCATGTCACCGCGCCGCCCTCCGACTTCGCCGGCCTCGGGCCGATGCGCTGGCTGCGCCCGCCGACGCTGGACACCGCGGGCTGCCCGCCCCAGGCCCGGCTCCTGGTGGGCACGCTGGCCTACGTCAGCCACCGCGCGGGGTCACGCTTCTGCGCCTGAAGCAGCGGCCGGAACCAGCGGTCGGATCCAGCCGCCTGAACCGGCCATCGGGACCGGCCGCTGGAACCGGCCGTCGGAATACGAGATCGGAATACGAGAAGGGCCCCGTCGCAGTTGTACGTGCGACGGGGCCCTTTCTTTTCCACTCTTCTCCGCATAACGCGGCGGTTCCGTATGTGCGGCGGCCGTCAGCCGCCGGCCGTCACTCGCCGATCAGCGCGTCGACGAAGGCCTCCGGCTCGAACGGCGCGAGGTCGTCCGCGCCCTCGCCGAGGCCGACCAGCTTCACCGGCACGCCCAGTTCGCGCTGGACCGCCACGACGATGCCGCCCTTGGCGGTGCCGTCCAGCTTGGTCAGCGCGATGCCGGTGATGTCCACGACCTCCGCGAACACCCGCGCCTGCACCAGGCCGTTCTGGCCGGTGGTGGCGTCGAGCACCAGCAGCACCTCGTCCACGGAGCCGTGCTTCTCCACGACCCGCTTGACCTTGCCCAGCTCGTCCATGAGCCCGGTCTTGGTGTGCAGCCGGCCGGCGGTGTCGATGAGGACGACGTCGGCGCTCTCGGCGATGCCCTCCTTCACCGCGTCGAAGGCGATCGACGCGGGGTCGCCGCCCTCGGGCCCGCGGACCGTACGGGCGCCGACGCGCTCGCCCCAGGTCTGGAGCTGGTCGGCGGCGGCGGCGCGGAACGTGTCGGCCGCGCCGAGCACGACGGACTTGCCGTCGGCGACGAGGACGCGCGCGAGCTTGCCGGTGGTGGTGGTCTTGCCGGTGCCGTTGACGCCGACGACCATGACGACGCCGGGCTTCTCCGCGCCGCTCTCGCTGACGCCGCTCTCGGTGTGGACCGTGCGGTCGAGGTCGGGGCCGACGAGGGTCAGCAGTTCCTCGCGCAGCAGGCCCCGCAGTTCCTGCGGGGTGCGGGTGCCGAGCACCTTCACGCGCTCGCGCAGCCGGTCGACGAGCTCCTGGGTGGGGGCGACGCCCACGTCGGCGACCAGCAGGGTCTCCTCGATCTCCTCCCAGGTGTCCTCGTCGAGGTGCTCGCGGGAGAGCAGCGTGAGCAGCCCCTTCCCCAGGGAGTTCTGCGAGCGGGAGAGCCGGGAGCGGAGCCGCACCAGGCGGCCCGCGGTGGGCTCGGGCACCTCGATAGCGGGCGCCGCGGGCTCCTCGGCGACGGGCGCCTCGGCAGCGGGGGCCGGGGCCTCGGCCGCCGGCAGGTCCACCTCCTCAATGGTCCGGCGCGGTTCCTCGCGCGCGGTATCGGCTTCCTCGCCGACCTGCGGCTCGGCGGGCGGCGTGGTGACGGACGGGCTGCTCGGCGGGGCCGGCGGCAGCTGCTTCTTTTTGCGGCTGCTGACCACGAGCCCGCTGATCGCGGCGAGCGCGACCACAGCGATGACTACAGCAAGGATGACGATGTCCATAACGGACCCAGTATCGGCCACGTACGGAGTTCTCGGCCGGGCCGCGCACGGGACGGCGCGTATCGACCGGCGCGAGGGGCCCCCGAGTCCGGATCGAGACCTGGCGGCCGGGCCGGCGCGCCCGGCCGCCGGGCGCGTGTCCGACGGCCGGATACGGTGCCACTCGTGGGAACCTCCAGTTCCGCTTAGCGGCGGCAGCTCGCCCATGGGCGCACGGCGATCCGGACCGTCAGGGGCATCCGTCCCGGTCTGTCCCGGCCTCCGGCTAGGCGGAGGACCAAAGCGGCCAACCGCCCAAAGTTGGAGCAAACTACGATGGTGTGGCACGATGCAACGCGCGTAGAGTCCCACCGTCCCCCCGCTGACCAGGCATCTCGCCACTGCATCCCATGCACGGAGTCCGAACCATGGACACAGCGTCCAACACGGCCTCAGCGGCCAACGCGTCCACCGCCGATTTCGAAGGCGCCATCGAGATCCGCGGCATCGAGCCCGTGCCGGACCATGAGCGCCACGGAAAGGTCCGCGAGCTCTTCCCGACATGGGTCGCCGCCAATATCAGCGTGCTGCTGCTCACCATGGGCGCGTCCCTGGTGGTCTTCAACAAGCTGAACTTCTGGCAGGTGCTGATCGTCGCCGTGTGCGCGGCCGTCGTGTCGTTCGGCATGGTGGGCGTGTTGTCGGTGTCCGGCAAATGGGGCGGCGCGCCGGGCGCGCTGCTCTCCCGCGCCGCCTTCGGCGTCCGCGGCAACTACTTCCCGGGCGCGATCCTGTGGGTGGCCCGCTTCGGCTGGGAGACCATCAACGCGGTCACCGGCGCGTACGCCGTGCTGACCGTCCTCGACCTGCTCTTCGGCGTCAAGAGCAACACCGCGCTGATCGTCGTCACCCTCGTCGCCTTCGTCGCCTGCACCTTCCTGGTGAGCGGCATGGGCCGCAAGGCGCTCAACGTCTGCAACAAGTGGTCGACGTACCTCTTCGGCGTCTTCAGCGTGCTGGTGCTGGTCTATCTGATCGCCAACATGGCCTGGAGCGAGGTCTTCTCCAAGCCCGCCGGGACCACGGCCATGATGATCGCGGGCGTCGGCACCATCGCCGCGGGCGGCATCAGCTGGGTGCCCACCGGCCCCGACTTCGCCCGCTACCTGCCGCACGCCGCCTCGGGCAAGAAGATCGTCGGCGTGACGGTCTCGGGCGCGGGCCTGGTCATGGCGCCGATGGTGCTGATGGGCGCCGTCATGGCGGTCGCCACCCCCGACCTCGCCTCGGCCCCGGACCCGGTCTCCTTCCTCGGCGACATCCTGCCGACCTGGATCGCGGTGCCGTATCTGATCACCGCGCTGGTGGGCATGCTGCTGATCAACAGCCTGTCGATGTACTCGGCCGGGTTCACGGCGCAGACCATGGGCGTCAAGCTGCCGCGCGCCATGGCCGTATCGATCAACGCGATCATCTCCCTGGTCGGCGGTCTGCTGCTGATGCTGGTGGCGAAGAGCTTCCTGGGCTCGTTCATCGCCTTCCTGACCCTGCTCGCGGTCTCCTTCTCCGCGTGGATCGGCGTCTACGCCGTCGACATGGCGCGCCGCCGGGGCCGCTCGCTGCGGTACGACCCGGACGCGCTGATGGACACCGGCCGCACCAGCCGCTACTGGTACCTGGGCGGCTTCTGCTGGCAGGCGATGACGGCGTGGTTCGTGGCGCTGGTCGCGGGCCTGTGCTTCACCAAGGTCGACTGGTTCACCGGGCCGCTGGCCGACACCTGGATCGGGCAGCACGGCCTCGGCTGGGCGACGACGATCGTGATCGCCGCGGTGCTCTCGCTGGCCCTGCCGAAGCCCCGCGAGGGGGCGGCGGAGACCGGTCAGGAGCCCGCGCCCCGCACGAAGGTCCCGGCCTGAGACCGGCCTGAGCCCGGCCTGAGCCATCGGGCCCGAGCCTGGGAACGGGCGCTCGCAGGCGCTCTGTTCAATTGATCAGCTCTCGGCTAGCGTCCCCTTCTGCCACCCACGGCGAAGGGGACGTCTGCCATGCCCACCACGGTCGTTCGGTTCAATCTCGTCGATCCCGCCGCCACTCCGCAGAGTCTGTCCGAGCGCTATCGCGCCGCCGTGGACATGGCCGTGTACGCCGACGAGCACGGCATCACCACCGTGCAGACGGAGGAGCACCACGGCACGGACAACGGCTGGATGCCCTCGCCGATCGCCTTCGCGGGCGCGGTGCTCGGCGCCACCCGCCGCATCGCCGTGACGCTCTGCGCGATCGTCACCCCGCTCTACGACCCGCTGCGGCTCGCCGAGGACCTGGCCGTCCTGGACCTGCTCAGCGGCGGCCGGCTGGTGACCGTCGCCGGGATCGGCTACCGCCCGGAGGAGTACGCCGCGCACGGCCGCGCCTGGGAGCACCGGGGCCGGCTCCAGGACGACGCGCTGGAGACGCTGCTCGCGGCGTGGACCGGCGAGCCCTTCACGTACCGGGGGCGGACGGTCCGGGTGACCCCGCGCCCGTACACGCAGCCGCATCCGCTGCTGCTCGTCGGCGGGGCCTCCAAGCCCGCGGCGCGGCGGGCGGCCCGGTTCGGGCTGCCGCTGTTCCCGAGCGCGCATCTGCCGGAGCTGGAGGCGTATTACAAGGACCGGTGCGCGGAGTACGGGACCGAGGGCTGGGTGCTGATGCCCGCCGCCGACACGCCGCTGCTGCACATCGCCGAGGACGTGGACCGGGCGTGGGCGGAGCACGGCGCGCATCTGCTGCACGAGGCCCGTACGTACGCGTCCTGGCAGTCGTCGGACATCCGCTCGGCGGTGCGGTCCGCCGCCGACGACGTCGAGGGGCTGCGCCGCGAGGGCGTCTACCGGATCGTCACCCCCGAGGAGTGCGCGGCCCTCGCGCGGGAGCGCGGCGACGACGGGTCGGGGCTGGTGCTGCACCCGCTGTGCGGCGGCATGCCGGTCGAGGAGGGGTGGCGGAGCCTGCGGCTGTTCGCCGAGCAGGTACTGCCGCGGCTGGCGGACTGAGGACAGGCGCTGCCCCGGCTCGGGAACCGAACCGGGGCAGCGACCGCATACGAGGAGACGGGCAAGGGCGGGGATATCAGCCCATCTCCTCCAACGCCTTGCCCTTGGTCTCCTTCACGAACTTGAGCACGAAGGGGATCGAGAGCAGGGCGAAGACCATGTAGATGAGGTACGTCGCCGAGAGGTTCCAGTCGGACAGGCTCGGGAAGCTCGCGGTGATGGCCCAGTTGGCGATCCACTGGGCGGAGGCGGCCACGCCCAGCGCGGCGGCGCGGATGCGGTTCGGGAACATCTCGCCGAGGAAGACCCAGACCACCACGCCCCAGGAGAGGGCGAAGAAGAGCACGAAGCAGTGGGCCGCGATGAGGGCGACGACGCCCTCGGTGTTGGGCAGGGTGCCGCCCGAGGTCTTGGCCGAGAAGGCCCACGCCTCCAGGGCGAGGGCGATCGCCATGCCCGCGGAGCCGATCAGCGCGAGCGGCCGGCGACCGATGCGGTCGACGAAGATCATCGCGATCACGGTGCCGATGATGTTGATGATCGACGTGGTGAAGGAGTAGAAGAACGAGGCGCTCGGGTCGATGCCCACCGACTGCCACAGCGTGGCCGAGTAGTAGAACGCGACATTGATGCCGACGAGTTGCTGGAAGACGGAGAGGCCGATGCCGATCCAGACGATGGGCAGGAAACCCGCCCGGCTGCCCAGCAGGTCCTTGAAGGTCGACTTGTGCTCGCTGCGCATCGCGTGCTGGATCTCGGCGACGCGCGTGTCGAGGTCGACGCCGCCGCCCTCGACGTCGGCGAGCACGGCCTTGGCCTTGTCGATCTTGTTGACGGAGATCAGGAAGCGCGGCGACTCGGGGATGGCGAAGGACAGCAGCCCGTACAGGACGGCCGGGACCACCATCACGCCCAGCATGACCTGCCATGCCTCCAGGCCGATGAGCTTGCCGCGCTGGTCGCCGTCGGCGAGGTTGAGGATGCCCCAGTTGACCAGCTGCGAGACCGCGATGCCGACGACGATGGCGGCCTGCTGGAAGGAGCCGAGGCGGCCGCGGTAGGCGGGCGGCGAGACCTCGGCGATGTAGGCGGGGCCGATGACCGAGGCCATGCCGATCGCGATGCCGCCGAGCACCCGCCAGAACGCCAGGTCCAGCAGGGCGAAGGGGAGCGCCGAGCCGATAGCGCTGACGGTGAAGAGCACCGCGGAGATCTGCATCACGCGGATCCGGCCGATGCGGTCCGCGATCCGGCCGGCGGTGGCGGCGCCGATCGCGCAGCCGATCAGCGCGATGGCGATGACCTGGGCGAGCGCGCCGGAGCCGATGTCGTACTTGCCGCGAATGCCCTCGACGGCGCCGTTGATCACGGAGCTGTCGTAACCGAAGAGGAAGCCGCCCATCGCCGCTGCCGCGGTGATGAAGATGACATGGCCGAGATGGTCCGGCTGGGCCCCGCGGCCCTCCGGAACCTGCGCCTTCGCGGTGCTGGTCAACGTGAACTCCTGTGGCCCGGCCGCGTTGCCGGGCGTAGGGGGCTGGACCTTCCAGTGGGGCATAACTTCCCGGAAGCCACCACTTGAAGGTATAAGCGACGTTGCAGAGCCTATGTCTTCAAGTTTCGAAGTCAATAGATCGTGACCAAGAAGTTCCCCCGAGCTTTCTCCGTTGCAACGTTCAAGGCTTGAAGGCTTGTAGAAGAACTGCCGCCGGAACTGTCACCAGGGCCGCCGACGGGGCCCGGCCGGCGGTCAGTGCAGCCGCTGGCTGATCACCTTGGACACGCCGTCGCCCTGCATGGACACCCCGTACAGCGCGTCCGCGACCTCCATCGTCCGCTTCTGGTGCGTGATCACGATCAGCTGGGAGCTCTCCTGGAGCTCCGCCATGATCCCGATCAGCCGCTGCAGATTGGTGTCGTCGAGGGCCGCCTCGACCTCGTCCATCACGTAGAACGGGCTCGGCCGCGCCTTGAAGATCGACACCAGCAGCGCCACGGCCGTCAGCGACCGCTCGCCGCCGGACAGCAGCGACAGCCGCTTGACCTTCTTGCCCGGCGGGCGTGCCTCCACGTCCACACCGGTGCTGAGCATGTCGTCGGGGTCGGTCAGCACCAGCCTCCCCTCGCCGCCTGGGAACAGCCGCCCGAAGACGCCCTCGAACTCCCGCGCCGTGTCGCGGTACGCCTCGGTGAAGACCTGCTCGACGCGCACATCGACCTCCTTGATCACTTGAAGGAGGTCCGTCCGGGTCTTCTTCAAGTCTTCAAGCTGCTCGCTCAGGAACTTGTGCCGCTCCTCCAGGGCCGCGAACTCCTCCAGAGCGAGCGGATTCACCTTGCCCAGCTGCTGATACGCCCGTTCGGCGGCCTTCAGCCGCTTCTCCTGCTCGGCCCGCACATAGGGCACCGGCTGGTTGCGCGGGTGCTCCGGGTCCTGCGGCAGCTCCTCGCCCTCGGCCGCCGGGGAGGGCGGTACGGGCTGGTCGGGCCCGTACTCGCCGACCAGCGCCGCCGGTTCGACGCCCAGCTCCTCCAGCGCCTTCGCCTCCAGCTGCTCGATGCGCAGCCGCTTCTCCGCGCCCAGCACCTCGCCGCGGTGCACCGAGTCCGTCAGCTTGTCCAGCTCGGACGAGAGCTCGCGCCCCCGGTTGCGCTCGGCGATCAGCTCCTGCTCGTGCCCGGCCTTCGCCTGCTCGGCGGCGCGCCGCTCCTCGTCGGCCCGTACGAGCGACACCTCCACGTGCGCCAGCAGTTGGCGGGCGCCGGCCGCGACGGCCGCCGCCACCGCCGCCTCGTGCCGCAGCCGCGCCCGGCGCTGCTCCGCGCGCGCCCGCGCCTCACGCTCGGCGCGCGCTCCCCGGTCCAGCGCGTCCGCCCGCCCCGCGAGCCCCTTCACGCGCTCCTCATGCGTACGGACCTGAAGCCGCGCCTCCATCTCGGTCTGACGGGCGTTGGCCCCGTCGGCGGCGAGCCGGTCCCGTACGGACGTGTCGGGCTCCTCCGCGCCGCCGTCCCCGGACGCGGCGGCCTCCTCCGCCACGGCGAGCCGCTCGGCCAGCTCCTCGGCCTCGGCCATCGCCCCGGCGAGCGACTCCTCGGCCTTCGCCGCGGACGCCGCCAGCCGCTCGGCCTCCGCCGCGGCCGCCCGCGCCTGTCCACCAAGCCGCCCGAGCGCCTGCGCGACGTGCGACTTCTCCCGGTCAGCGGCGCTGCGCCGGGCGCTCAGCTCCTCGGCGCGCGCCGCCCAACGCGCCCGCCGCTCGCCCGCCTCCCGCTCCGCGGCGGCGAGCTCCTCGCACCGTACGGCCAGCTCCGCGAGGTGCCCGGCGGCCTCGTCCACCGACGCCTGTACCTCCAGCAGACTCGGCGCACCGGCCGAACCGCCCTGCGCGAAGTGCGCCGACAGCACATCGCCGTCCCCGGTCACGGCCGTCAGCTCGGGGCGCGCCGCGATCAGCTTCTCGGCGTCGTCGAGCGAGCCGACCACGACGACGTCCCGCAACAGCCGCCGCACGGCGGGCAGCAGACTGCCGGGCGCCTCGACGAGCCGCGCGGCGGGCACCGGGCCGGCGCCGTCAACGGCAGCCGCCATCCCCTCGCCCCCGGCCTCCTCGTCCGCGCCCTCCGGCGGCGCGCCCACCACCAGCGCGGCGCGCCCCGCGTCCTGCTCCCGCAGCAGGCGCAGCGCGTCGGCGGCGGTGTCCGGGCCGTGTACGGCGAGGGCGTCGGCGGCGGCGCCCAGGGCGGCGGCGACGGGGATCTCGAAGCCGGGGGCGACCGTCAGCAGTTCGGCGGCGGGGCCGAGGAGGCCGGTCAGGCGGTCCCCGGCGGCGAGGAGCGCGCCCGTGCCGTCCTTGCGGCGCAGGCCCAGCGCCAGCGCCTCGTGCCGCGCGGCGGTCGCGGCGCGGTCGCGCTCGGCCGCCACCGCCGCCCCGCGCGCCTCGTTCAGCGCGGCCTCGGCGTCCGCCAGCTCGCGCTTGGCGCGCTCGTGCTCGTCGGCGAGCTCCGCGTCGCCCGCCTCCAGCCCGCCGACCTCGGCGGCCCGCTGCTCGTACTCCTCCTCGGCCGCCGCGGCCCGCTCCCGCGCCTCGTCGCGCGCGGCGACCATCCGGTCGATCTCGGCGCGCGCCGAACCGGCCCGGCCGTGGGCCGCGTTGACCTGGCCGTGCAGCCGGGCGAGCCCCTCGCGGCGGTCGGCGATGGCGCGCGCGACGTCGCGCAGCCGCCGTTCCTCCTGCGCCAGCCGGCTCTCCAGTTCGGCGCGGTGCTCCATCGTGTCGTCCAGGGCCCGGCTCGCCGCCTCCAGCGCGGCCTCCAGCTCGGCCTCGGTCTCGCGGATCCGGGCCGCCTCGCGCTCCATGTCCTCGGGGTCGCGGCCGTGCCGCTCCTCGGCGGGGGCGGCGGTCGCGCTCTTGACGCGGGCGTCGGCCAACCCGATCGTCCCGCGTACGCGCTCGGCGAGCTGCGACAGCTCGTGCCAGGTCTGCTGGGCCCGCTGGAGCCGCGGCGTGAGCGTACGCACCCGCTCCTCCAGCTCCGCCTCACGCTGGAGCGCCGCCTTCAGCGCGGCGTCGGCGGCGTCCTTGCGCGCCTTGAGCGCCGCCTCGTCCTCGATCTCGGCGCGCAGCCCCTCGCGCAAGGTCACGAGGTCGTCCGCGAGCAGCCGCAGCCTGGTGTCGCGCAGATCGGCCTGGATGACGGCCGCCCGGCGTGCGACGGCGGCCTGGCGTCCGAGCGGTTTGAGCTGTCTGCGCAACTCATCGGTCAGATCCTGTACGCGCGAGAGATTGGCCTGCATCGCGTCGAGTTTCCGCAGCGCCTTCTCCTTGCGCTTGCGGTGCTTGAGAACTCCGGACGCCTCCTCGATGAAGGCGCGCCGCCCCATCGGATCGGCGTGCAGAACGGAGTCCAACTGCCCCTGGCCGACGATGACGTGCATTTCGCGGCCGATACCGGAGTCGAAGAGCAGTTCCTGGATGTCGAGCAGCCGGCACGTATCGCCATTGAGCTGGTATTCGCTGCCCCCATTGCGGAACATGATCCGCGTGATGGTGACTTCCGTGTAGTCGATGGGCAGTGCGCCGTCGGAGTTGTCGATGGTCAGCGACACCTCGGCGCGGCCGAGCGGCGGCCGGCCGGTGGTTCCGGCGAAGATGACGTCTTCCATCTTGCCGCCGCGCAGCGACTTGGCCCCTTGTTCGCCCATGACCCAGGAAAGGGCGTCCACGACATTGGACTTGCCGGAGCCGTTGGGACCTACGACGCACGTGATACCCGGCTCGAAGCGGAGCGTCGTAGCCGAGGCGAAGGATTTGAAACCTCGGAGGGTCAGGGACTTGAGATGCACGCCGTGGGACTCTACCGCCCGGCCCCGCCTGGGCCCGGTCCCGGCGCGGGCGCGGGGCGCCCCGCTTCTTTTTCGGTTTCGCCGGTTATGGTGCAGGGCACATCTGACGGTGAGGAGGCGGTGGGGAGCGGCCGGAAAAACGAAGGGACGCCGAAGCGTCCCTTGCGGATTCTCAAGCGGCCGACATTGCAGCCCGGCCTACCCTGGGGTGAGGGTTGAGGTCAGGCCAGCGCAGGCTCCGCCTGCGGTACGTCGATGCTGTCGAGCAGCGAGTCGCCGTGGTGCGCGGCGGCGTACAGCGCGTCGTTCTCGGCCTGAATCCGGATGAGCTCGGATTCGAGGTCCTGGACACGCTGCTGAAGCCGTCGCATCTCGGAGAGAATTCGGGGGTCGGAGCCGCCGACGTAACCGAGAAGCGCCTTTGCCATGATGGATGGTCCTCCACACTGAGTGACCGACCGAAGCGGTGTGGGTCGTGAGGGATTCGCACCCGCGGTGTCTGCCATCACTACTGTGTTCAATGCCAAACAGCTAAGGTGCGCGGGGCTTCCAGCGTCTCACCAAAAAGTTTGACGGTCAACACGATCACGCCCCGTATCAAGGGGCAACCCAGGGGCGCGCGGCGGCTCAATGCGCGGCGCTTCCTCTTCCCGGGCCCGCAGGGGGCGTAGAGATCATCCGTCGAGGGGCAGCCTTGCACGGGCGGGCGCACTTGGCAACCATCAGGTCATTTCTGCCCTTCGCATATGCCCGAGACGCTCGGGCAACGCCCGCGGACCGCACTCCCCGGCCCCCCGCGCGCCCCCTCGATCCGGTACGCGCGCCCGCGCGCTCAGCGGATCTCGAACCCCTCGTATCCGCCACGCGGTGTGTCCCAGATCTCCGTCACACCGTCGACCCGTCCGGGCGTGTCCCCGGTGCGCAGCCAGTCGAGCAATTGATCGCACCCCGCCCGCGGGCCCTCCGCGACCACCTGCACCCGGCCGTCGGAGAGATTCGAGGCGAATCCGGTGAGCTCCCCGATACGGAGCGCGTTGGCGCGGGTGAACCACCGGAACCCCACCTCTTGCACATGGCCGCGGACCCAGGCCGTCAGACGGACATTCTCGTTCATGTCCGCACGCTAACCGGCCAATTGCCCGCGGAGCACGCCGGCCCCGATGACCATGGCGTACAGTCGCCGCTCGATACGACTACTCACCCGTACGAGTGACGCATGTCGATGCCTGGCAACGCGCAGGGCACGTAAGGAAGGCAGTACACATGGGCCGCCATGGACGCACCTCGCCACCCGCCTCGACGGCTCCCTCCTCCACCCCCGAACCGGCCGCCGGGCGACACCGCGAGGGCCGCCGGGGCCGGGGCGGAGCCAGGACTCCGGTGCGGACCGGGCTGCTGGGCGCCTCCGCCGCGATGGCGATCGGCGCGGTCGCCGTCACCTCCGGCCTGCTGCCGGGCGGCGAGAACTTCGGCTTCGGCGGGCACGACGGCCCGAGCGGCGACGTCCGCGCGGACGGCTCCCCGGACGGCGGCTCCGTGGCGTCCAAGGGGTCCGGGTCGGCGGCCCCGGCCGACCGCGGCCCGACGCCCGCGAGCCGCGGCGGGGAGCGCGCGCACGCGCCGTCCCTGACGCCGTCGCCGGCGCCCGCCTCGCCGTCCGCCAAGCCCTCCCCCGCGCGGACCGGGCAGTCCGGGGAGAGCGGGGAGAGCGCAGAGAAGGCCGGCAAGGGAGCGGGGACCGACCCGCGCTCGGGCCACGGGACGACGGACCGCGCCGCGGCCCCGCCCCGTACCGGCGACGCCGCGCCCGCCCCGGCCTCGCCCCGGCAGAGCGCGGGCGCGCCCGCCGCCACCGGCCGCGTCGCGGCGGCCCGGAGCCAGGTCCTCGCCCTGGTCAATCAGGAGCGCGCCAAGGTCGGCTGCAGCCCGGTCGCCGCGAGCGGGCAGCTCGACGCGCTCGCCGGGGCCTTCAGCGAGGACATGGCCGAGCGCGGCTTCTTCGCCCACACCGACCCGGACGGCAAGAGCCCCTGGGACCGGGCCAAGAAGCGCGGCATCGGGAACCTGGGCGGCGAGAACATCGCGCGCGGCCAGGCGGACGCGAAAGCCGTCATGGACACCTGGATGCACAGCCCCGGCCACAAGGCGAACATCCTCAACTGCGACTACAAGAAGCTGGGCGTCGGCGTGCACTTCGGCCCCGGCGGCCCCTGGTGGACCCAGGACTTCGGCTTCTGAAGTCCGCCGAGGGCCTCGGCGGCCTCAGCGGCCTCTACATGACGGGCCCGGATCAGCGCCCGGTGGCCACCGGGCGCGGCGGGCGCTGGCAGCGCGGGCAGAAGTAGCTGGAGCGGTTCATCCAGGGGCGCCGGCGCATGGCGGTGCCGCAGCGGCGACAGGGCTCGTCCTCGCGCCCGTACGCGTCCAGGGAGCGGTCGAAGTACCCCGATTCGCCGTTCACATTGACGTAAAGGCTGTCGAAGCTGGTGCCGCCCACCGCGAGGGCAGCGTTCATCACCTCGCGCACGTGGCCGAGGAGTTCGGCGCTGCGGGGGCGGGTGAGGGTCGCGGTGGGGCGCTCGTAGTGCAGCCGCGAACGCCACAGCGCCTCGTCGGCGTAGATGTTGCCCACGCCGCTGATCAGCGACTGGTCGAGCAGGGCGCGCTTCACGGTCGTACGGCGGCGGCGCAGCGCGGCGTGGAAGGCGGCCTCGTCGAAGGCGGGGTCCAGCGGGTCGCGGGCGATGTGCGCGATGACGTCCGGGAGCCCGTCCGGGTCGCCGGGGACGGTGTCGTGCAGGGAGAGCCCGCCGAAGGTGCGCTGGTCGACGAAGCGCAGCTCGGTGCCGTCCGCGTCGGCGAAGCGGATGCGGACACGCAGATGCTTCTCGTCGGCGGCGTCGTGCGGCTGGACGAGGAGCTGGCCGCTCATGCCGAGGTGCGCGAGCACGGAGAGCGCGTCGGCGCTCTCCATCGGCAGCCAGAGGTACTTGCCGCGGCGGCGCGGCTCGCCGATGCGGTGGCCGGTCAGCCGGGCGGCGAAGTCGGCGGGGCCGGCGACGTGGCGGCGGATGGCGCGCGGGTGCAGCACCTCGACGGAGCCGACGGTACGGCCGCGGACCCATCGGTCCAGCCCGCGCCGGACGACCTCGACCTCGGGCAGCTCGGGCACGCTCTCTCCTGGGTAAAAGAACTGCGGAATGGGGCGGGATGCGGCTCCGCCCACCCCTCCCCCTGCGGGGACGGGTGGGCGGTTCGGCCTTCGCGCTGCGGGCGCGGAGGGGTCAGGCGGGCCTGCTGCCCTCGGCGGCCGACGGTGCGCTGTCGGCGGACGCACCGTCCGTCGCGTCCGCGGTGGATCCCTTGGCGGCCTCCGCGGCACGGGCCTCGGCCGCCTCCTGGATCGCGCGCCAGGCGGCCTCTGCCGCCTGCTGCTCCGCTTCCTTCTTGCTGCGGCCGGTGCCGGTGCCGTACGTGACACCACCGACGCGGGCAGCAGCCGTGAAGACCTTCTCGTGGTCGGGGCCGGTCTCGGAGACGAGGTACTCGGGGACGCCGAGCCCTTCCGTCGCCGTGAGCTCCTGGAGGCTGGTCTTCCAGTCCAGGCCGGCGCCGAGGTTCGAGGAGCGGGCGATCAACGGGTCGAAGAGCCGGTGCACCAGCTCGCCGGCGGCGTCGAGGCCCTGGTCGAGATAGACCGCGCCGATGACGGCCTCAAGGGTGTCGGCGAGGATCGACGCCTTGTCCCTGCCGCCCGTTCCTTCTTCACCGCGGCCGAGCCGGATGAAGGCGCCGAGGTCGAGGCCACGGCTGACCTCGGCGAGCGCTCGCGAGTTGACCACCGCGGCCCGCAGCTTGGCCAGCTGGCCCTCTGGGAGGTCGGGGTGGATGCGGTACAGCGTGTCGGTGACCACCAGCCCGAGCACCGAATCCCCGAGGAATTCGAGCCGTTCGTTGGTGGGCAGCCCGCCGTTCTCGTACGCGAAGGAGCGGTGCGTCAGCGCACGCACCAGAAGGGCGGACTCAAGGTGATACCCGAGCCGCCCTTCCAGAAGCGTGTGGGACGAGGCTGTGTCCGCCGACGTCTTTTTCGAGGAGGTGTTCCTCGACGAATCAGCGTCTGACATGGAGCCTGTCACCCGCCGTTCAGACCTCGAGGACCTGGCGGCGGTTGTAGGTGCCGCAGCTCGGGCACGCGATGTGCTGCTGCTTCGGCTCGTGGCAGCGCTCGCACGCCACCAGGGTGGGGACCGCAGCCTTCCACTGCGACCGGCGGTGGCGCGTGTTGCTGCGCGACATCTTCCGCTTCGGAACAGCCACGGCTACTTCTCCTGAGGTTCATCCCCGCTGGCGCGGGGGGCGTTGTCCTTCTCGCCGTCCTGGATGGTCCCGGCGAGTCCCTGCAAAGCCGCCCAACGGATGTCGACGGCCTCATGGTGGTGGTCCGGGTCGTCCGCCAGCCGCGCCCCGCACTCGGAGCACAGGCCGGGGCAGTCTTCCCGGCACACCGGCTGCAGCGGCAGTGCGAGCACCACCGCGTCACGCAGCACGGGTTCGAGGTCGAACATGTCGTCCTCGATGAAGAGGGTGTCCTCATCTTCCTCGGCGTCGTCGCCGGTGTCCGCGGTGCGGCTCCGGACGTCGGCGTCGGGGTAGGAGAACATCTCCTGGAAGTCCGCGTCGAGCTCTCGCTCCAGCGGCTCCAGACACCTTACGCACTCCCCTGTGAGCGGCGCACGGGCGGTGCCTGTGACAAGCACCCCTTCCATGACCGACTCCAGCCGGAGGTCCAGCTCCACGGTCGCGCCCTTCGCCACACCGATGACCTCGATACCGAGGTCGGCGGGGGCGGCGACGGTGCGGGAGACCCGCTTCAGCGCACCGGGACGCCGACCCAGCTCGCGTGTGTCGAACACGAGAGGGGCACGGTGGTCGAGGTGGGCGTTCAGGGCTTCCTGCTTTCTACGCTGCGGTGACGGCCGCCCGGTGCGGATGTGCTGGGGCAGCCGTGATCGCGGACGTACACGCGACCGAAGAGCCAGGATACTGGACCTGTCGCTGTACACCCAATCCGCTCCCCGAGGGGCCCGGACGGCGCGGCGGAGGCGGGATCAGCGGCCCTGCTCGTACGCGCGCAGCTGATCGAGGTTGATCATGCTCGTGTCGAAGAGGCTGGTCTCGTCCAGCGCCGCGGCCTGCTGCTGGCCCTCATGGGGCTGGTGCTGCTGGTGCTGGAGGTGCGGATCGGCGACGTACCCGGCGTTCGGGTCGTACGCCTGCTGCCCCTGCCAGCCGTAGGCGTCCTGCGGATAGCCGCCCTGGGCCGCGTACGGGTCCTGCTGCGCGTACTGCTGCTGATAGCCGTACGGGTCCTGCTGCTGGTACCCCGCGGTCGCCCCGTAGTAATCGGGCTGGGCCTGGGCGTGGTCCTGGTGCTGGACCTCCTGGACCTGCGGCTGCGCGGGCTGGGCCGGGGCCGCCGGGGCGCCGGCCTGCTCCTGGGGCAGGGCGAGCCCGGCGAGGAAGTCCGCGTCGCTGGTGTGCACCGAGCCGTAGCCGTCCTGGGCGTCCGCGAGCGCGCCCAGCTCGTCCGTGGGGCGCACGCCGAGCAGCTTCTGCCGGCCGCGCCCGACGGCCTCCAGGGTCTTGGCGAGCACCGCCGAGACCGCGCCCAGCTTGGTGTCCACGTATTCGTCCGCGCGATTGCGCAGGGTCTGCGGGTCGGCGCTGCGCTCGGGGCCCTCGTCGAACTCGCCGTCCCCGCCGGCGAAGCCGTCGGCGCCCCCGTCGCGGCCCAGCAGCTTGTCCCGGCCCCGGTCGACGGAGCCGATGGTCTTGGTGAGGACGACCTCGAAGTTGGCGAGCTTGCTGTCGACGTAGTCGTCGGCCTCGGCGCGGATCTCCTCGGCCTCCCGGCGGGCCTCCGAGAGGATGCGGTCGGCCTCCTCCTGGGACTGCCGGGCGACCTCGGTGTCGGAGATCAGCGAGCCGCGCTGGGCGTGCGCGGACTCGATGATCCGCTCGGCCTCCTGGCGGGCGTCCTCGACCATCTGCTCCCGGCCGCCGATCAGCTCCTGCGCCTGGGCGAGCGAGCCGGGCAGCGCGGCCCGCACCTCCTCCAGCTGGGCGAGCAGCTCGGCCCGGTTGATCACGCACGAGGCGGACATGGGCATGGACCGGGCGCCGCCGACGGTCGCGACGATGTCGTCGAGCTTCTTCTGCACGTCCACCTGGGTGCTCGCCACTTTCTACGGCCGAAGGGTCGGGACGGGACCGACTGTACGGCCAGTGGGCCCCCGCCCGACACCTGCTGACGCGCCGTCAGCCCGTCAGCGCTTCGCGAGCCGTTCGGCGAGGGCCTCCAGGACCAGCGGCGGCACCAGGTGCGCGACGTCGCCGCCCCAGGCCGCGACCTCCTTCACCAGGCTGGAGGAGAGGAAGCTGTAGGTGGGGTTGGTGGGGACGAAGAGCGTCTCCACACCCGACAGCCCGTTGTTCATCTGGGCCATCTGGAGCTCGTAGTCGAAGTCGCTGACGGCCCGCAGCCCCTTGACGATGGCGGGGATGTCGCGCTCCTTGCAGAAGTCGACGAGCAGCCCGTGGAAGGACTCCACCTGCACATTGCCGTACTCGGCGGTGACCTGGCGGAGCAGGTCGATCCGCTCGTCGACGGTGAACAGCCCCTTCTTGGACTGGTTGATCATCACAGCGACATGGACGACGTCGTAGAGCCTGGAAGCGCGGGCGATGATGTCGAGGTGTCCATTGGTGACGGGGTCGAAGGACCCCGGACAGACTGCGCGGCGCAAGAGTGGTTCCTCGCTCTCCGATCCGGTCATGACGCGGCTGTGCGACATGAGGCGGCGCGACCGTACCAAAGCGTCCCCTCGCCGTAACGACGGGCCCTGAGCCCCTCGAACTCGTCCGGCCAGCGGAATTCGCCGCCTCTGGTGCTGCGCTCCACGGTGACGAGCGCCTCACCCGCGAGCCAGCCCTGCGCCAGGAGTGTGAGGAGTATCTCCCGCAGCTCGTCGTCCCCCACCGCGTACGGCGGATCGAGGAAGACGACGTCGTACGGGCCGCCGGGCGGGGGCGCGGCGGCGACCTGCTCGGCCCGGCCGGCGCGGACCTCGGCGCCGGGCAGGCCGAGGGCGCGGACGTTCTCCCGGATGGTACGGGCCGCGCGGGCGTCGGCCTCGACGAGCAGGACGTGGTCCGCGCCGCGGGACAGCGCCTCCAGACCGACCGCGCCGGAGCCGCCGTACAGGTCCAGGACCCGCGCCCCGGCCAGCGGCCCGTCCAGCGACTCCCAGGTGGAGAAGAGGCCCTCGCGCGCCCGGTCGGAGGTGGGGCGGGTGCCGCCGCCGGGCGGCACCGCGAGGCGCCGCCCTCCGGCCGCACCGGCGATAACGCGGGTCATGGTGGTGGCTCACCCTTCCGTTTCGACGTGCACACGCTGCCTGCTCATTATTGGCGCCGCCGCCGGATGCGGCCCGCCCGGCCCGCTCGGGACCGGGCGGGCCGGGCGGGGCAGGGGTCAGCCGGCGCCGGGGGCGTCACCGGGGGTCTCGCCCGCCCCGAGGAGCGCCGGCGAGGCGTAGCGCGACCAGGAGAGGCAGCCGTCGGGCGGGCAGTACTCGGGGCGGCGCGGGTCGTGGCCGAGCTCGCGGAGCTTCGTACGCACCGAGTCCGGCGTGCGTCCGAAGCGGGCGGCTATCCGGGCTATGGTCTCGCCGCCGTGGAAGCGGTGGGCGAGGTCCTCCTCGTGCTGGGGCACCCAGGGGGCGCCGTGGCCGGGGAACAGCTCGCGCAGCACGTCCCGGTCCGGGATCGGCTCGGCGACGTCGGCGACGAGCGCGAGGGCGCGCAGCGCGCGGTTGAGCGCGATGCGCAGCGGCGGGACTTCGGTCAGCGGCAGCGTCAGGGCGCCGGAGGCCAGCAGCGCCTCCGGGGCGTCCTCGTGCCAGCCGGTGAGGGTCAGGGTGACGGTGGCGTCGTCGTCGCTGGCGAGCTCGATCCGGAAGATCTTGTCGCCGAGCGGCAGCTCGTTGATATGGCGGAACGACATGAAAGCAGCCCCCAATGGCCCAACTCAGCCGATCCCGGAGCGGATCGGTTCGGACTGTGTCCATTCTCTCAGGGGGGTCTGACAATTCCTCTGCTCGTTCGGGCCCTCCGCGCCCTCACCCGACCGGGCGCGGGGAGGCCGTCATCCCTTGTCGAGGTACTGCTCCCGCTCGTCGTCGAGGAGGGCGTCCAACGCGGTGCGCAGCGCCGGGAGTCCGTCGAGTTCCGGGTCGGCGGTGACGACGGCGACGGCCTCCTCGCGGGCCGCCGCGATGACCTCCTCGTCGTCGATGACGGCGAGCATCCGCAGCGAGGAGCGGACGCCGGACTGCGCCTGCCCGAGCACGTCGCCCTCGCGCCGCTGTTCCAGGTCGATCCGGGAGAGCTCGAAGCCGTCGAGGGTGCCGGCGACGGCGTTGAGCCGCGCCCGCGCCGGGCTCGCCTCGCCCGCCTCGCTCACCAGTAGGCAGAGCCCCGCCGCCGAGCCGCGGCCCACCCGGCCGCGCAGCTGGTGGAGCTGGGAGACGCCGAACCGGTCGGCGTCCATGATCACCATGACCGTGGCGTTGGGGACGTTGACGCCGACCTCGATGACGGTCGTCGCGACGAGCACGTCCACCTCGCCCGCGGCGAAGCGGCGCATCACGTCGTCCTTCGCGTCCGGCTGCATCCGCCCGTGCAGCACCTCCACGCGCAGCCCGCCGAGCGCCCCCGCGGACAGCTGCTCGGCGATGTCGAGAACGGCGAGCGGCGGCCGGCGCTCACCGTCGGGCCCGCCGTCCTCCGCCGCCTCCTCCTTTTTCGTCCCCTTCTTCTCCTCCTCGTCGCCGATGCGCGGGCAGACCACGTACGCCTGGTGCCCGCCCTCGACCTCCTCGCGCACCCGCTCCCAGGCGCGCGCCAGGAAGTGCGGCTTGTCCTTGGCCGGCACCACATGGGTGGCGATCGGCGAGCGCCCGGCGGGGAGTTGGTCGAGCACGGACGTCTCCAGGTCGCCGAAGACGGTCATCGCGACGGTCCGCGGGATGGGCGTCGCCGTCATCACCAGCAGATGCGGCGGCCGGCTTCCTTTGGAGCGCAGCGCGTCCCGCTGCTCGACCCCGAACCGGTGCTGCTCGTCCACCACGACCAGCCCCAGATCGTGGAACCGCACCTTGTCCTCGATCAGCGCGTGCGTACCGATGACGATCCCCGCCTCGCCGGTCACCAGGTCCAGCAGCGCCTGCCGCCGCGCCGGCACCCCCATGGACCCGGTCAGCAGCACCACCTTCGTCCCCAGCTCGGCGCCGCCGAGCATCCCGCCCTCGGCCAGCTCCCCCATCATCTCCGTGATGGACCGGTGGTGCTGCTGCGCGAGCACCTCGGTCGGCGCGAGCATCGCGGCCTGCCCGCCCGCGTCCACGACCCCGAGCATGGCGCGCAGGGCCACCATCGTGTTGTGCGTCACCGTGAAGTGATCCGTCACGTAGGCGTGGCTCGGGTGCGCGACGCTGATGCACTGAACCGGCTTCCGGCCGACGTAGTCGACTTCCCGGATACCCCGTCGGAAGGTCTTGTACTTCGGGCGGGGACGTGTGCGGTTCACCTTTCTGCTCAGCCTGAAGGGCACATAGGCGTCGGGCAGCCCCACCGCGACGATGTAAGCGGCCTTCTTCGTGAAGACCCGCGCCCGGCCTCCGAGCGAACGCACGAGCCAGGCCACGTCATCCGCCAATCGGCGGGAGGCCGAGCAGAAGGAAACGTCCAGTCCGTCCGCCCCCACCGTGCCGTCCGTGTCCATGAGCCCCTGGAGCAGAGCGAGACGGTTCTTGACCGTCGTGTGCTTGTAAGCGCGGGGGATGAACTTCCCATGCGACGTCAGGCCCCACAGCCCGAGATCGCGCAGCTCTTGGATCACGGGATTTCGCCGCCCACCGCTCCTGGGCCCTGCCAGTCGGATGGTGTGGTCACACGTGGACCCGCTCACAGGTACGAGCGCGCAATCGGGGCTCACGGCCCCTCTCACCGCCTCCAGGATCTCCTCGTCGACACTGGACAGCCGCAGGTTGTGCCGGAACGAACCGTCCCCCAGGAGAAGACCGAAGAAATAGGGATCGAAGGCGAGGTCCGCCTCATCCTCAAGATCCACCGGTTCCGCCACGGGGAGATACCACTTGGACGATCCATTGGCTTCGCAGAGGTCCGACCGGATCTCAC
This sequence comes from Streptomyces sp. NPDC050617, assembly GCF_040654795.1. Taxonomy (NCBI): domain Bacteria; kingdom Bacillati; phylum Actinomycetota; class Actinomycetes; order Kitasatosporales; family Streptomycetaceae; genus Streptomyces; species Streptomyces sp. NPDC050617. The sequence goes on along the minus strand of NZ_JBFAIS010000026.1, from coordinate 35,901 downwards.
GTGTCGTCATCACTTTGGGTTCCTGGCCCCGGGACCAGGCACAACTGGTGCCTACGATCCACAGGTGCTCGTCGTCGCACTCCACCGTCGTTCCGTCGGACAGGGACATGCGCCACACGTCGCGCTCGCCCTGTGGGAAGACGCCGTCGATGACGGCGCGCTCCCCACTGGGCACCACGACTTCGTCGCCGACCGCCAGCTCTCCCATGGGCCGGAAACCTTGTGGAGTGAGCACCAGGGAATCAAGGGGCTGTGCTTTCCCGGATCCGACCTCCCCCTGGAGGAGCCGGTGCATCGGGTGGTCGGTGGCGAGGTCGTCGAAGATCTCGGCGGAGACCTTGCGCTGGCCTTCGGTGAGGGTGAAGGGGAGGCGGGCGTCGAAGGCGTCCAGGAGGCCGTCCTGTACGGGCCGCCGGGGTACGGCCGGGAGCTGGGCGTCGGCGTGGCGGCGGCGGGCCAGGGCGACTTGGAGGACGAACGCCTCGTCCCACTTGAGCCGGTCGCGGGCGAAGGCGATGTCCGCCTTGGTGCGCGGGCGGTGGACCTTGCGGAAGGCGTCGGGCAGCTCGGCCAGGCCCCGGTTCTCGCGCAGCGCCGCCGGCAGCGGGTCGGCGATGTGCTCCCAGTTCTCCGCCTCGAAGAGGTCCAGGAGGGTGGAAACGGCCTTGGTGAGCTTCCACGCCTGGAACTGCTTGCACGCCGGGTAGATCGGCACCATCTGGTTGGCGAAGGACTCGGCGGCCTCGCCGCCGCTCTCCCGGTCCAGGAGCTCGTAGTCGGGGTGCAGGAGCTGGCGGGTGCGGTTGAAGACGGAGACCTTGCCCGCGAACATGCCCCGGCGCCCCGGCAGCAGCTCCTTCTCGCGCGCGTACGCGCCCCTGCCGAAGAAGACCAAGGTCAGCGATCCGCTGCCGTCCGTCACCACCACCTCCAGGCGGACGCCCTTGCCGTGGTTGAAGGTCTTCATGGCCGCCTTGGCGACCTGGGCCACGACCGTGACGTGCTCGTCCAGCGGCAGGTCGGCGAGGCGGGTCAGCTCGCCCCGCTCCGCGTACCGCCGCGGGTAGTGGTGCAGCAGGTCGCCGGCCGTGTGCAGGCCGAGGTGGTCGGCCATCACCTTCGCGGTGTTGCCGCCGAGGATCTTCTTCAGTGGTTCATCGAGCGCGGGCACGCGGTCCATTGCACACCATGGGTGTGACAACGCCGCGCCACCGCCGCCGGAGCCGCCGCGGGCGGCGCTATTCGATGCCGATGAGCAGCGGTGCGGACTGCTGCTCGCCGCGGTAGACGACGGTGTCGACGGCGAGGTGGCCGTCGCGTACGTACCGCTCCAGGCGGTCCGCGACGGCGTTCGGCACCCCCGCGCCGAGCACCAGGGTGACCATTTCGCCGCCCGCGGCCAGCATCCGGTCCAGGACGGCCTCGGCGGTGGCGGCCAGTTCGGCGCCGATCACCGCGACGTCGCCGTCGATCAGGCCCAGGACGTCACCGGCCTGGCACACGCCGGCCATGGTCCAGGACTGCCGCTCGGCGACGGCGAGTTCCGCGTAGCGGGTGGCCCCGGCGGCGGACGTCATGGCGACGACGTCCTCGTCGAAGCGGCGGCCGGGCTCGTGCACGGCGAGCGCGGCGATGCCCTGCACGGCGGACCGGGTGGGGATCAGGGCGACCCGTACGCCCTCGGTGCGGGCCTGTTCGGCGGCAGCGGCGGCGGTGTGCCGCAGATCGGCGGCGTTGGGCAGGAGGACGACCTCGCGCGCGTGCGCGCGCCGGATCGCGTCGACGAGTTCGCCGCTGGCGGGCGGCTCCCCCGGCCGGGTCGCCACCACGGTGGCCCCGGCCTCCGCGCAGAGCCCGGCCAGCCCCTCGCCGGGCACCACGGCGACGACGGCCCGCGGGGCGCGCGGCCGGCGCTCCGGCGTCTCGGCGCGCTCCTCCGGGCGCCGCACGGCGCGCGCCTGCGCGGCCTCCGCCCCGAAGTGCGTGATCCGGATGCGGTGCGGCCGTCCCGCCTGGACGCCCGCCTCGACGGCCGCGCCCGCGTCGTCCACGTGGACGTGGACGTTCCACAGCCCGTCGCCGCCGACGACCACCAGGGAGTCGCCCAGCGCGTCGAGCCGGGCCCGCAGCGCCGTGACGGCGTCGTCGTCCGCCTCCAGGAGGTAGATCACCTCGAAGGCGGGCCCGTTCTCGGCCGGGTGCGGGCCGCCCCCCGGGCAGTCGCACACCGTCCGCGCTCCCCCGGCCGCCGGTATGCCCGCCGCGGGCCTACGGGCCTCCGGGCCACCCCCCGAGAGAGTCCGTACGAGCGCCTCCAGGACCGCGACCAGCCCGCGCCCGCCCGCGTCCACGACGCCGGCGCGGCGGAGGTCGGCGAGCTGGTCCGGGGTGGCGTCGAGCGCGGCGCGGGCCCCCAAGCAGGCCGCCCGCGCCACGTCGGCGCCGCTCCCCTCGGCCTTCCCGGCGGCGTCGGCGGCGGCCGCGGCGACGGTGAGCACGGTGCCCTCGACGGGGTGCGCGACGGCGGTGTACGCGGAGTCGGCGGCCTGCCGGAGCGCGCGCCGGAGCACGTCGCCCCCGTCACGCGTCCCGTCCGCCCCCACGCCGCCGTGAGCACCCCCCTGAGCGCTTCCGTCACGCGCCCCGTCCGCCTCAGCGCCCCCGTGAGCGCCCCTCCGAGCGCTTCCGTCACGCGTCCCGGCGGTCCGCACGCCCTCCTGAAGACCGCCGTCAGGGCCGTCCGCCGCCAGTACCTGCGCCATCCCCCGCAGCAGCTGCGCCAGGATCGTGCCGGAGTTGCCGCGCGCCCCGATGAGGGCGCCGTGCGCCATGGCCCGTACGGCGTCGGCCAGGGTGGGTACGGCCTCGGTGGCGGCGTGCCCGTCGAAGGCGGCGTCGACGGCGCGGGCGGCGGATTCGACGGTGAGGTACAGATTGGTGCCGGTGTCCCCGTCGGCGACCGGATAGACGTTGATCGCGTCGATCTCCTCGCGGGCCCGGCCGAGCTCGTCCAGCGCCAGAGCGCACCAGGTGCGTACCGCGGCGGCGTCCAGCGTGTGCGGCACCTGCGTCCTCCTCCTAGATCCACCGGCCGGATCCACCGGGCTCGCCGTACCGGGTCCGATACGCCCCGGTCAGCCGGGTGCGCACCGCCCGCGGGCGGCGGGCACAGGTCGGCACAGTAGTGCCGGGACGACGGGCCGCCCGGGGCGGGGGCCAGGGCCGCCATGGTAGTTTCGTTGTACGGGAGCGGTCGTTGTATGCTGCTCCGGTTGCCTGATGAGAATCAGGACATTCCCCCTGGCACCGCCGGTCGTCGATCCGTCGTCTGTTCCGGAGTGCCGGGAATTCACCGTAAGAGCATCTGAAGTCTTTGGAGTGACCCGTGGCTGCCAACTGCGACGTCTGCGGCAAGGGGCCGGGCTTCGGCAACGCTATTTCGCACTCGCACCGCCGTACCCCCCGCCGTTGGAACCCCAACATCCAGCGGGTGCGTGCAGTGGTCGGGAGCACGCCGAAGCGGCTCAACGTCTGCACCTCGTGCATCAAGGCCGGCAAGGTCTCGCGCTAGCGAGCGGTCCTCCCCGCACCAGCGGGGGTGAGCCGGTCTCGCACCGACGGTTACGTCGTGGCGCAGCCCCCTCCGGTTGCCTGAAAGGCCGGTCCGTCCCGTACGGACCGGCCTTTCGCATGCCCGCCTCCGGCGGTCTCACGCGCGTGCCCTGATCCGGCGGTCTCAGCGGGTGCGCCACCCGTGGTCCACCGGGCCGATCCCGCCGCCCAGCGGGAAGCCCGCGGCTATCGCCCCCGTGACGTACTCCTTCGCCCCGGCCACCGCCGCCGGGACCGTACGCCCCTTGGCCAGCTCCGAGGCGATGGCGCTGGCGAGCGTGCAGCCGGTGCCGTGGGTGTGCCGGTTGTCGAGCCGCGCGGACCGCAGCCAGTGCTCCTCGGAGCCGTCCGTGAGCAGGTCCACGGCGTCGCCCGCGAGGTGCCCGCCCTTGATGAGCGCCCAGGCGGGCCCGTAGCCGAGCACCGCGTCCGCCGCCCGCCGCAGATCGTCCTCGGCGGCCACCCGTACGCCCGTGAGCTGCGCCACCTCGTCCAGGTTGGGGGTGGCGACGGTGGCCGTGGGCAGCAGCTTCGTACGGACCGCGTCGAGCGCGGTGGCGGCGAGCAGCGCGTCGCCGTGCTTGGAGATGCCCACCGGATCGACGACCACGGGGGCGCCGACGTCCGTGAGCAGCGCGGCGACGGTCTCGACCAGTTCCGCCGAGGCGAGCATGCCGGTCTTGACCGCCTGCACCCCGATGTCGTCGACGACGCTGCGGAACTGCGCCCGTACGACCTCCGCGGGCAGCGGCCACGCGCCGTGCACACCGCGCGAGTTCTGCGCCGTGACGGCGGTGAGGACGCTCATGCCGTGCACGCCGAGCGCGAGCATCGTCTTGAGGTCGGCCTGGATGCCCGCGCCGCCGCCGGAGTCCGATCCGGCGACGGTGAGCACGCGCGGCGGGGTGGATGTCTCGCTTGCCATCTCGCTTGCCATACGGGCGAATCTACCGCCACCGCCACGGGCCGACCGGACCCGCCACCACCGCGGACCGCCCGGCCCGCCGCCTCCCCGGCCCGGCCGGTCCCGCCCGCCGCCGCTCCTCTACTCGTCCGTTAATCGTCCGTTACTCGTCCGTCTCCAGGTCGCCGAAGTGGTCCCAGCCGCCGGCCTTGTCCCAGGGCGCGCCGTCCACGGTCACCTGCGGCAGCGCGGACGGGTGGAGCACGTCGCCGATCACCTGCCAGCGCGCGGGCAGTTTCACGTCCGGCGGGAAGGTCGCCACGATCGCGTGGTCCTCTCCCCCGCCGAGCACCCAGTGCAGCGGGTCGACGCCGACGGCCTGCCCGATGTCGTGCATCTGGCTGGGCACGTCGATCGCGGCCGTATGCAGGTCGATCCGGACCTTGCTGGAGTCGGCGATGTGGCCGAGGTCGGCGATGAGGCCGTCGCTGACGTCGGTCATGGCGGTGGCGCCGAGCCCGGCGGCCGCGGGGCCCGCGTGGTACGGCGGTTCGGGCCTGCGGTGCGCCTCGACGAAGGCGCGCGGGGAGCGGAAGCCGCGGGAGAGCACCGCGTGCCCGGCGGCGGACCAGCCGAGCCAGCCGGTGACGGCGACGACGTCGCCGGGCTGGGCGCCGGAGCGGGTGACGGGTTCATGGTTGCGCAGGTCGCCCAGGGCGGTGATGGCCACGGTGATCGTCTCGCCGCGCACCACGTCGCCGCCGACCACGGCCGCTCCGGCGACCTGGCACTCGTCGCGGATGCCGTCCATCAGCTCGCTCGGCCAGGTGGCGGAGAGTTCGGCGGGGACGACGAGGCCGAGCAGGACGGCGGTGGGCACCGCGCCCATCGCGGCGATGTCCGCGAGGTTCTGCGCGGCCGCCTTACGGCCGACGTCGTAGGCGGTGGACCAGTCGCGGCGGAAGTGCCGTCCTTCCAGCAGCAGGTCCGTGCTGGCCACTACGCGCCGGTCGGGGGCCGCCACCACCGCCGCGTCGTCCCCCGGCCCGAGCCGTACCGCCGGGGTGGTGGTGAGCCGGGAAGTGAGCTCTCTGATGAGCCCGAATTCCCCCAACTCGCCCACGGTGCCCTTCATCCTGTTGCCCCTTCGCACTCGTGCTCCGCTGATCGCCGCGCCGCGCAGGCCGCGCGGGTCTCCCCGCGCCGTGCGGCGACGCGGTACCGTGGCGTCTCTTTCCCCCACATGATCCTCGTCGCCGCCCAGGAGGTTCCGTGGTACAGGCGTACATCCTGATCCAGACCGAGGTCGGCAAAGCGTCGACCGTGGCCGAAGTCATCGCGAAGATCGCCGGCGTGATACAGGCCGAGGACGTGACCGGTCCGTATGACGTGATCGTCCGCGCCCAGGCCGAGACCGTGGACGAACTCGGCCGCATGGTGGTCGCCAGAATCCAGCAAGTGGACGGCATCACCCGCACACTGACCTGCCCGGTGGTCCATATCTAGTCCCCCCGTATGCTCGGCCGGTGAGATTCTCCATCCGCCCGCGCGTCTGGCTGCCCTTCGTCGCCGTACTGGCCATCGCCGGCTGCTCGTCCTCGGACGGCGCCGCCGAGGTGAGCGCCCCCTCGCCGTCGGCGGCGGAGGCCGGGTACTGCCGGGCGTTGCACGCGAAGCTCCCCGGTGCCGTGAACGGAATGAAGCGGCGGACGACGGTGCCTGCCTCGGACTACACCGCGGCCTGGGGCGATCCGGCCATCGAACTGCGCTGCGGCGGGCCGCGGCCGAAGATCCTCACGCCCGGCAACGAACACTACAACCCCAGCGCGGACGCCATGGAGCTCAACGGCGTCTCATGGCTGCCCGAACGGCTCCCGGGCGGCGGCGTCCGCGCCACCACGACGCTGCGCAAGGCGTCCGTAGAGGTCGTCATCCCGGGTAAGTACACGGGCGAAGCCGGTGACGTGAGCGCGCTCACCGACTTCGCCGACGCCGTGCGGCGGACCGTGCCGACAGGCGTCTGAGCGCCGTCGGGACGGGCGTCCGTCAGCGCAGCCCCGTGGTGCGGCGCAGCGCGGCCTGTACGAGCAGGTCGACCAGTTCCGGGTAGCTGACGCCGCTCTCCTGCCACATCCGCGGGTACATCGAGATGGGCGTGAAGCCGGGCAGCGTGTTGATCTCGTTGATGACGAACTCGCCGTCCTCGCAGAGGAAGAAGTCCGCGCGCACCAGGCCCTCGCAGGACGCCGCGTCGAAGGCCCGTACGGCCAGTTCCCGGACCCGCTCGGTCTGCTCGGCGGTGAGCGGCGCGGGCACCAGGCCGGGGGCGGAGTCGATGTACTTGGCCTCGAAGTCGTAGAAGTCGTGGCTGGAGACCGGCGGGATCTCGGCGGGCACGCTCGCGCGCGGCCCGTCCTCGAACTCCAGCACCCCGCACTCGATCTCGCGGCCCCGCAGCAGCGCCTCCACGATGATCTTCGGGTCGTGGCGGCGGGCCTCCTCGATGGCCTCGTCGAGGCCGTCGAAGCCGTCCACCTTGGTGATGCCCATGGAGGAGCCGCCGCGGGCGGGCTTGATGAACAGCGGCCAGCCGTGCTCGCCGGCGAAGTCCGCGATCTTCCGGCGGGCGGCGTCGCGGTCGTTGTCCCACTCGCGCGGCCGGATCACCTCGTACGGGCCGACGGCCAGGCCGAAGGAGGTGAAGACGCGCTTCATGTACTCCTTGTCCTGTCCGACGGCGGAGGCGAGGACCCCGGAGCCGACGTAGGGCACCCCGGCGAGCTCCAGCAGCCCCTGGAGGGTGCCGTCCTCGCCGTACGGGCCGTGCAGCACGGGGAAGACGACGTCGACGTCGCCCAGCGCCTTGGGCACGGCGCCCGGTTCGGTGTAGACGATTTCCCGCGAGGTGGGGTCGGCGGAGAGCACCACGGCGCCGTCGGGGGACTCGGCGAGCTGCGCGACGGACGGCAGCTCGCGGCCGGTGATCGCCATGCGCTCGGGGTCGTCGGCGGTCAGCGCCCAACGGCCGTCCGTGGCAATGCCGATCGGCAGGACGTCGTACTTGGCGCGGTCGATGGCGCGCAGCACGGCTCCGGCGGTGACGACGGAGATCGCGTGCTCGGAGCTGCGGCCGCCGAAGACGACGGCGACACGCGGCTTCCGGCTCTGGTCAGGGCTCTGGGGAGGGTTGTCGCTGCTCATATCGGGTCGAGAGTACCTGTTGGCAGACCGCTCGTCAGTGTCGCTCGGCCTTGGCGGAGCGGGACATCAGCTCCTTGAGCGCGACGAGCGGCGGCTTGCCCTCGTGGACGATGCCGACGACCGTTTCGGTGATGGGCATGTCGACGTCGTGGCGGCGCGCCAGATCGAGCACGGACTCGCAGGACTTGACGCCCTCCGCGGTCTGTTTGGTGACCGCGATGGTCTCCTCCAGCGTCATGCCGCGGCCGAGGTTGGTGCCGAAGGTGTGGTTGCGGGAGAGCGGCGAGGAGCAGGTGGCGACGAGGTCGCCCATGCCCGCGAGGCCGGCGAAGGTGTGCGCGTCGGCGCCCATCGCCAGCCCCAGCCGGGTGGTTTCGGCGAGTCCGCGGGTGATGAGGGACGCCTTGGCGTTGTCGCCGAGGCCCATGCCGTCGGCGATGCCCACGGCGAGGGCGATGACGTTCTTGACCGCGCCGCCGAGTTCGCAGCCGACCACGTCGGTGTTGGTGTACGGGCGGAAGTACGGGGTGTGGCAGGCGGTCTGGAGCCGCTGGGCGACCGACTCGTCGGGGCAGGCGACGACGGCGGCGGCGGGCTGCCGGGCGGCGATCTCCTTGGCGAGGTTGGGGCCGGTGATCACCGCGACCCGCTCCGGGGCGGCCTCGCCGACCTCCTGGATGACCTCGCTCATCCGCTTGGCGGTGCCTAGCTCCACGCCCTTCATCAGGGAGACCAGGACGGTGTCGGGGGGCAGCAGCGGGGACCACTGGGAGAGGTTCTCGCGCAGCGTCTGGGAGGGCACGGCGAGGACGGCGAACTCCGCGTCGCGGGCGGCGACCGCGGGGTCGGTGGTGGCCCGCACGGCGTCGGGGAGGCGGACGCCGGGGAGGTAGTCGGGGTTGCTGCGGCCGGTGTTGACGGCCTCGACGACGTCGGCGCGGCGGCCCCACATCGTCACCTCGCAGCCCGCGTCGGCGAGCACCATGGCGAAGGCGGTGCCCCAGGATCCGGTGCCGTATACGGCGCAGCGCGTCACTCGTCGTTCTCCTTGCCATGCTGGGCCTTGCGGCGGGCTTCGGCGCGCGCCTGCTTGTGGTCGTACGGCTCCGCGGGCGCGGGCTCCTGGCGGAGCTCGGCGAGGAGTTCGGTGATGGCCGCCATGATGGTGTCGGTGGCCTGGCGCAGCACCTCGGCGGTCGGCTCCTGCCCGTAGTACTCGGAGAGGTCCACGGGCGGGCCGGCCAGCACCTTGAGCGTCTTGCGGGGGAAGAGCCGGAGCTTCTTCTCCTTGGCGTACGGCGGCATGGCCGCGTGGGCGCCCCATTGCGCCACGGGGATGACCGGCGCCTTGGTGAGCAGCGCGACGCGGGCGGCCCCGGTCTTGCCCTGCATGGGCCACAGCTTGGGGTCGCGGGTCAGCGTGCCCTCGGGGTAGAAGGCCACGCACTCGCCGCTCTCGATGGCGGCGACGGCGGCGCGGAAGGCTACGGCGGCATCGGTCGACTGGCGGTAGACCGGAATCTGGCCCGTGCCGCGCAGCAGGGTGCCCACGAAGGTCGTCTTGAAGAGCCCCGACTTGGCGAGGAAGCGCGGCACGCGGCCGGTGTTGTACTGGAAGTGCGCATAGGACAGCGGGTCCAGATACGAGTTGTGGTTGACGGCGGTGATAAAGCCGCCGTCCGCGGGAATGTGCTCCATTCCGCGCCAGTCCCGCTTGAACAGAACCACGAGCGGCGGTTTCGCCAACACCGCCGTAAGGCGATACCAGAAGCCGATTCTGTGGCGGGACACTCGGACACCCTTCTCTTTGGACCTGGGATGGAGCGGGTCTGCTGCGATCCCGTGGGCCGCACAAGTGTGGCCCCAGGTACCCGGTCTGTCGAGAACACGGTAACCCCGCGCCCTCCGGGCGACTGCGGCAGCGGGTGACAATGGGGCCGATGCGAAGAGACGGAGCGGGTGTGGTCTGGACCGTTGTGGTGCCGGTGAAATCCCTGGCGCGGGCCAAAAGCCGCCTCTCCGGGGCCGCTGGGACAAGGGGAGAGGGCCTGCGGCCCGCTCTCGCGCTCGCGTTCGCCCTCGACACGGTGGCCGCCGCGCTGGCCACGCGGCCGGTGGCGGGTGTGGTGGTCGTCACGGGCGATCCGCTGGCCGCCCCGCGGCTGGCGGCCCTCGGCGCGCGCATCGTGCCGGAGCCACCGGGCGGCGGGCTGAACGCGGCGCTCGCCCACGGCGCGGACGCCGTACGGACATGGGCCCCGGATTCCGGAGTGGTGACACTCAACGCGGATCTTCCGGCGTTGCGGCCCGAAGAGCTGACCCGTGTTCTGGACGCCGCGGCCGCCTTTCCCCGGGCATTTCTCGCGGATGCCGCGGGAATCGGCACGACACTGCTCTCGGCCGCTCCCGGCGTGCCGCTGGCACCCGCTTTCGAAGGTCTTTCACGGGCCCGGCACCGGGCGTCCGGGGCGAGCGAGATCCTTCTCGACGGGGTCGATTCGGTGCGTCAGGATGTGGATACTCCGCAGGATTTGCGGGCCGCGCTGGCACTGGGCGCGGGGGCCCGTACCACCGAGGCCGCGGCGGGTCTGCTGATAGCCGATTGATTGCCGGTCACGGCGGGGCCGCACGCGCTGTCGTACCCAGGCTCTAAGCTTTGTCCTATGCAGGCCACCGCGTACACATACGACTTCGAGACCCGCAGCGGGAGCGTTCTCCTGGACGACGGCACGCCGCTGCCGTTCGACGCGGCGGCGTTCGACGCGGGCGGGCTGCGGCTGCTGCGTCCGGGGCAGCGGGTGCGGATCGAGGTCGCGGCCGCGGAATCGGAAGCGGCCGTGGAGAAGGCCCCCGAGAAGAGCGCCGGGAGCGGCTCCGGGGAGAGCGCCGAGAAGGCCCCGGCCGCCGGGCGCCGGGTGACGCTGGTGACCCTCCAGACCTTCTGAACCTTCCGGCAGACCTTCCGACCGGCCTTCCGGCGGACCTTCCGAGCCGTACGTCCGTACGTATCCGGGCGGTTTCGGGCATGCCTGAGCGCACGCCGCGGGCCGGTCTCCCCGGAGGGAGACCGGCCCGGCGCGGGACGCTCTTGGCTGTCGCCGCCCTTACTTCTTCTTGGCCGTGGCCTTCTTGGCGGTGGTCTTGCGCGCGGTGGTCTTGCGCGCCGGAGCCTTGGTGGCCGTGGCCTTCTTGGCGGGCGCCGTCTTCTTGGCGGTCGCCTTCTTGACCGTCGCCGCCTTCTTGGCCGGCGTGGCCTTCTTGGCGGCGGCCTTGGTGGCCGTGGCCTTCTTGGCGGGCGCCGTCTTCTTCGCGGCGGCCTTGGTCGCCGCCTTCTTCGCGGTCGCCGTGGTCTTCTTCGCGGCCGTCGCGGTGGTCTTCTTCGCGGTGGTCTTCTTCGCCGTAGCCTTCTTGGCGGTGGCCTTCTTGGCCGCGGCCTTGGCGGTCGTACGGGTGGAAGAACCGCCCGAGAGGCTGCCCTTGGGGGCCTTCTTGACGGCCACGTCGTTCTTCGGGAGCTTCTTCGAGCCGCTCACCAGGTCCTTGAAGCCCTGGCCCGCGCGGAAGCGGGGCACGGAGGTCTTCTTGACCCGCACCCGCTCACCCGTCTGCGGGTTGCGGGCGTACCGGGCCGGACGGTCGACCTTCTCGAACGAGCCGAAACCGGTGACCGAGACCCGGTCGCCGGAGACAACTGCACGGACGATCGCGTCGAGTACCGCGTCGACAGCGTCCGCGGCCTGCTGACGGCCGCCTACCTTGTCGGCAATCGCTTCAACGAGCTGCGCCTTGTTCACGTCTTCCCCTTCGGAGACATTGCTGGAACGAATGCGTTCCAGCCTTTTCGCACGTTAGGCAGATATATACCGCAAATCAAACACGAAACGGTCTAATCACCCTTGTGCCGCAACGAACTCGACCATCATCGAGTTCCGTCGGTGTCGCGTTCTGGGGGGAAACGGCCCTCGTCGAGGTCGTTCATCAACCGGTCCAGACGCTTTGCCGCGCCTGAGAGATCGTGCTTCGCCGCAGCCGTGATGGCCAGCAGCTTCCGGGACAGCGCCATCCGTACGCCCTCCGGGACTTGCAGTGTGCGCACCCTTCTGTGCGCTTCCTTCAGTTGGTCGGCAACGAGCCCGTAGAGCTTGAGTTGGCTGTCGCGTTCCATGCACCGATTGTGCCATCTGAGGCGAGTTGTCGCTTCACGGGGCCTCAACAAGCCGATGCGCCCCCTGTCCGAAGACAGGGGGCGCATCATGTCAAACGCCGGGTGAACAGCGGAAATCGGGGTCCCGGCAAGGGCCTCAGACGACGGCCGTGGAGGGCTTGAAAGAGGGCCGCTTCCCTTCGTACGCCGCGATTTCGTCGCCCTGCCGCAAGGTCAGGTCGATGTCGTCCAGCCCCTCCAGCAGCCTCCAACGCGCGTTCTCGTCAAGCGCAAAATCAGCCGTGATGCCCCCGGCCCTCACCTGGCGGGCGACGAGGTCCACGGTGACCTCCGTCGTGGGGTCCGTCTCGGTGAGCTTCCACAGCATGTCGACCGTGTCCTGCGGGAGCACGACGGTCAGCAGACCGTTCTTCAGCGAGTTGCCGCGGAAGATGTCGGCGAAGCGGGAGGAGACGACGGCCCGGAAGCCGTAGTTCTGGAGCGCCCAGACGGCGTGCTCGCGGGAGGAGCCGGTGCCGAAGTCGGGCCCGGCCACCAAAACCGAGGCGCCCGCGCGCTCGGGACGGTTGAGCACGAACTCAGGGTCCTTGCGCCACGCCTCGAAGAGCCCGTCCTCGAAGCCGTCGCGGGTGACCTTCTTCAGCCAGTGCGCGGGGATGATCTGGTCGGTGTCCACGTTGCTGCGGCGCAGCGGCACGGCCCGGCCGGTGTGCGTGGTGAAAGCTTCCATGGGGCTCAGGCCTCCACGAGAGTCGGGACGTCGGACAGATCGGCGGGCGAGGCCAGATGGCCGAGCACCGCGGTGGCGGCGGCGACCGGCGGGGAGACCAGATGGGTGCGTCCGCCCTTGCCCTGCCTGCCCTCGAAGTTGCGGTTGGAGGTGGACGCGGAGCGCTCGCCGGGGGCGAGCTGGTCCGGGTTCATGCCCAGGCACATCGAGCACCCGGCGTGCCGCCATTCGGCCCCGGCGGCGGTGAACACCTTGTCCAGCCCCTCCTCCACGGCCTGGAGCGCGACCCGTACGGAGCCCGGCACGATCAGCATCCGGACGCCGTCGGCGACGCGGCGGCCGTCCATGACGGCGGCGGCGGAGCGCAGGTCCTCGATCCGGCCGTTGGTGCATGAACCTACGAAGACGGTGTCCACGGTGATGTCGCGCAGCGCCTGACCCGCCGTCAAACCCATGTATTCCAGGGCCTTTTCGGCGGCGAACCGCTCCGAAGCGTCCTCGTACGAAGCGGGGTCGGGGACACGGGCGGAGAGCGGCGCGCCCTGTCCGGGGTTGGTCCCCCAGGTGACGAACGGCACGAGCGCGGCGGCGTCGATGACCACCTCGTGGTCGAAGACGGCGTCGTCGTCGGTGCGCAGCGTCTTCCAGTACTCGACCGCCGCGTCCCAGTCGGCGCCCCGCGGGGCGTGCGCGCGGCCCTCCAGGTAGTCGAAGGTGGTCGCGTCGGGAGCGATCATGCCGGCCCGGGCGCCGGCCTCGATCGACATGTTGCAGATGGTCATCCGGGACTCCATCGAGAGCTTCTCGATGGCCGGGCCGCGGTACTCGATGACGTAGCCCTGACCGCCGCCCGTGCCGATGCGGGCGATGACGGCGAGGATCAGGTCCTTGGCGGTGACGTCGTCGGCCAGCTCCCCCTCGACCGTGACCGCCATGGTCTTGAAGGGCGCCAGCGGCAGCGTCTGGGTGGCCAGCACGTGCTCGACCTGGCTGGTGCCGATGCCGAAGGCGAGCGCGCCGAACGCGCCGTGCGTGGAGGTGTGGCTGTCGCCGCAGACCACGGTGGTGCCGGGCTGGGTGAGGCCGAGCTGGGGGCCCACCACGTGCACGACGCCCTGCTCGACGTCGCCGAGCGGGTGCAGCCGGACGCCGAAGTCCGCGCAGTTCTTGCGCAACGTCTCCAACTGGACGCGGGAGACGGGGTCCGCGATCGGCTTGTCGATGTCGAGCGTGGGGGTGTTGTGGTCCTCCGTCGCGATGGTGAGGTCCGTGCGGCGGACCGCCCGGCCGGCCTTGCGCAGGCCGTCGAACGCCTGCGGGCTGGTCACCTCGTGCAGCAGGTGGAGATCGATGAAGAGGAGGTCGGGCTCGCCCTCGGCGCGCGTGACGACATGGTCGTCCCATACCTTCTCCGCCAGTGTCCGTCCCATCGCTGTCCCTCCGGCCGACGTCGCCGCCGACCCAACTCGTATGTCTGCGGGGTGCTGCCGACCAGGTTCGCGCTTCTCGGAGAAAATTGAACTTGCGTTTCACAGTGTGAGACGCGAGTATCGTTTCATGGACAACTCTAGCGGCGTCGGCGTTCTCGACAAAGCGGCTCTGGTACTGAGCGCGCTGGAGTCGGGGCCGGCCACCCTTGCCGGACTGGTCGCGTCGACCGGGCTCGCGCGCCCCACGGCGCACCGCCTCGCAGTGGCCCTTGAGCACCACCGGATGGTGGCCAGGGACATGCAGGGCCGGTTCATCCTCGGGCCGCGGCTGAGCGAACTCGCCGCGGCGGCGGGCGAGGACCGGCTGCTGGCGACGGCCGGCCCGGTCCTCACCCACCTGCGGGACGTGACGGGCGAGAGCGCCCAGCTCTACCGCCGGCAGGGCGAGATGCGCATCTGCGTGGCGGCGGCGGAACGGCTGTCCGGACTGCGGGACACGGTGCCGGTCGGCTCGACGCTGCCGATGAAGGCGGGTTCGGCGGCCCAGGTCCTCATGGCCTGGGAGGAGCCGGAGCGGCTGCACCGCGGCCTCCAGGGCGCGCGCTTCACGGCCACCGCGCTCTCGGGCGTACGCCGCCGGGGCTGGGCCCAGTCCATCGGCGAGCGCGAGCCGGGCGTCGCCTCGGTCTCCGCGCCGGTCCGCGGCCCCTCCAACCGCGTCGTCGCCGCCGTCTCGGTCTCCGGCCCCATCGAGCGCCTGACCCGCCACCCCGGCCGGATGCACGCCCAGGCCGTCATCGACGCGGCGGCCCGGCTCAGCGAGGCGCTGCGGCGCACGGGCTGAGTCGCGGAAAACCCGGCCTGCCCGTACGATCCGGGCCCCGCGCCGCACTCACGCCCCGGCCGCTCGTGCCCTCACGGGCCGCCGCGGCCTCCCGCCGTCACAGGCGCTCGGCGTCGCGCGGGCCCGCGATGTGGAGGGTGATGCGGGTCCAGGGGCCGTCTCCCCGGACCTCCATGTACTCGCTGAGGCTGCGCGCGAGCCAGAGGCCGTCCGCGGCGTCCGGTGCGGCGCCGGGCGGGTGGAAGCCGGCGAAGACCGGCGGCGGCGCGCTGCCCGGGGCGTGGCGGAGCAGTTCGCAGGCCAGGGCGCCCGGTTCCGTCCACATCCGGGCCGAGACGCGGGCTCCCGGCGTGGCGAGCAGATAGCCCGCGGCCTCGTGGACGGCGAGTTCGGCGAGCGCGAGGCGGGAGCCGGACAGCCCGGCCGCCGCGGCGCGTTCGCGGGCGAAGCGGCGTACGGCGGGGGCGTCGGCGGTCGGTCCGACCCCGGGCGCGCCGGCCGGCGGGGACGGCAGATCGGGCGCGACGGCCGCCGCGTACTCCCCGGGCGCGGCGTAGTCGGGGCACGGCAGCAGCCGCGCACCGTCCATCAGCCCCGGATGAGTGGCCCGAGCGGCCGCCGACACCCGCTCCGGCACGGCGCGAGTGTCGTACGGACAGATCATCCACACCGGCAGCTCGGCCAGCAGGACATTGAGCCCGGCCTCCATCCGCTGCCACTCGGCGACCTGGTGCGCGGACTTCCCGCCCCACACGGGCTCGGCGATCATGCGCATCCGGCGGCCCGGCACCGCGCGGCGCGCGTGGTAGCGGAGGAAGGCGGAGACGCGTTCCACGGGGCGGCGGCCGAAGAAGGCGGTCTCGGCGGTGTCGAGCGCGTACGCCCGGCCGCCGAGCGCGGCGCGCAGCGAGGCGATGTTGGCGGCGGTGGTCGCGGCCAGCACCGGCTCCCCCGCCGCGAGGCCCCGCTCGGCGAACGGCACGGCCATCGCCAGGAATTCGTCGTCCGAGCCGTAGAGGCACGCGTGGTGCGTAAATCCGTCGGCGGCGCCGAGGTCAGCAGGCATGGGTCGCCGCCAGCCGCAGGCCGGGGGTGCGGTCCCAGCCGACGAGCGTGATGACCTGGAGCAGATGCGGCGGCAGCGCCGTCAGCTCCACGCTGTAGTGGCGGGCGGCGCGGGCGCGGGCGAACGCCATCAGCAGCCGCAGCCCGCCGAGGTCGAGGAACTCCACCCGCGACATGTCCAGCCGGACATCGCCCCGCACGGCGGCGATCGTCTGTAGAGCTTCCCGCAGATGACGGTGCGCGGCGGCGTCCACGACGCCCTCGATGCGCAGCCCCGGCGGGCGGTACGTACGGACGACGATCAACTCGGCGGTCTGTACGAGGGGGTCCACTTCCACGCTCCAGGGGTGGGCGGACTCGACGGCGTCAGCCGCCTCGTCATCGCAGCGGCGCAGGTCGTACTGGCACACGGTGAGCGTGTCCTGGGTCCTGAACTCCTCGGCCAGCAGCGCCTCGTAGCGCAGCAGCCGGTCGCGGTCGTACGCGTCGTGGGGCGGCGCGCCTCCGGGGTCGCCGGCGATGCGCAGGGTGCGGTAGCCCTGTAGGCGGGCGCGGTCGCAGGCGGTACGGAGCCGGGAGCGCATCAGGTCGGTGTCGAACTGTCCGCTGTCCGGGCAGAGTTGGGCGACATCGACGATCTCGACCTGGCCGCGGGCGCCCACCGCGGCATCGGCGATTTGGTGACGCCTCATCAGTTCATGAGCGCTGTACGGGCCGTCGCGGCCGACCAGATAGAGAATCTTGTGGGCGGCCCACAGCCCGCCGGTCAGGAAGCCCCGCAGCACGGACACCCGCTCCTCCTCCGAGGCGAAGAGCAGGCAGGCATGGTCGCCGGGGCGCAGCTTCCCCACCGGGACCCTGCGGCGCACACCGCTGGCTTGGCCCATGCATGGATTATCGAGCCCGGCACACGCGCAGCGGAAGATACACGTGAAAAAGCCCTCCGCTCACGCGGAGGGCCTCTCGGATGCGTACCCCCGACCGGATTCGAACCGGCGCTACCGCCTTGAGAGGGCGGCGTGCTAGGCCGCTACACAACGGGGGCTAGCGTGCGGACTGACGTCCGCGTGTTTTCCAGACGCCTTGCGGCGGTCTGAAGCTGGGCTACCAGGACTCGAACCTAGACTAAGGGAACCAGAAACCCTCGTGCTGCCAATTACACCATAGCCCATGGTATAGACCAGTACCCCCGACCGGATTCGAACCGGCGCTACCGCCTTGAGAGGGCGGCGTGCTAGGCCGCTACACAACGGGGGCCCTAGCGATCCTTGCGTCGTCGCATCCGGGAGCGACCCGAAGGTGACGGAGAGAAAGGATCTGTACCCCCGACCGGATTCGAACCGGCGCTACCGCCTTGAGAGGGCGGCGTGCTAGGCCGCTACACAACGGGGGCTTGTACTGCTGAATCAAGAGACCCGATAATAATGATCTCTTGCTGGGCTACCAGGACTCGAACCTAGACTAACGGAACCAGAAACCGTCGTGCTGCCAATTACACCATAGCCCACCAAAACACAACCCCCTGAAGGGCCTTGCTTGGCTTGCGCTTTCCGCTCCGGCCTCTCGGCCCGCTCGGGCGGCGCAGGAAGAACATTACCCGATCGGCGACGGCGCTCCAAAACGGGTATCGCCCCGCAGCAGGGCGGCCAGCTGATCGAGACCGGTGATGCGATGCACGCCGGTCACGCCGGCCGGCAGCCCGCCGGGGGCGGCTCCGGGGGCGCCCGCCCGGTCCAGCCAGATGCCGGTGAGCCCGGCGTCCCGCGCCCCGCACGCATCGATGTCGATCTTGTCCCCGACGTACGCGACCTCTCCGGGCTCCAGCCCGAGCGCCTCGCACGCCGCGTGGAACGCGCCGGCCGCCGGTTTGCTCACCCCCAGGTCGTCGGCGCAGACCAGCACCTCGAACCGGTCGCGCACCCCGAGCACCCGGAGTTTCCGGTCCTGATTGCGATTGCTGGAATTCGACAGCGCCCCGTGCCGATATCCGGGCGTGAGCCCGTCGAGCGCCGGAACGGCGTCCGGGAACAGCTCCCACGCGGCCTCGTAATGCCTCAGATAACGCGCGAACCACGCGTCCGCCTCGGCATCACTGGCCCCCTCCCCCAAAAAGGCCCGCACCCGCCCCCTGCGCTGCCCCTGAAAATCCACTTCCTTGGCCTCGAACCGCGCCCAATGCACCGCGGTAACCTCCCGCCACCGCCGCAGCACCGCACCCTCTGCCCCGGAACCGTCCAGCATCCCCTCGGCCCGCAGATGCTCCAGCACGGCGGTGCGGTCGGCCATGGCGTAGTCGAAAATGGTGTCGTCGATGTCCCAGAGAACGGCGCGAATCGGCATGCCGCCGACGCTACCGGGGGCGTGCCCGCCCGTCAGGGCCGCGACATCTACGCAGTCGGCGTCTCCGAGGTGGGCGGCGGCGCTGTGCCGGAGCCGGTGCAGGCGAAGCCCGGGGCTGCGCCGGGTGCTGAAGGCGGCGCAGCAGGCCCTTGATTCGGCGGTGACGGACGCCGGGGCGGGGTGTGGTGAGCGGCCGGCTGCCGGCGGCGTGCGAGGTGGAAGATCTCGCGGACGCCCATGGTGAGGGCGAAGGTGGCGAACACGACGCCGAGGACGACGCTGTTGAGCACTAGCGCGAGGAGCGCTCCGGCGGCGGCGCCGGGGGCGGCTCCGAGGCTGAGGTACCTGCTGATGGAGGGTGAGGCGGTGCCCTTGCGCAGGTGGACGACGGCTCCGACGACCGAGTTGGGGACGAACAACAGCAGGGACGTTCCGGCGGCGGTGTGCAGGTCGGCCCCGAAGAGCACGACGAGCGCGGGGACGGCGAGCAGTCCGCCGCCGAGACCGAGGGCCGCGGCCCAGGCGCCGATGACGATGCCGACGAGCACGGTGACCGGGACGACGAACCAGAGGCTGGCCAGCAGCGCGGGAGAGACAGCGGCGTGACCGGCGAGGGGGTCGAAACCGGCGGCGTCGAGGTAGAGCTTGGCGGCGGTGAAGAGGACCACGACGATGAACAGCAGCCGCAGGACGCGGTCGGGCAGACGGGAAACGATGTCGGTGCCGAAGAACCCGCCGATGATTCCGCCGATGGTCAGCCCGGCTCCGGCGCGGAGATCGACCGCTCCGCCGGCGAGGGCGTAGACCGCGGCTCCGACGACGCAGACGGCGATGTTGGCGGTGGTCGCCGTGCCGTGCACCACCGCGCGGGGCAGGCGGGCGAAGCGGTCGAGGGCGGGCACGAAGAATACGCCGCTGCCTCCGCCGAACAGTCCACTGACCGCGCCGCCGACGAGTCCGATACTCAGCGCGCCTGCGGCTCCCAAGGGGCTGTCGGTGGCGTGTTCGCTGCTGGAGCCCATGCCAATCTCCTTTTCGTCGTCGGGCGTGTGAGTGCTCATTGCGCGCTCTTGCACGACCGGTCGCACAGGCGAAAAGAACCCTCAGGTCGTTGCAAGTGGTCAAGGTTTCGTCTTCCGGCGAGCGCCGAGGGGGCGGCAGACGGGGCCGGTGACGTCGAACTCGGCGGCGGCCGGCACGACGGTCCGCACGACCGTGTAACCACAACTCACGTCGTAGAGGTTACATCTAAAGTAACCGTGTCACAGCGTGGATCGGTTACCGCAGTAGTCTGAGAGTCGTGACCACAGTGCCTCTTGTCCCCGCTGCCTGGCTGGTGGAGCTGGTGAACGGGTACGGCAGCCGGCCCCGGGCAGCCGCGGCCAGGACCGAAGAGCCGTATCCCGACCTCGACCGCCTGGCCGATCTACCCGAAGCGACCGCCCTCGGAGAGGAGCGGCTGATTGGCGTCGCCGATCGTCTGTGGCCCCTCTTCGCCTCGGCGGACTCTCCGGAGAGGACGGCGGTCATCAACGACCTCTTGGTCCGCTCACGACTCACTCCGTACCTCGATCACGAGGCCCGGACCCGCTGGTCGACATCGCTGAACGCGCCCGACAAGCTGGTGATGGCCGGCTGCGTCACAACCCTGATGGAAGTCGTCGCCCACGGCGGCTGGCGCCGCATCGGGACCTGCGAGGGCGAGGACTGCCTCGACGCCCATCTCGCCCTGCCCGGACGAAGCCGCCGTTACTGCTCGACCACGTGCCTCAACCGCGCTCGCATCCGCTCCTACCGTGCACGCCGACGCCAAGATCCGTCGGTTCCGACTGAAGACTGACCCCTCATAAACGATCACGAGGGGTTGAACGTGGAAGGCTGGGCGGAGATCCGCAGGTCGGAAGCTTACTCAGCCATATCCGCCCGTTTTCGGTGAGTACTACGTGACCCCTACCGGGACAGCTCACCACCCAGCCGGTCACTCTTGATCGCGGCGAAGAACTCTCGCAACGTGCCCGAGGCTATGGACAGGACCGCCTCGGGGACGTCGCTCTCCCGGAGGCGAATCGTGCCGTCCAGGGCGGCCGCGACATTGACGCAGTTGGCCCCCTCCGTGCTGTACGAGGACTTCTGCCAGACGTACGCGTTCACTCTCGCTCCTTCAGAGATCCTTGGCCACGCGATGCATGAAGTCACGGCTCTTGCCCGCGGACAGTGCGCACGACTCCATCCGGTCGAGGACCGATCGATAGCGTCCCAGTTGCGCCTCGGCGTCCAGAAAATCGCACCCGTGGTCGGAGTCCAGGAGGACGGTGTCCAGCTGCGGAACCGCTCCGCACGCATAGGTGATCGGCTGCCCCGAGGCAGGAAAGTCCACACGGTCGAAGGGCACGACGAAGATGTCGACGTTCTCGCGTTCGCTCATCTCGATCAAGTGGCGAAGCTGATCACGCATAACCTCGGGCGTACCGGCGCGCATATGCAGAGCGGCCTCGTGCACGATCGCCGTATATGACGTCAGCGGCTGACCGAAGAGGACGGCCTGACGCTTCACACGGAACGACACTCGGTGCTCGATCTCGTGAGGATGCAGCGCCGGGACGCTCTGGCGGAATGCGGCGCGGGCGTGCTCCACGGTCTGGACCAGCCCCGGCATGGTCACCACTACTCCCACACGCAGCGCGGTGGCACTCGCCTCAAGTTCGGCGACCCCCACCAAGGCGGCGGGGAGCAACTCGCGGTACTCGTCCCACCAACCGCGACCGCGGCGCCCAGTCATGGCGGCCAGGGCCTCGACCAGGCCGTTGTCATCACAGTCGTAAGCGCTTGCCAACGCTCTTACGCGGTCGGCGCTGACGCCATGCCTGCCGGCCTCGATCATGCTCATGCGGGCCTGTTGCACACCGATGTGCGCGGCTCCTG
Source organism: Streptomyces sp. NPDC050617 (assembly GCF_040654795.1). Taxonomy (NCBI): domain Bacteria; kingdom Bacillati; phylum Actinomycetota; class Actinomycetes; order Kitasatosporales; family Streptomycetaceae; genus Streptomyces; species Streptomyces sp. NPDC050617. The sequence goes on along the minus strand of NZ_JBFAIS010000026.1, from coordinate 14,688 downwards.
CGGTCGAGCTCAACCCTGCTCGTTCACGCAGTTTGCGCAGCTCGGCACCCAGACGACGCTGCCGCAGCGTGGGCGGACCACTGACTGCCACAACCCCTCCCTCCTGCGATCGCACAGGGAACTGATCCGTCCCCCACTCGAGCGAAATACATATAGCTTCCCAGAGTTAAAGCATAGTTCTATGCGCTGATGCGTATCGTTCTAGCACAGCAACTCCAGTGACAGAGAGGAGTCTTACCGTGACCACCGTATCCTCGCGCCCACCCCTCCCCGATCCCCCCGACGGCTTCGACGAGGAGATCCACGCCCTCGTCAATGCCACCGCCCCCCGCCTCTTCGCCGTAGTCGAGGAGTACGCCACCGCAGAAGGAGAGCGGGACGCTCACGTCGCCGCGTGGGGGCTCGCGTATGAGGACGGGAGTGCTCACGTCGCCTCTGCGGGTGCCGGGTTTCGGATGTCGCTGCGGAGGCCCGAGCGGGCGGCTCAGTTGATCTCTCTGCGTCCGGGCAGCGTGGGCAGTGTCGTGTGGGCCGGTCCCGTCGCGTACGCGAGTGGTCGCGTTGAGTGAACCATCGGGCGAAGTCGACCCGGACTCCTGTGAGAGAACGCCGGAAGCCATCCGTACGGCGTTGGAGCGGCGGCCCGACTGGTTGCAGGGGTTCGAGCAGGAGTGGCTCAGTGCCGCTGCCGACTTCGATCAGGCGGCGCTGGACGATGTGTTGGACAAGTGGTTCCCCTTCGCCTGCGCCTGTGCCACTCCGGGGTACCTGGACGAGGTGGAACAGACCGTCAAGCGCATGGCGGAGGGGGACACCGAGGGCATGGTCTTCCGGGACGCGGAGGGCAACGCCTACGACGCCGACAACAACCCCGTGGGCGCGGGAAGGTGTCCGTGAGTGCGTATGCGTTCAGGTACGCGGACCGGGCTGTTGAGTGATCGGGGCGACGTGTCCGTCGTCGGTCTGGTGGTGCTCTGATCCCGGTCCCCGTACGCACGCGGGCCCGGAAGCCGGGGTGGCTTCCGGGCCCGTGCGTGTGGGCGCGGGGTCAGGCCGTCAGTTTGGCCAACGCCGCGTCGATGCGCGGGAGCGTGCGGTCGCGGCCGAGGATTTGGAGGGATTCGAAGAGGGGGAGGCCGACGGTGCGGCCGGTTACGGCTACGCGGACCGGGGCCTGGGCCTTGCCGAGTTTGAGGCCGTGCTCCTCGCCGGCGGCCAGGACGGCTTCCTTGAGGGCGTCGGCGCTGCTCCAGTCCGCGTCGGCGAGCTTGGCGCGGGCCGTGCGCAGCAGGGCGTCGGAGCCCTCCTTCATCGCCTTGTTCCAGGACGCCTCGTCCTCGACCGGCGTCTGACGGAAGAGGAAGTCGACGTTGGCCGTGATGTCGGAGAGGACCGTGACCCGCGTCTGCGCGTACGGCGCGATCGCCTCCCAGGCGGCCTGGTCGAAGTCCTCGGGCGCCCAGTTGGCGTGCGGGGCCTCCAGCCACGGCGCGCAGGCCGCGGCGAAGGCCGCCGGGTCCAGCTGCCGGATGTGGTCGGCGTTGATCGCCTCGGCCTTCTTCAGGTCGAAGCGGGCCGGATTGGCGTTGACGTCCTCGATCTCGAACTTCGCCACCATCTCCTCGATCGAGAAGACGTCCTGGTCGGCGGAGAAGGACCAGCCGAGCAGCGAGAGGTAGTTGAGCAGCCCCTCCGGCAGGAAGCCGCGCTCGCGGTAGAGGTTCAGGGACGCCTGTGGGTCGCGCTTGGAGAGCTTCTTGTTGCCCTCGCCCATGACGTACGGGAGGTGCCCGAACTCCGGCGTCGTCTTCGCGATGCCAAGGTCCGTCAGCGCCTTGTAGAGCGCGATCTGGCGCGGGGTCGAGGACAGCAGGTCCTCGCCGCGCAGCACGTGGGTGATCTCCATCAGCGCGTCGTCGACCGGGTTGACCAGCGTGTAGAGGGGCGCGCCGTTGGCCCGTACGATCCCGTAGTCCGGCACGTTCTCCGGGGTGAACGTCAGCTCCCCGCGCACCAGGTCCGTGAAGGTGATCGTCTCGTCCGGCATACGGAAGCGGACGATGTGACTCCGCCCCTCGGCCTCGTACGCCGCCTTCTGCTCGGCGCTCAGGTCGCGGCACGCGCCGTCGTAGCCGGACGGCTTGCCCGCCGCGCGAGCCGCCTCGCGGCGCGCTTCGAGCTCCTCGGTGGTGCAGTAGCAGTCGTACGCGTGGCCTGCGTCCTTGAGCTTCTTCGCGACGTCGCGGTAGATGTCCATCCGCTGCGACTGCCGGTACGGCTCGTGCGGGCCGCCGACCTCGGGGCCCTCGTCCCAGTCGAAGCCCAGCCAGCGCATCGCGCCGAGCAGCTGCTCGTACGACTCCTCGGAGTCGCGGGCCGCGTCGGTGTCCTCGATGCGGAAGACCAGGGTGCCCTTGTGGTGACGCGCGAACGCCCAGTTGAAGAGGGCGGTGCGGACCAGACCCACGTGGGGGTTGCCGGTCGGCGAGGGACAGAAACGAACACGCACGGAAGAGGGGGTTGCGCTAACCACGCTTGATCACCTTATTGGTGAGAGTGCCGATGCCTTCGATGGTGACGGCGACCTCGTCGCCGACGCTGATGGGTCCGACACCCGCCGGGGTGCCGGTGAGGACGACGTCGCCGGGGAGCAGCGTCATCGCCTCGGTGATGTTGACGATCAGGTCCTCAATGGAGTGGATCATCTCGCCCGTGCGGCCCAGCTGGCGCTGTTCGCCGTTGACGGTGCACATGATCCCGAGGTCCGACGGGTCCAGCTCGGTCTCCACCCACGGGCCCAGCGGGCAGGAGGTGTCGAAGCCCTTGGCCCGCGCCCACTGCTTCTCGCGCTTCTGGACGTCGCGCGCGGTGATGTCGTTGGCGCAGGTGTAGCCGAGGATGACGTCCTTGACGCGCTCCCGCGGCACCTCGCGGCACATGCGGCCGATGACCACGGCCAGCTCGGCCTCGTGGTGCACCTCCGCGGAGAAGGAGGGGTACGCGATGGGGTCGCCGGGGCCGATCACCGAGGTGGACGGCTTGAAGAAGGCGAACGGCGCGTCGGGGACGGCGTTGCCCAGCTCGGCCGCGTGCTCGGCGTAGTTGCGGCCGAACGCGACGACCTTGTTGGGGAGCACGGGCGGCAGCAGCCGGACCTTGCTGAGCGGGACCTTCTGGCCGGAGCGTTCGAACTCGGCGAAGGGGTGTCCCTTGATGATGTCGAGGACCGGGCCGCCTTCGGCGGTCCCTGCCCTGGCTTCTTCGACATCTCCTTCTACGACGCCGAAGGCGACGTTTCCGTCGATGGAGAACCTGGCGATGCGCACGGGAAGCCGCTACCCCTTCACTTTCACTGCTCGGAATCCGCCGGCCATTCGCGGGCCGGAGACTGACGCTCCAGGCTAACGCGGGGTGCGGCGGGGCTCCGGCCGCTTTCCGGCGCGGGCGGCCGTGGCGTGGATCCGCGGCGGGGGGATCACGTCCGGTCTCTTCCGGTCTCTTCACCGTCTCGTCCCGCCTCTTGCCGGTCCGGCGGTCCTTCGCCCTGGTTCCGGGCGCTGATTCCGGCGGGCCTTCTGGTCCGGTAGCCCTTCTGGGCCGGCAGATCTTCCCGGCCTCAGTCCTTGGGCGCGTTCGCCAGCGTCGTGCGGCGCGGGTTGGCCGTCTGCGTGGGCAGTTCGACGGAGTGCTCCGGCGCTTCCGCCGCCGGCGTCAGCAGCTCCTCGGCGTCCTTGAGGTGCGCGAGGGTCGTGCGGCGCGGGTTGGCTATGTTCCGGAACATCATCGTCTTCTTCACTCGGGCCGCCTCGCGGTTGTCGTTTCCGTTGCCTGTGTAAACGTCAAGGCTAGGCACCCCTATCCCCACTGATCCGCGAGGAAAGTCACGACAAGCATGTGAGTTTCCTCACGAGCTCTATGACAAAAGCCACATAAGAGGCAGCACCCCCACCCCCGCGAAACGGACATTGCACCACCGAAGCTGACGTTCCGCTCCCGATCGCCGCTACCGGGACAGGCGCCGCGCACGAGTAATTCGCACCTATAAGTCCGAAATCGCGGACGCGACTTTGCACAACTGGTGACATGCACCGCACATAGCGTTACTCACATCGTCTGCACGACTGCTGCTCTTGTTGGAGATCCTGCACTGTGCTGGAATTCCACGGACCGCCGTACGAATCATCCGGCGCGCGATGGGCGCAGAAGAGCGCCGAAGCGGCGGTCGGAATGAGGGGTGGCGCGCCGGAACTCACGACCGCCATGGGGGGCCGCGCGGTCCCCCACGACTCGACACCGTTCCGCCGCTCGCGGAGGGACGCCTGGTCCAGAGGTTGCGACGCTAGTGCAGGGACGTTTCAAGAGAGATGGCAACGCCGCGGCGGAGCCGGAGCCACGCGGTTCGACCGACCGCGGAGCTGCCGGTGCGGCTGCCGACGCGCCGAGTGGCGGCGAGCCGTCCGAGCGGCCGAAGGCGAAGAAGCAGACCGGCCCCGGCCCACGCATTGCCCTGCGCAACTGGCGCATCAGTACCCGACTGGTCTCCCTGCTGGCCCTCCCCGTGGTCGCCGCGACGACCCTGGGCGCGCTCCGCATCCAGGACTCGCTGGAGAAGATCGACCAGCTCGACCACATGAAGCTGCTCACCGAGATGACGCAGCAGGCCACCCGGCTCGCCGACAAGCTCCAGGAGGAGCGGGACAAGTCCGCGGGCCCGCTGACCGGTGGGGACAAGAAGGACGACCAGGGCGTCGTCGCGCCGCGGCAGCAGACCGACCAGGCGGTCCAGGCGTTCAAGCAGGCCACGGACAAGGTCAAGCCCGAGGACCCGTCGATGGTCGGCGTCCGGAGCACGCTCGTCGACATCTCCAAGCAGCTCGGCAAGATCAAGGACATCCGCGCCGCCGCGTACGACGACAAGGACTACATCTCCCGGACCGTCGGCAACTACGACGCGCTGATCACCTCGCTGCTGTCGCTCTCCCAGGACATGGCGCAGGCGACCAGCAACCCCGAGATGATCACGAGCACGCGCGCGCTCGCCACGTTCTCCTCCGCCAAGGAGTACGCGTCCATCCAGCGCGCCGTGCTCAGCGCCGCGCTCGCCAACCCCAAGGGCGGCCCGCACCTCTCCGAGAACGACCGCCAGTACGGCAAGTCGGCCCTGGACAGCGAGGAAGAGTCGCTGCGCCGGTTCACCGCCATCCGCTCCGGTGACTCCACCAAGGAGCTGATGCGGGCGCTCAACGGCGGCCAGACCGAGATCACCACCGCGAACACCAACGCGGACCGCTGGCTCGGCCAGCAGGACGGCATCAAGGGCGAGAAGACCTCGTACCGCGACTGGTACGACCAGGACAGCGTCAAGCTCGAAGAGATGTCCAAGATCGAGCAGACGCTGCTGACGCAGATGGACCAGAAGGCGCGCGAGCTGCGCGCCGACTCCCAGCAGGACGCGATCCTCAACAGTGCGCTGATCGTGCTGGTCCTGGGCATCTCGCTGGTCGGCGCGTTCGTCGTGGCGCGCTCCATGGTGCGTTCGCTGCGCCGGCTCCAGGACACCGCGCAGACGGTCGCCCAGGAGCGGCTGCCCGAGCTGGTCAAGCAGCTCTCCGAGATCGACCCGCAGGACGTGGACACCTCCGTCGAGTCCGTCGGCGTGCACAGCCGGGACGAGATCGGCAAGGTGGCCGCGGCCTTCGACGACGTGCACCGCGAGGCCGTCCGTCTCGCCTCCGAGCAGGCCATGCTGCGGGGCAACGTCAACGCGATGTTCACCAACCTCTCGCGCCGCAGCCAGGGCCTCATCCAGCGCCAGCTCTCGCTCATCTCCGAGCTGGAGAGCCGCGAGGCCGACCCGGACCAGCTCTCCTCGCTGTTCAAGCTGGACCACCTCGCGACCCGTATGCGCCGGAACGGCGAAAACCTCCTCGTCCTCGCGGGCGAGGAGCCGGGCCGCCGCTGGACGCGGCCCGTCCCCCTCGTCGACGTGCTGCGCGCCGCCGCGTCCGAGGTGGAGCAGTACGAGCGCATCGAACTCAGCGGGGTGCCGCCGACCGAGGTCGCCGGCCGGGTCGTCAACGACCTCGTGCACCTCCTCGCCGAGCTGCTGGAGAACGCCACGTCGTTCTCGTCCCCGCAGACCAAGGTCAAGGTCACCGGTCACGCGCTGCCCGACGGGCGCGTCCTCGTCGAGATCCACGACACCGGCATCGGCCTGTCGCCCGAGGACCTCGCCGCGATCAACGAGCGGCTCGCCAGCCCGCCGACGGTGGACGTCTCCGTCTCCCGGCGCATGGGCCTCTTCGTGGTCGGCCGCCTCTCCCTGCGCCACGGCATCCGCATCCAGCTGCGGCCGTCCGACTCGGGCGGCACCACCGCGCTCGTCATGCTGCCGGTCGACGTCGCCCAGGGCGGCAAGAAGCCGATGCCGAGCAACGCGCCCGGCGCGGCGGCCCCCGCCGCCGGCGGCGGCAGCACGCCCCCCGGTCTCGCCGACCCCGGAGCGCCCCGCCGTCAGGTGCCGGCCCCGGGACCGCGTCCGGCGCTGCCGGGCAAGGGCGGACCCGCAGGTCAGGGCGGCCGGCCTGGCCGGCCCGGCCAGGGTGGTCAGGGCCCCGGTCAGGGCGACCAGCCCAGCCGCCCCAGCACCACCGAGAGCGGTCTGCCGACCCGGCCCGTCGGCGCGGGCCTCGCCCCGGCCGCGCCCCCGTCGGGCGGCGCCAGCCTCTTCGACAGCGGCGCCCCGCGCCCCTCCGGTACGGACCGGATGAGCACCCGGCCCGACGGGCGCCCGGCGATCCAGCCGCGCGGCAAGGCGCCGAACCCCTCCGTCGCCCCGCCGACCGGCGCGCCCGGTTCCGGCGACCGTGCCCGCCGCCCGCAGCTCCCGCCCCGCGGCCCCGCGGGCGAGCTCCCCGGCGGCCCCTCCGAGGGCCTCGCCGGCCGCGGCTCCCGGCAGCCCGCCACGAGTTGGGGCAGCGACAGCGACCAGCGTTCCGGCACGTCGTCCCCCGTGGACGACTGGCCCCTCACCGACGACGGCTCCCCGCGCGGCGGGCAGGACAGCCCGCGCGGCCATGAGGACGTGGACTCCCCGTCCGCCTTCGGCCGTCCGGGCAACCGCACGCCGAGCGGCACGGACGGCGCCGGCGCGCCTCTGGCCGGCCGCAGCGGTGCTTCCGGCGACACGGGCGACTTCCCGCAGCCGGGCCGCGGCGGTTCCGGTGACACGGGGCAGTTCGCGCAGCCCGGTCAGGGCGGGCGCGGCGGTTCCGGTGACACGGGACAGTTCGGCCAGCCGGGTCAGCCCGTCGGCCAGGGCGGCAACGGTCCCGGCGACACCGCGCAGTTCCCGCGCATCGGCGGGCCCGGCGACACCGGCGAGTACGCACAGCCCGGTGGCCGTGACGGCTCCCAGGGCACGGGTCAGTTCGCGCAGCCCGGTCAGGGCGCGCGTAACGACACCGGCCAGTTCGCCCAGCCCGGCCCGTTCGACAACGGTCCCGGCGAGACTTCGCAGTTCCCGCGCATCGGCGGGCCCGGCGACACCGGCGAGTACGCACAGCCCGGCCGCGACGCACGCGGCGACACCGGCCAGTTCCCGCAGCCGGGTCAGCCCGGCCGCAACGACACCGGTCAGTTCGCGCAGCCGCTCGGCCAGGGCGGCAGCGGTCCCGGCGAGACCTCGCAGTTCCCGCGCATCGGCGGGCCGGGCGACACGGGCGAGTACGCACAGCCCGGCCGTGACGGACGCGGCGACACCGGCGAGTACGCGCAGCCGGGTCAGCCCGGACAGCCGGGCGACCCCTCCGACACCGGCCAGTTCCCGCAGGGCCCGCTGCCGGTTCGCGGTGGGCAGCCGGGCGGCGGTGCGCAGCACGAGGGGCACAGCGGCGAGTTCTCCGTCCCCTCGCAGGAGGGCGCGCTGCCTCCCGCCGGGCCCGGGGACGGGCGGACGCCGCTGTTCGAGGCGCTGGAGACGGACTGGTTCAGCGGTTCCCGCGAGAGCGCCGGTTCCGTGCCGTCGCAGCCCGCGCCGCAGACGCCGGCGCCGGGCCTGCCGCGGCGCGAGCCGCAGGATCCGTTCCAGCAGCCGATGCCGGGGCAGGACCAGGGTCAGCCTCAGGGCCAGGGCCCGGGTATGGAACCGGCGGCCCCCACCGACAGCTGGCGCAGCTCGCCCAACGACGAGCGCTGGCGGCGGGCCGAGCAGATACGCGAACCGGCCGCGGGCGGCATCACCTCGTCCGGGCTGCCGCGGCGCGTGCCGCGGGCGAATCTCGTGGAGGGGACCGCGCAGCAGCAGTCCCATCCGACCGGTCCGCAGGTCTCCCGGGCGCCGGACGACGTGCGCGGGCGGCTGACCAATCTTCGCCGCGGTATCCAGCAGGGGCGTCAGGCCGGCAACGGCCAGACCACCGGCAACCACGGCATTGACCCCACTTACCAGCAGGAGCGTTAGTTGAGTCCGATGAGCCAGGCGGCGCAGAACCTGAACTGGTTGATCACCAACTTCGTGGACAACACCCCGGGGGTGTCCCACACGGTGGTGGTCTCCGCCGACGGACTGCTACTGGCGATGTCCGAAGGCTTCCCGCGCGACCGCGCCGACCAGTTGGCCGCGGTCGCCTCCGGCCTGACCTCCCTCACGGCCGGGGCCTCCCGGATCTTCGAGGGCGGCAGCGTCAACCAGACCGTGGTGGAGATGGAGCGCGGCTTCCTCTTCATCATGTCCGTGTCCGACGGTTCTTCGCTGGCCGTGCTCGCACACCCCGAGTGCGACATCGGCCTCGTCGGCTACGAAATGGCCCTGCTCGTCGACCGGGCGGGCACTGTCCTGACGCCCGATCTCCGTGCCGAATTGCAGGGCAGCCTGCTCAATTGACCGTCCGCCAACCGTCCGTCCGTCCGACCGTACGGCCGAAAAGCCCCCACCGGCCCCCGCTCGACGGCATTATTGCCATCCTGCTGTCCCGCCCGGAGGATCAATGACCCCGCCCGTCTCGCCCGGCCCGTACGGCGCCTCTCACCACGCGCCGTACGGGAACGAAGGCGACCAGCCGCTGGTCCGCCCCTACGCCATGACGGGAGGCCGGACCCGGCCGCGTTACCAGCTCGCCATCGAGGCGCTGGTCAGCTCCACGGCCGACCCCGCCCACCTGCAGGGTCTGCTCCCCGAGCACCAGCGGATCTGCCACCTGTGCCGCGAGGTCAAGTCGGTGGCGGAGATCTCCGCGCTGCTGAGCATGCCGCTCGGCGTGGCCCGGATCCTGGTCGCGGACCTGGCGGAGGCCGGCATGGTGGCGATCCACCAGCCGGGCGGCAGCGGCGAGTCCGGCGGGACGCCGGATGTGACACTGCTCGAAAGGGTGCTCAGTGGACTTCGGAAGCTCTAGCGGCGGGTCGCCCGCACCCGCCCGCTCCACCACCTCCGCGAAGATCGTGGTGGCGGGAGGCTTCGGCGTGGGCAAGACGACCTTCGTGGGCGCGGTCTCGGAGATCAATCCGCTGCGCACCGAGGCCGTGATGACCTCCGCCTCGGCGGGGATCGACGATCTCAGCCATGTGCAGGACAAGACGACCACCACGGTCGCGATGGATTTCGGCCGCATCACGCTCGATGACGATCTGATCCTGTATCTGTTCGGCACGCCCGGCCAGGACCGCTTCTGGTTCATGTGGGACGACCTGGTCCGCGGCGCCATCGGCGCCGTCGTCCTCGTCGACACCCGCCGCCTCGCCGACTGCTTCCCCGCCGTCGACTACTTCGAGAACAGCGGACTGCCCTTCGTCATCGCCCTCAACGGCTTCGACGGACACCAGCCCTACACCCCCGAAGAAGTCCGCGAAGCACTCCAGATCGGCCCGGACGCGCCCATCATCACCACGGACGCCCGGCAGCGCGGCGAGACGAAGAGCGCGCTCATCACGCTCGTCGAGCACGCGCTGATGGCGCGGCTCAAGTAGCGGCGCGCGAACGGCAGTTGCACAGGCCGTCACGGGGCCGTCGGGAACGGCTCCGGGCGGGCCGTCCGGCGCGTTACAGCACGTTGCCGTATTCATAACGTTTCGACAGAGAATTGGCCGGGCGCGACTACGGGTCGCGTCCGGCCGATTGCGCTCCGCATACGTTTTCCCCGCCATTTGGCGTCGCTCGCTCTTAATGCCCGTTTTATGTTGGACATTTCCAGCCCTCGCACCGTCGCCCCCGGTGTTTGGAATGCACCCGCCTGACGTGCTGGAATTCCCGGACCTGAGCGGTAATGGCTCAGGTGGATACCGGCACCGAGCGGGTGCCGACGCCGAGGGGTTAACGAGTTGACGCGAAGCAGAACGAGCGCCGCCGAGCAGGCGCGGGGGAACTTCACCCCGCCGCCGCGCGCGGCCGCATCGTATGCCGACGCGCCCGAGCCCCCCGTGTCCGGCAGCCGCCGCTCGCCCCGCAACTGGCGCGTCGCCACCCGGCTGACCGCGATCCTGCTCATACCCGTGCTCGTCGCCCTCTGCCTCGGGGGCCTCGACGTCAAGTCGTCGCTGGACACATGGCGCTCGGCGCGGGACGCGGAGCGCACCGCCCGGCTCGTACAGGCAGCGACCGCGTACGGGCAGGCGCTGATCGACGAGCGGGACCGCACCGCGGAGCCGCTGCTGACCGGCGAGAGCGACGACCCGGCGGTCAAGAAGGCGCGGAACGCGACGGACGCCGCGAAGAAGGTCTTCGACCGGCGCGCCGCGGACCTGCCGGACACCCCCGGTCTCAAGCGCCGCCTCAAGGCGTTCGCCGAGGCCGAGAAGGCGCTGCCGAAGGTGCGCGAGTCCGCGTACCGCGGAGCCGCCGCGGGCGGGGTGCGTACCGAGGAGGGCTACACGGCCGTCCAGCGCCCGCTCATGGAGTTCGCGAACGAACTGGGCCCGCACACCGGCGACATCACCTCCTACGGCCGTACCGTCCACGCGATCTCGCTGGCCAAGGCCGCCGAGTCCCTCCAGCGCTCCATCGGCGTCCACCTGCTGGTGAAGCCCGGCCCGACGGCCAAGGACCGCAAGGCGCAGCTGACGGCCTTCGGCTCGTACGCGTACCTGGAGCGGATCGCGCTCGGCGAGTACACCTCCGGCGCCTCCGAGGACGACGCGGAGCGGCTGCGGAACACGCTCGCCCGCAAGGCCAGGACCGACGAGCAGGACAAGATGGCCGACGCCATCGCGGCCGAGCGGGCGGGGGACGCGGGGATCACGCCCACGGCGTGGTTCGACACCTCGACGCGGACGTTCGACGCCTACCGGTCGATCGAGCAGGGGCTGGTCGACGAGGCGCTGTCCGCGTCGCGGCAGGCGTCCTCGGACGCCGAGCGCGACGCGATCGTCAGCGGCGCCGTCGTCGTGCTCGCCCTCCTTCTCGCCTTCGTGATCGCCGGTCTGACGGCCCGTTCGATGAGCCGCTCGATGCGGCGGCTGCGCGGCGCCGCCTTCGAGATCGCCGAACAGCGGCTGCCGGCCATGGTCGACCAGCTCTCGCGTACGGAACCGGGCCGGGTGGACACGCGGGTGACGCCCATCCCGATCACCACGCGCGACGAGATCGGCGAGGTGGCCCGCGCCTTCGACCAGGTGCACCGCGAGGCCGTGCGGCTCGCCGCCGAACAGGCGCTGCTGCGGTCCGACGTCGACACCATCTTCACCAACCTCTCGCGCCGCAACCAGGGCCTGATCGACAGTCAGCTCGCGCTGATCTCCGGCCTGGAGAGCGGCGAGGCCGATCCGGCGCGGCTGGAGAGCCTCTTCCGGCTCGACCACCTGGCCACCCGGATGCGCCGCAACGGCGAGAACCTGCTCGTCCTCTCCGGCGAGGAGCCGAGCCGCCGTTGGGACCGGCCGGTGCCGCTCGTGGACGTCCTGCGCGCCGCCTCCTCCGAAGTGGAGTCGTACGCGCGGATCGAGCTGACCGGTGTCGCGGAGTGCGAGATCCACGGCGCGGCCGTGGCCGACCTCGTGCATCTGCTCGCGGAGCTGCTGGAGAACGCCACCGCGTTCTCCTCGCCGCAGACGAGGGTCGCGGTGACGGCGACGCGGCTGCCGGACGGCCGCGTCATGGTCGAGATACACGACCAGGGCATCGGCCTGACCGCCGAGGACTTCGCGGACATCAACCACCGGCTCGCCAACCCGCCGCGCGTCGACGTCGCGGTCTCCCAGCGGATGGGGCTGTTCGTGGTCGGCCGGCTCTCGGAGCGGCACGGCATCCGCGTCCAGCTGCGCCCCTCGGGCGAACAGGGCGGCACCACCTCGCTGGTGATGCTGCCGGACGCGATCACGCGCGGCGGTGGCGGCGACGAGGCGGCGGCGGGCGCGCCGCACGAGGCCCCGGCGGCGGACGGCCCGGCGGCGGAGGAGCGGTCGCCGCTCGCCGACGACCGGCCGTACGACCAGCCGCACGGGCAGCAGCACGACCAGTCGTACGAGCGTCCCGAGCAGCCGTACGAGCCTTCGCACAGCCCGTCGCACACGCAGTCGTACAGCCCCTCCCCCGAGCAGCCCTCGGCGTATCCGGAATCCCCTTTCGAGGGATCGGCGGGCCCCGCGGTATCGGCCTTCGAGGAGCCTCAGCACCCCGCTCACCAGGGCGAGTGGAGCGAGTCAGGGTCGTATGGGGCTGCGTATGACGAGGGTTACGGAAGGGAATCGGAGCCCTCGTCCGACGCTGACGCGGCAGCGCGGGAGCGCGTAGAGTTTGACCATCCGGGCGTTTCCCCGAGCGGCTCCCACCCGATGACCGGCGCCGGCTTTCCGCGCGGCGGCACGCAGTGGCAGCAGCCCGAGGAAACGGCAGGGGAGCCGGAGCAGCCTCCGCAGGGAGAGGCCACCGACTGGCAATCGGCGAACGACGAGCGCTGGCAGAAGGCCGAGCGGCTCCGGGAGCCGAAGGCCGGCGGAGTCACCCCCTCCGGTCTGCCCCGGCGGGTGCCCAAGGCGAACCTCGTCGAGGGCACCGCGGAGCAGACACCGCAGGGCGGCCCCCAGCTGTCCCGCGCCCCCGAGGACATCCGCGGCAGGCTGAGCAATCTGCGCCGCGGCGTCCAGCAGGGCCGCGGTGTCCAGCAAGGGCCCGACGCGGGGACCGACAGCGGCTCCCCCGAGCACAATGACCGACAGGGCTTCGGCCCCGGCAGCACCTACGATCAGGAGCGTTAGTGTGAGCCCGATGAGCCAGGCGGCGCAGAACCTGAACTGGTTGATCACCGGTTTCGTGGACAACACCCCAGGGGTCTCCCACACGGTCGTGGTCTCCGCCGACGGACTGCTATTGGCGATGTCCGAAGGCTTTCCGCGCGACCGCGCCGACCAGTTGGCGGCCGTCGCCTCCGGCCTGACCTCCCTCACCGCCGGGGCCTCCCGGATCTTCGAGGGCGGCAGCGTCAACCAGACCGTGGTGGAGATGGAGCGCGGCTTCCTCTTCATCATGTCCGTGTCCGACGGATCCTCCCTGGCCGTGCTCGCACACCCCGAGTGCGACATCGGCCTCGTCGGCTACGAAATGGCCCTGCTCGTCGACCGGACCGGCAGTGTGCTCACCCCCGACCTCCGCGCCGAATTGCAGGGCAGCCTGCTGAACTAGCAGACAGGCAGTGCGTTTCGCGCCACCGAGCCTTAAAGTTCGGTGGCGCGACCCCGCAGCGATAAGGCAAGTTGGAGGAGGAAGACGTGGCAACGCCCCCCGGCGGATACCCGTACGGCAATGGCCAGCAGGGTGAGCCCCCGCTGAAGCGCTTCAACTTCCCCTCCGCACCGAGCCGCCAGGCCCCGCCGGAGCCCCCGCGACAGCCCGAGTCGCAGCGGCCGCAGCGCCTGGACCGCCAGCGGCAGTGGCAGCAGCCGGAGCAGCGGGGCGCGTACGCGCCCTACGAATCGGCCGCGCCCGCCGCGCCTGCCGCCCCCTCGGGGCCGTCGGCCGCCCGTATCGAGCCGATGGAACCGGCGTGGTACGCGCCGGAGCCCCCGTCGGCCGCGGGCGACGGGGACGCCCCGCTGGTCAGGCCGTACGCCATGACCGGCGGCCGGACCCGGCCGCGCTACCAGCTCGCCATAGAGGCGCTGGTGCACACCACGGCCCAGCCCGCCCAGCTCCACGGGCAGTTGCCGGAACACCAGCGCATCTGCCACCTGTGCCGCGAGATCAAGTCGGTCGCCGAGATCTCCGCACTCCTCACCATCCCCCTCGGCGTGGCCCGCATCCTCGTTGCCGACTTGGCAGAGGCCGGGCTCGTCGCCATCCATCAGCCCGGCGGCGACGAGTCCGCCGGCGGCCAGCCTGACGTGACACTGCTCGAAAGGGTGCTCAGTGGACTTCGGAAGCTCTAGCGGCGAGCCACCTGCCCGCTCCACCACCTCCGCGAAGATCGTGGTGGCGGGAGGCTTCGGCGTGGGCAAGACGACCTTCGTCGGCGCGGTCTCGGAGATCAACCCGCTGCGCACCGAAGCCGTGATGACCTCCGCCTCGGCGGGGATCGACGACTTGACGCACGCGCCGGACAAGACCACCACGACGGTGGCCATGGACTTCGGCCGCATCACCTTGGACCAGGACCTGATCCTGTACCTGTTCGGCACGCCCGGCCAGGACCGCTTCTGGTTCATGTGGGACGACCTGGTCCGCGGCGCCATCGGCGCCGTCGTCCTCGTCGACACCCGCCG